>JAZLGV010000082.1:0-11413 GCA_045616505.1 Candidatus Gastranaerophilaceae bacterium | reverse complement strand
AACAAAAAGGACCTATAAATGAACAATTGGCATTAATTCAAAATGGTGTATTTGATAACTTAAAAAGTAATAATCAAAAAGTTGCAAAAGAAAATATCGTAAAATTTTTAGATAATTATCAAAAAGAATTTGAACCTCAAGATGTAACTTTGTTGAATGATATTAAAAAACTAGTTTCTTCAGATTCAAAAATTTCATTAACAACAGAGGTTGCAGGTCAACCATTAAAAGTTCAATTAGATAAATTTGTAACTCCTTACAAAAACACATTACATGATATTGAAAAATGGCAAAGTCATATTGATAAAACAAACGCATTTACTGTAAGTGGTGGTTATGTAACTATCCCAGCAGATGCTACTGCAAAATTCAAAACTTCTGACCAATTGATAAAAGCTGCTGATTTAAGCTTGCAAGATGCAAAATTGGCAGGTAAAAATCAAATTTTGGAAGGTAGTGTTGCATATTTAGAAAAAGCTACTGTATAGGTTAAATTTTTAGCATATTTATTTATCTCTATTCTTTACATTGTTTTTTGTTTGAGTTATAACAGACATGTTAATTATTCACATAAAGGAAAGGATAAATACAAATGGCTAAAAAAGTAGCAATTAACGGTTTTGGTAGAATTGGTCGTAACACTTTAAGAGCAGCAATCAAGGAAGGTATTTACACTCAACTTGATTATGTAGCAATAAATGACCCTGGTCTAACTCCAGCAGACGCAGCTCGTATTTTCAAATATGACTCAGTTATGGGTAAATTTGATGGTACTGTTGAAGCTGAAGAAGATGGTATCGTAGTAAACGGACACAAAATCTTAATGTTCGCTGAAAAAGATCCAGCTCAATTACCATGGGCAAAATTAGGTGTTGAAGTTGTTGTTGAATCAACAGGTTTCTTCACAGATGCAACAAAAGCAAAAGCACACATCGATGCTGGTGCTAAAAAAGTTATCATTTCAGCTCCTGCTAAAAATGAAGACTTAACAATCGTTTTAGGTGTTAACGAAAAAGAATATGATACAAACAAACACAATGTTATTTCAATGGCATCTTGTACAACAAACTGTTTAGCTCCTGTAGCTAAAGCTATCAAAGAAAACTTTGGTATCGTTAAAGGTTTGATGACAACAGTTCACTCTTATACAGGTGACCAAAGAATTTTAGATGCTGGACACAAAGATCCACGGCGTGCTAGAGCTGGTGCTTTAAACATCGTTCCTACAAAAACAGGTGCAGCTGCAGCAGTTTCTCTAGTATTACCTGAATTAAAAGGTAAATTGGATGGTTTCGCTATGCGTGTTCCTACTCCAGACGTTTCATTGGTTGACGTTGTATTTGAAACAGAAAAACCTGTAACAGTTGAATCAGTAAATGCAGCATTGAAATCAGCTGCTGATGGTCACGTATTATGCTATACTGAAGAACCACTTGTTTCTTCTGACTACATTGGATCATCTCAATCATCAACTGTTGATGCTCTATTAACAAGAGTTATGGGTGACAATATGGTTAAAATTATTTCTTGGTATGATAACGAAATGGGTTATTCAACAAGATTGGCAGAAACTTTGAAAATGGTTGCTGACAAATTATAATTTTTAACTAACTGTTAAAGAATTTGAAAGAGGATGTTTTAAAAACTAAAATATCCTCTTTCTTTTTGTATAAATATGTTTGGATTTGTGCTAAAATAAAAGCATGCATATTTCTGGTGAGAAACAAGTTAAAATATTAATAAAATTAATTAATGCAGTTTTTAGTGTTCAAAAACATTTGACCAAAATTGTAGAAGTTGGTAATCCTCAGCTTAAACCATGCATTTATGCTGTTTGGCACGGAAATCAATGTTCTTTATTTGGGTTAAAAGAAAAATCAAGATTAAATATTTTAATAAGTAAATCCGTAGATGGTGAAATCATTGCAAGTGCCGCAGAAAAGTTAGGTTTTAAGACTGTTCGTGGTTCAAAAGGTAAAAAAGGTAGTGTAGAAGCTACTATGAAAATGATAGATTTATTAAAATCAGGCGATGATGTCGCTATCACTGTTGATGGTCCTAGAGGCCCTGCAAAATCTGTAAAAGATGGAATTATAAAGATTGCAAAAATTGCAAAAGTTCCAATTGTTCCTATGACTTGGTATTCTCCAGATATTAATTTTATTAGATTTTCATCGTGGGATAGTTTTAGTTATCCATTAGGTTTGGTAAGATTAGTGAATTTATACGGCGAGCCTATTTATGTTGATGAAAACAACACAGAAGAGGATGATAAAAAGGTTAAAGAACAAATAAGACAAAGTCTTGATGATTTGGATATGAAAGCAAAACAAGCTTGGAAACATGCTTGGTCATTAAAAGAATGGTGGAAGAGAAGAAATGAAAAAAATAATTAATATATTTTTGTTTTTAGTTTTATTGTTTAGTGCAAATTGTGCAGATGCAAGAATTTTTCAATCTCCTGTTGATTATGCAAAAGAAAAAGCAGGTATTAAAAATAGCGCAATGATTGCCGTATCATTTATTGATGTTAATACAGGCAAGGTTAAATTTGCACAAAATGAAAAAATTCCAGTGCCTGTTGCTTCTGTTCAAAAAATCGTAACACTTGTTCCTTCAATAAATACGTTGGGATTAGATTATAATTTCAGTACAAAATTATATAAATCAAATGATAAATCTGTATATTTAAAATTGGGTGCAAATCCTTATTTAACAACAAAAGATTTGAGAGGTTTGTTTTCAACTCTTTCAAAATATAAAATAACTACAATTAATAAATTTGGAATTGATGATTCAATTTTAGATGCTGAAATTTGGGGTGAAGGTTGGCAATGGGATAATGAATTAAACCCTTTAATGCCAAAATTTAGTCCTTATAATTTAAATTCAAACGTTTTGACATTGACATTTTCTCCTACAACAGCAGGTAATGTTGCAGAAATAACACAAAGTTCTTTTTATCCTTTGTGTATTCAAAATGAAGTAGTTACAGGTGCTGGAAGTGGAGTTGAAATAAAACAAAATCAATTCTCAACAGCTGATGTTTTAGTAGCAACAGGTGAAGTTTCAAAAGATTTTGCCGTTACAGTTCCTATTAAATATCCAAGAAGATATTTTGTATTGCAAACTGAAGAAGCATTAGATAAAGTTAAAGTAAAATATTATGGTGATTTTGCTAGAGTAAAAGTTCCAAGCAAAACATATTTAATCGCTGAACATAAAAGTCCAATAAGTTTAGCAATTCCAGACGTTTTGAAAAGAAGTAATAATATGGTTGCAGAAACTGTATTTAAATTAGCTGGTGGTAAATATGCAAAAACATCAGGTAATGCGCAAGATGCTGTTTCTATGTTGAAAGATTATTATAATGCTCAAGGTATTGATACTGATGGTATTGGAGTGTTTGACGGTTCTGGAGTTTCAAAAAATAATTTGTTAAATGCAAATTTTGTATCAAATGTTTTGTATAAAGATTTAAGTACAAATTCTAAATTCCATTTAGAAGAAAATTTCGCAACTCCTGGTGAAGGAACATTAACAAATAGAATGTTGTATTTCTCTAAGAATTTACGTGCAAAAACAGGTACATTGACTAATGTAAGTTCAATTGCGGGTTATATAACAACAAGAAGTGGTAAAAAATACGCATTTTGTATAGTTGTTAATGATGCAAATTCAAAATCTTTTGATAAGAAAAGTTTTGAAGAATACTTATTGAGAAGAGTTTATGAAATTTGGTAATTAAAATCATTGTTGATTAATTATCTTGATTTTGAAGGAATTTTTCAAACTCTGTAATTTTGTCTTTTAAAGAATGACAAAGAGTTTCAAGGTCTTGTTTTACTGCGTCTTCATTTTTTAATGTATATGTTTTTAAAATTGTTGTTGAAAGATTAGTTAAGAAATTGTTTTTGAAACTTTCAAGAGCATTTATATATTTTGTATCAATATAATCTCTTGCGTTTTCAAGGTTTAGGTATAAATCGCCTAATGTTTCTTTTGCTGCCTTATAATTTTTATATTTTAATTTTTTGTTTGTTGTATTTAAGTATTTGTAGATTTTTTTGTAGTGTTTGATGATATTTTTTTTCTTTGCAACAAGTTCGTTTTCAAAATAATTCATTGTTTGGTTATAAGCAATATCCATCATTTCTTCTCTTTTTTCTTTTGAGATATTGAAATCAACAAGAAGAACATCGCCTGTATTTATTTTGATGTAATCAAATTTATCTCTATGACCGTAAGTTTCAATAATAAAATTGGTTGAGAAAGATGTCGCACAAGTGTAGATTGTGTTCATAAAACTCAAAGGATTATTTGTGTAATTTTTGTCAAATTCACCTTCAAGTCTGAATTCTAAAATTCTATTATCTTCTGAGTACAAATTTTTTGATAATAACCATTGTGGACGACCTTTTTGTAAATCTCCATCAACAATTATTGCATCGTCAATAACAATAGGTTTCATTAAAGCAGGCATTGTGCAAGATATTCTGACTGCATAAGCTATTTCTACATCAGGTGTTTCGAATTTTGAAAACTCTTTGTATTTAAAATCTGTCAAATTTGTTGTTATAATGACTAAATTTTTTTCTAAATCAGCGAATGTTACAGGTTTGTTTTTGCCTTTGCTATAATCGTACCCATAGAATTTTTTTTCAATTAAATCTCTGATTTCTTCTAAGAAAACTTCTCCTTTTGATATGGCAAAGTTTTTTCCAAATCCCAAATGAATATCTCTAAAAAGTTCAAAATTTGCGTGTAAAAATATGTCTTTTACTTCGCCTGCATTATATCCAACAGCCATAAGAGTCGCAAAAATAGCACCAACAGAAGAACCTGCAAGAGTTGAAATGTTTATGTTCAAATCTTCAAGTGCTTTTAGAGCGCCTGCGTATGAAAAACCTCTGATTGCACCTCCACCAAAAATGCAAGTGTAATCTAATCCGTTGTTTATGTTTTTTAAGTTTTCCATTGTTGTTCCTGTTTTGTTTTTAGTAACAGTTACATTCTTTCTGGGGCTGTAATTGAAATTAGGTCAAGAGCATTTTTTAATACTTGTTTAGTTGCAATTACAAGTGATATTTTACCTTTTGTCATAGTTATATCATCTGTTATAACTCTTGTTGCGTTGTAGAAAGAATGGAAATCAGCAGCAAGTTCTTGTAAATATCTGCAAATAGTATAAACATATCTGTTTTCTGCTGAATATTTAATCATTTCCTTAAATTCTGCAAGTTTTAGTATTAATTTCTTTTCACTTGCAAGAGCTGCTTCTTCTTTGAATATTGGAGTTAAAATATCTTTTGAGAAATTGTTTTCTAATTCTTTGATATCTTCTTCTTTTAAAATTGCAGGAGTTACTTTTCCTGTTTCTGTATCCGTTTTTTCAGTAACTAAATTTCTTAAAATTGAACAAGCTCTAGCATAAGCATATTGAACATAGAATACAGGGTTTTCGTCTGTTGCTGTTTTTGCAAGTTCAATATCAAAATCAAGAGTTGTATCGATGTTTCTCATACACATCCAAAATCTTGTTGCATCAATGCCAACTTCTTCGATTAAATCATCAAGAGTTACCATATTTTTTCTTTTGCCCATACGAACTTCGTTACCATTGATAACAAGGTTTACAAGTTGTCCAAGCAAAACTTCTAATGCGTTAGGATTATAGCCAAGTGCTTCGATTGATGCTTTTACTCTTGCTACATATCCGTGGTGGTCAGCACCCCAGATGTTGATTAATCGGTCGTAACCTCTTTCAAGTTTGTCTAGGTGATAAGCTATATCGGCTGTCAAATATGTATTTGCACCATCGGGTTTTTTGATAACTCTATCTTGGTCATCACCGTATTCTGATGATTTGAACCAAGTAGCGCCTTCTTTTTCGTATAATTTGCCCATTTCTCTTAATTTGTTTACACAACTTTCAACTTTTCCAGATTTGTGTAAATCTAATTCTGAATAGAATTGGTCAAAATTTACTCTGAAATCTTTTAATAAATCTTGTTGGAATTTTTCCATTGTGATTTTAGCGTATTCAGATAAATCATTTAGTTCAAGACTTTTGTGTCCTTCTTCAATGTATTTTTTAGCGACAGGGATTAAGTATTCACCTGCGTAATAATTTTTGCGTTCTACTTCGTCTTCTGGAAAATCAACTTTTTCTCCAAGTTCTTGTCTAACTCTTATTTCTAAAGATTTTCCAAGTTTTTGAATTTGGCTTCCTGCATCATTTATGTAAAATTCTTGATGAACATCGTGTCCGTAGAATTTCAATAAATTTGCTAAAGCACTACCCATAGCAGCCCAACGACCGTGTCCGATGTGGAAAGGTCCTGTTGGGTTTGCAGAAACGTATTCTAAATTGATTTTTTCTTTTTTTATTTGGTCAGGTTTACCGAAATTTGCTTTCTTTTCAAAAACTTCTTCGATGATGTTTTCAAGCATTTTTTCTCCAACTTTGAAGTTGATGAAACCTGCTACAATGTTTATTTCATAACCATTTTTTGATAAATGTTCTGCTATTTGTTGAGCAATAAGTGGAGGTGCGATTTTTGCAAATCTAGCAAGAGGTGAAACATTGATTGCAAAATCTCCAAAACTAAGATTTTTAGGTTTTTCTATATGTAGAGTCCCTTCTTCGTAGCTTTCCATTTGTCCGATTTTATTATTTTTTAAAACATTTTCAACTTCATCAAGAAAAAATTTCTTTAGCATTTCTACCCTCTTTCTTTTATATCATTATTCTAACAAGAACATGACAAATTTAATAGTACAAAAGAGTGATGTTTAATAAAACATCACTCTTTTTGCGGGTAAATGTGCTTTATAAGCGTCTAAATTTCAGAATCTGTCATACCAGCTGCAACAGCCATAGATGCTGATTCAGACATACTAGGGAATTCTGCTGCGATGGCACTAAGATTTGCTGCAACAGTGTCTTCAAATTGGCTCATAAATTCACCAATTCTAGCTGCACTTGCAGAGTCAACATAATTTGCGGGGTTTATAGTTTTTGTAGCTTGGACTGGCGAAAAAGTAACTGCTGATTGTGCCATATATCCTAAGACGTCATTTGCTGAAAGTTGTGTTTGTTGTTGAACTTGTGGTTGAGCTTGTGCTTCAGCCTTTTTTTCTTCAGGCTTTGCATGAGCAATAAAACCGTAAGATGAGCCAATACCTTGTGTATTTACACTAATAGGATTAATTGCAGCCATCGTGTTTCTCCTTTTCTATACTCACAATATCTATCGGTATATGTATTAATAATCTTTAGAAAAAAATCAATATTGGTTACAAATTGTAACAAACTAAAAGTTAGTAATAATGCTTGTTTCGGCATCGTATTTGTTGAAAATTTTATATAAAATTTAATTGTTTATGTTAGTATGTTGAATAAATATTATTTAAGGAAATTATATGAAAAAGTTTTTAACTGTTTTGTTCGTAAGTTTTTTATTCGTGTTTTCGTCAAGTAGTGCAAATGCTGAAAATATAATTAAAAGTTATCAAGGTTATACGATAATTGGTAAAAAACTTTCTGATATTCTTCCTGTGCTTGATGCTGTAGAAAAAAATGAAAGAATGATAAAGTTAAAAGGCTTTAAAAACACATATTACGGCACGTTTGGTGATGAACATCATTATGTAAGATTTTATCCAGCAAATAATAATACTGATATATATATTGTTTCAGATGCTCCGTATGACAAAAATAATAATCAAACAACAGCTTTTTTAAATGCGAAAGGGTTAAATTATAAATTAACTGATGACAAAGAGGCTTTGACGGAATATAAATTTGATTTTGTTGCTTGTGCAAGAGCTGGTGCGTTAGAGGGATTTTTTGTAACTCCAGATTATATAAAACCATTGAAAGCAGGTGCAAGCATAGTAAATGAAAAAATTTCAAAAATTTCAAAGAAAAATTCTGTAATTTCTTTTGAAGAAGATAATAATCCAATAAATTTAACTTGTGTAGATACACAAACTTATTCAAATGCTTCAGCGCAAATAAGTATTGTACAGAAAGAATATCGTTTAAAAAACAAAGAAAATAAATATGTTCACGCTTTTGAATATGTAATTCATAACAATAGCGATACTCCAATTGTTATTGAAAAAGTAACTTCTGAACAAGTTGTGAGTTTAAAAGATGTGGAAACAGATGCGTTTGTTGATATTGATAGATTAAATGTTTTAGATTTCGTATCAACATGTCCACCTGTATTGATTTGTTCTTGTGGCTTGTCATTAGTTGGGTGTGTTCCAAATTTGATAAGAACAGTAAAATTGACAAAAGAATCTATAAGATTTGCTCATTTGTTCCCAGAAAATCATAAAATTTCAGGAAATGGCAAATTGAGAATTTTGGTTTTGAAGTATAAAAATAACCCAAAACCTCTTGATTTTACTGCAATAAGGGATGGTCAAACTTATAGTTTTTCGTTCTAAATTTAATGAAAGTGATTTATCTTATTTCTACATTTTTTATATATTTCAACAAGATGTTTTTTATTTCTTCAAATTCTTCTGTTGAATATGTTTGGCTATTTATATAGTTTTCATCAAGTGTTTTTGTAGGAACAAATTTTTGTAAATAATAAATTTCTTCGCCTTCAAGCAGTTGCCCGATTTTTTCAAAATCTTCTTTATCAAGTTGTGTTTTTACAACTGTTGTTCTAAATTCGTGTGGAATAGATGATGTTTTTAGTATATTAATGCTTTTTTCTATTTCTTTTAGATTAACTTTTGAACAAATAACTTCTTGATATTTTTCAAGAGGTGCTTTTATATCCATAGCAACATAATCAATTAGGTTTTCGTCAATCAAAGTTTTTAGCATTGTAGAATTTGTGCCGTTTGAATCCAGTTTTACTAAATAACCCATTGATTTAATTTCTCTTATCAAATCTGGCAAATCTTTGTGTAAAGTTGGTTCGCCGCCTGTGATAACGACACCGTCAAGTTTTCCAACTCTTGTTTTTAGAAAATCAACAATATGCGAAACAGAAAACTCTGTTTCGCATTTGTTAATCTCGTTTAACTCTGGATTGTGGCAATATGGACATTTGAAATTACATCCTTGAGTAAAAATTATTGCCGCAATTTTCTTCGGATAATCAATAAAAGAACTTTTTTGAAATCCTGAAATTAGCATGATATTTCAGCT
This sequence comes from Candidatus Gastranaerophilaceae bacterium, assembly GCA_045616505.1. Taxonomy (GTDB): domain Bacteria; phylum Cyanobacteriota; class Vampirovibrionia; order Gastranaerophilales; family Gastranaerophilaceae; genus JAKSUT01. The sequence goes on along the minus strand of JAZLGV010000082.1, from coordinate 2,235 downwards.
TCTGAACTTTGTTTTTCTACAACAAAATTTGTTCTAGCTTCAAATTCTGCTCTTTTACCTTCGTTCCATTGTTTCAATGGTCTGATATATCCTACAACTCTTGAGAATACTTCACTATCGCTACCGCATTTTGGACATGTGAAATGTTCACCAGCGATATATCCGTGGTTTGGACATGTGCTGAATGTAGGTGAGAAAGTGAAGAATGGAAGTTTGTAAGATGTACAAACTTTTTTAACCAAGTTTTTCATTACGTCTAAGTCGTAAATTCTTTCTCCTGCATAAATGTGAACAGTTGTTCCACCTGTGTATTTTGTTTGAAGTTCGTCTTGGTGATCAAGAACTTCAAATACGTCATCAGTGAAGTTTACAGGTAATTGAGTTGAGTTTGTATAGAAAGGTTTTGCTTTCTTTTCATAATAATCTTTGTCATTTGCAACGATTATTGATGGATACATTTCTTTATCCATTTTTGCCAATCTGTAAGAAGTTCCTTCTGCAGGAGTTGCTTCTAAGTTGTAGTTGTTACCTGTTTCTGCTTGATATTGAGTGATTCTATCTCTCATGAAATCCATTACTCTGATAGCAAATGCTTTACCGATTTCAGAACTAATAGGTTCACCTAAAAGATTTAAGCAAGCTTCGTTCATACCTACTAAACCAATTGTTGAGAAGTGGTTTTTCCAGTATTGACCTAAACGAGCTTTGATATCACGTAAATAATATTTTGTATATGGATATAGGTCTTTTTCAGTAAAGTTTTCAAGAATTTTTCTTTTTTGTTCTAAACTTTCTTTTGCTAAATCCATATTGTTTGCTAATCTTTCTAAAAATTCTTCTTCAGAATTTGATAAGAAAGCCATTCTTGGCATATTCATTGTAACAACACCAACTGAACCAGTTAGAGGGTTAGAACCAAATAATCCGCCACCTCTGTATTCAAGTTGTCTGTTATCAATTCTCAAACGACAGCACATAGAACGTGCATCTTCTGGATTCATATCAGAATTTATGTAGTTAGAGAAATTTGGAATACCATATTTAGCAGTGATTTCCCATAAACCTTTAAGTTCAGGGTTATCCCAATTAAAGTCTTTTGTAATGTTGTAAGATGGAATAGGGAATGTAAATACTTGACCTGTTGCATCACCTTCCATCATAACTTCAAAGAATGCTTTGTTAAACAAATCCATTTCAGCTTGGAATTCACCATAAGTTGCTTCCATTGGTTCACCACCAATGATAACAGCTTGGTCTTTGTAGTAACTAGGAACAGTCATATCCATAGTTACATTTGTGAAAGGAGTTTGGAAACCTGTACGTGTTGGTACGTTTAGGTTAAAGATAAATTCTTGCATTGCTTGTTTAACTTGATCATAGTTCAAATTATCATATCTGATAAATGGAGCTAGTAATGTATCGAAGTTAGAGAACGCTTGAGCGCCTGTTGCTTCACCTTGCATTGTGTACATGAAGTTTACAACTTGTCCTAATGCTGTTCTAAAGTGTTTAGCAGGTTTGCATTGAACTTTACCTTGAACACCTGTGAAACCTTGCATTAGTAAGTCTTTTAAATCCCAACCTACGCAATATACAGAAAGCATGTTCAAATCGTGGATGTGTAAATCACCACGTTTGTGGGCATCTCTGATTTCTGATGAATAAATTTTGTTTAACCAGTAAGATTTACTGATGTGAGAAGAAATGTAGTTGTTCAAACCTTGGATTGAATAAGACATGTTTGAATTTTCGTTTACTTCCCAATCCAATTTTTTAAGATATTCATCAACCATGTTGATGTTTGCATTGTTTGTGAAATCTCTTAGTTTTGATTGTTGTTCACGGTACAAAACATAAGATTTTGCAGTCTTTTTGTAATCAGAAGAAAGTAAAATATATTCGACAACATCTTGAATTTCTTCAATAGAAGGTGCTTTCAAATTTTCTTTCTTTTCTTCAACAAGTTTTTGAACAGAACGAATAACTTCTTTTGTAAGTTTCATTGCTGTTTTTTTGTCAAATTCTTTTGTTACGTTTGCGGCTTTTTCAATAGCGCTTGTGATTTTCGACGAGTCAAACTCAACGATTTGCCCATCCCTTTTTACAACTTTATCCATTTTTTCTCCTTCCCCTGTCTCGAGGTAACTACACTTAGATTTCAGTATTCCGACTGTAACGGCTGCGGACCAGTGTGGGACTTGGTATATTTACATTTTGGGTAAAAAACTTACACCC
>JAZLGV010000081.1:0-33057 GCA_045616505.1 Candidatus Gastranaerophilaceae bacterium | reverse complement strand
AAACGAATTGTATTTGCATCATAAGATTCTAAAACCTTATCAACAGTCAAGAAATTACCCAATGATTTTGACATTTTTTCTTTATTAATAGTAACAAAACCATTATGCAACCAGTAATTTACGAATTTGCAACCGTTTGCACATTCAGATTGAGCAATCTCGTTTTCGTGGTGAGGGAAAATCAAATCTGCACCACCTGCGTGAATATCAATTGTTTTACCTAAATATTTTCTACTCATCGCAGAACATTCAATGTGCCATCCTGGACGACCTACACCCCAAGGTGATTTATAACCAAATTTTTCATCTTTTTTCCATAATGCAAAATCCATTGGATTTTCTTTTATATCAGATTCTTCAACTCTTGCACCAGCTTCAAGTTTATCAAGTGGTTGTTTTGAAAGTTTACCGTAATCTTTGAAATTTTTAACTCTGAAATAAACATCACCTTGAGCTTCATAAGCAAAACCTTTTTCAATTAATTGCTTATTTATAGCAATCATTTCACCTAATGTTTTTGTCGCAAAAGGTTCAATATCAGGTTTCAAGTTGTTCAATTTTGTCATTGAATCAGTAAAAGAATCATAATATTTTTTTGCTATTGCATCAGGTGTAACACCTTCCATTTCTGATTTTTTAAGAATTTTATCATCAACATCAGTAACGTTTCTGCAATAAGTTACATCATAACCTTTGAATTTTAAATATCTATATAAAACATCCCAAGTTATATAACATCTCGCATGTCCCAAATGTGCGCTATCATAAACAGTTGGGCCACAAACGTACATCTTAACTTTGTTTGCTTCGATTGGAGTAAACTCTTCGATTGAATTTGAATAAGTATTAAATAATTTCATAAAAACCTCTTTCCATAGAAAATTATACTATAAAAATGAGGATTTAAAATCATTTCTAAACTGGACGCTCAATTTTCAATTTTTCATACACGTCAAAATGTTCAGGAACATATTTCAACAAGTAATCAATGGCTTCTTCTGGAGTATTTGCGAAATACACACATTTAGACATTCTTTCTTGTGCAAAATTTTCTTTGATAATATCATCAAAAAATTTCATCAAATTATCATAAAAACCATTTGTATTAAGAAACACAATCGCTTTAGCATTATAAGCAAGTTGTTTTTGAACAATCATTTCAGAAATTTCTTCTAATGTTCCAAACCCTCCAGCAAGAGCGATACATGCATCTGATAAAACATCCATTTTTTCTTTTCTAGAACGCATTTCATCAGTTACTATAACTTCATCACAAACATCTGATGACAAACCCATATCATAAAGTTTTTTAGGCAAAACACCTACAACTTTTCCACCTGCATCTTTTACTGCTTTTGCGTTTGCATACATCAAGCCTAAACGTCCACCGCCATAGACTAAGTCGAAACCGTTTTTACCCATTAAAGTGCCTAATTTTGCGGCATCTTCATAATAAACATCATTTAAAAAATCACTCGCTGAAGAATATACGCATACATTTTTTATCTTAGTCAAAATTGCCTCCAATTAAATAATAATAAGAACAATATGCACCTGAACCCTTTGAAGAACAATCTGATTTCAAAAGATTATTATCTAAACCTCTTCCGTAAGGAGCAATATCATTTTTTGTAATATCTATGCCAAAAACATCTACACCCAATTTATTTGGCACTTCTAAACCATTTACATCAACTTGAATAATTGCACATAGTTCTGTATTTTGACAATTTTTATTTATCCATTTCAAACCTACAAATTTTCCATCTTGCCCTTCATAATAATCTTTTATGTAATATTTTGAATTTTTTGAAATAGGTTTATTATTTTTATACTTAACAGAATAATTTTTATCAATTGATGAAACTATACGCATTTGATTTTTTAAATGTTCAAAAAAAGCATCTTTTGAATATACAGTATTTGTAATTTCACTTCTTGCTCTAACCGCAGAAATCAAATAAGTAAAATCAGAAAACTTCTGTTCCCACTCAACAATCAATTTTGCTTGTTTTGTATTGTCTATAATTGAAGGCACTGCAAAAAAAGTTACACCTAAAATTATAAAAAATACAACTACTAATTCTACAATTGTGAACCCTTTTTTCATAACTTCCTCAACTATGCCATATCTAGGCGTTTCTTTTCTTCAATTAATTTATCATAAATCCATTCAGGTACGAAGTTTTTACCCAACATAATTTGACCATTCATTATATTTGGAGTATGGAAATCAGACCCACCTGTAACTATTAAGCCTAATTCTTCTGCCATAGAAGAAAAATATTCAACAATAGCAGGAGTATGGCGGCGATGATATGCTTCAATACCTCTTAAACCACAGTTCATCAAACTTTTTATCAAACCTTCAGGGTCTTCTAAATTGTAAGGATGAGCAATTACAGGTATTCCACCAGCATCATAAATAACTTCAACAGCATCGTGTGGAGTAACTGTTTTTCTTTGAACATAAACAGGCGACGCATCATTGATGTACTTTTCATAAGCATCCATAACACTATTTGTGCCACCTACATTACTAATTGCTTTTGCAATATGAGGTCTGCCAATACTTCCGCCTTCAGCTACTTGAACTTTTATATCTTCAAATTTTATATTAATACCCTCTTTTTTATTTAAAAGAGCAATAATTTCTTCTGCTTGAGCAACACGAGCTTTTTGTTGAAAATCTATTAACTCCTTAAAATCAGAATTTTCAACATCCATAAAATAACCCAAAATATGTACTTCTTCTTCATTATACATAGTATTAACTTCAATACCACGCAAAACAGTAAGTTTCTTGTCTGGATTTTCGTTTAAATATTTTTGAGCAACATCATACGATAAAACATTATCGTGATCAGTCAAAGCAACAACCTCAAGACCAACTTCAATTGCCGTATCAACGAGTTTTTCTGGCGAAAAAACTCCATCGGAATAATTGGTGTGAATATGCAAATCCGATTTCACTTTTTGTCCTCCTGATAATTTCGTTCTAACATAATTCTTTTTATATCAAGCGATTTACCAGATAACAAATCTAAAGTTACTTCAACCGCATTGATTTGGATAAGTTTTCCGTCAGGAATTTCATACCTTTCAGGCAACCCTGTTGATAGACGTTTTAAGGATGTTTCATATTCCATACCTATTATACTATCAACCACACCACAAAAACCAGCATCTGTGATGTATGCTTCATCATTAATTATTTTTTCATCAGCAGTCTGAACATGAGTATGTGTTCCAAAAAACGCACTCACTCCAAGCTCTGAACAATATCTTCCAAAACACAATTTTTCAGCAGTTGCCTCTGCATGAAAATCTATAATTATATTTGGAGTTTCTTTTTTTAATTTTTTAATTTCTTTTTTTATTGAAGTCCAATAAGACTCAATAGGCTGCATAAAAGTTTGACCTAATACATTTATAACAGCAATTTTTTCACCTTCAAAATCAAAAATTCTAACCCCTTTACCTTTTGTTTTTGCAGGATAATTTATAGGTCTTACAAGTTTATCAGCTTTTTCTATATATTGAAAAATGTCTTTTTTATCCCAAATGTGATTTCCTGATGTAAAACAATTAAAACCAGCATTTGAAAGTTCTTTATAATTTTTTTCAGTCAAACCAAAACCATGGGAAGCGTTTTCTACATTTGCAATAGCAAAAACAGGAAGAGATTGCTTTGCTTTGTATTCTTGCAAAAACTCAATGACTGCTCTTCTTGCAAGTTTCCCCACCATATCACCGAAAAATAAAATTTTTATTTGTTTTGACTTTGACATATTTCTTATTAAAAAGGCAGGAAACGTAAACTCTTATGTTCCCTGCCTTAACCTATTTAACTACTTGGCAACCTCTGTTGCTCTAAACTCCCTCACAACAGTAACTCTGATTTGTCCAGGGAATTCCATTTCATCTTCAATTCGTTTTGCAACATCTCTTGCAAGTTTTTGAGAAGCCAAATCATCAAATTTTTCAGCTTCAACAATAACACGAACTTCACGACCTGCTTGAACAGCAAATGATTGTTTTATACCGTCATAACTACTTACGATTTCTTCAATCTTTTTAAGACGTTTGATATAAATTTCAAGTGTATCTCTTCTTGCTCCAGGTCTTCCAGCAGAAATAGCATCGGCTATTTTTACTAAAACCGCTTCAACTGTATTTGCTGTAACATCATCATGGTGAGCTTCAATAGCATGAACAATTTCTTCTTTTTCACCAAAACGTTTTGCAATTTCAACACCCAGTTGAATATGTGTACCTTCTTGAGTTTGATCAACAGCTTTACCGATATCGTGAAGTAACCCTGCTCTTTTTGCAACATAAACATTTGCACCAAGTTCAGAAGCCAACATGCCAGCAATATGACCAACTTCTAAAGAGTGTTTCAAAACATTTTGACCGTAACTTGTTCTATAATACAAACGACCTAAAGTTTTTAATAACTCTTTATTAAGTCCCATAATATTCATATCCAAAGCTGCATTTTCACCTTCGGTATAAATTTTCTTTTCTATTTCTTCTCTTGCTTTTTCAACCATTTCTTCAATTCTAACTGGGTGGATACGTCCATCAACAATTAGTTTTTCCAAAGCAAGCTTTGCAATTTCACGACGAACAGGGTCGAAACTTGATAATACAACAGCTTCTGGAGTATCATCAATAATCAAATCAACACCTGTAAGAGTTTCTAATGTTCTGATATTTCTACCTTCACGGCCAATAATACGACCTTTCATTTCATCGTTTGGCAAAGCAACAACTGAAACAGTTGATTCGACAACTTGGTCAATCATACATCTTTGCATTGTTGTTGTTAAAATTTCTTGTGATTTTTCTAACGAAATATCTTTAATTTTTTGTTCGTTTTCACGAATTAATTGCATTTGCTCTTGAGCTAAATCATTTTTCAATTGTTCTAACAACATATTTTTAGCATCTTCTGAACTCAAACCAGAAATTCTTTCTAGTTCTGAAGTTTGTTTTTGAACAATTTCTGCTAAATAATCTTCTTTTTCAAGCAATTCGTCCATTTTTCTAGCAGCAGCTGCTTCTTTTTCAGTAGCTTCTTGAATTTTGTCTTCTAGCATATCTTCTCTTTTTGCTAGTTTTGTTTCAATTCTGCTTATTTCTTGACGACGTTCTCTTAAATCTTCATTTTGTTTTTCTTGTTCGTCTTGCAATGCTTCTTTTGCAGCAATCATTGCTTCTTTTTTAAGCAACTCTTCTTTTTCTTTTAAATCAGCTTGTGATTTTTGACTTTGCTGAGACATAATTTTCAATTTTCCATGTTGAATTGAAATTACGACTATTAATGCTATTGCAAGAAGGATTGTTAAAATTAATGCGACAACCATGTTCGTAACACCTCTTCTAAATATAAATTTTAGAATTATACACAACATGCCCGATTTAACTTAAATCGAGCCACTATTTATTTTTATATTAAACTTTATTTATTGCATATATTTTCAAAAATTTTTCCTACTACATCTGCAAAAATTCTATCATAATTTATTATATTTGTAAATAAAAAATAAATATTATTAGTGTTATAATTTACATAAGAATACTGAAAGGAGTTTATATGAATATTGAAGTTTACAATGGGAACTTATGTTCTCAAGCATGCGACGTTATAGTTTTAGGTTTATTTAAAAACGCAAACATTTTATACGGAAATCTTGCTACAATTGATAAAGCAACCGACAATATTATTTCAAAATACGTTATTGAAAAAGATAAATTTGAAGCTAATTTCAACGAAACTTATATTTTACAAACTTACGACAAAATTCCTGCAAACAAAATCGTCATTGTAGGACTTGGAGAAAAAGAAGATTTAACACTTGCAAAATTGAGAGAACTTAGCGCAAAAACAATCAAAAAAATAAATAATGAACTAAAAGCAAAAACAGTATATTTTGATTTAAGCACTTTTGATTCAGCACATATTGACCAAAAAGCACAAATGATTACAGAAGGTGCAATCATTGGCGAATATGCTTTTGACAAATATATATCTAAAAAGAAATCTTCTAAAATAGAAAATTTCTTCATCGCAGAAAAAGACGAAGACAAAATTGAAACAATAAAACAAGGAATAGAAAAAGGTAAAGTTATTGCAAATGCACTTAATTTCACAAGAGATTTAGCTAACGAACCTGCTGACCTTATCACACCTGAAAAACTAGCAGAAATCGCTAAAAAAGCAGAAGGTGTAAAAACAAAAATTTACGAAAAAGACGATATTCAAGATATGGGAATGGAAGCTTTTTATGCGGTTAGTAAAGGTAGTGCTAAATACCCTAAATTTATCCACATGAAATACGTTCCTCAAAAACCAAAGAAAAAAATCGCACTAATTGGTAAAGGCATAACTTTTGATGCTGGCGGTATGGATATAAAATCAGCAGCAAACATGCTTACAATGAGAGATGATATGTCAGGTGCAGCTTGTGTTATCAGCATTATGAAAGCACTAAAACATTTTAATCCTAATGTTGAAGTTCACGGTATTGTTGCAGCATGCGAAAACATGGTTAGTGGAAACTCTTATAAACCAGGTGATATTTTAAAAGCTAAAAACGGAAAAACAATCGAAGTTTATAACACAGACGCAGAAGGTAGAATAACACTTGCCGATGCACTATGTTATGCCTGCGAACTTGGTGTTGATGAAGTTATTGATATTGCAACTCTTACAGGTGCTTGCATGGTAGCTTTTGGAACTCAATGTTCAGGAATTCTTGGAAACAATGATGAACTATTAGATAGATTAATCAAAACAGGTGAAGAACAAGGCGAACATTTCTGGAAACTTCCAATGTTTGAAGAGTATTTTGACAATATAAAAAGTGATATTGCAGATATGAAAAACACCGGTGGACGTTCAGGCGGAGCTTCTGTTGCTGGCTTATTCCTAAAAGAATTCGTAACAGATAATGTTGCTTGGGCTCACCTTGATATAGCCGGAACTGCATTTTTAGATAAACCTCAACACGAATTTATCAAAGGTGCAACAGGCGTAGGTGTTAGAACATTATTCAACTACATCCTTGAACAAGGAAAATAATAAAACCCAAAACAAAAACACAAAATTAAATACGTACTTTTTCAAAAAAGTACGTATTTTTTATTAGCTTTATAAATAATTGTTATCAAACATTGTTTGTGCTAACCTTGTTGTAAAAAGATTATTAGAGGAGAAATAAAAATGAAAAGAGTTCTTTTATGTATAATGGACGGTTGGGGAATAAATACCAACTCTAAAACAGATAAATATGATGCAACAAAACTTGCACCACCTGTAAATGTTGATAAATTAATCAAAGAAAACTATGCAACAAGAATAAATGCAGCTGGGGAATATGTAGGTTTGCCAGACGGACAAATGGGTAACTCTGAAGTTGGTCACTTAAACTTAGGTGCAGGAAGAGTTGTTTACCAAGATTTGTCAAAAATTAACAGAAGTATTAAAGATGGCTCATTCTTCAAAAACGAAAAATTCTTAAAAGCCATCGAACACGTTAAGAAAAACGATTCAGCATTACACATTTGGGGACTTGTTTCAACAGGCGGAGTTCACTCTTCACTAGACCATGTTCTTGCATTAATTAAACTTGCAGCAGAAAATGATGTTAAAAAATTCTATGTTCACGCATTTTTAGATGGTCGTGACACTCCACCTCAAAGTGCTTGCGAATATTTAGAAACAGTAGAAGCAGAACTTAAAAAATACAATCTTCCACCAGTTGCTTCTGTTATCGGTCGTTACTGGATAATGGACAGAGATAACCGTTGGGAAAGAGTTGAAAAAGGTTATAATTGCGTATTGTTCGGAGATGGCGAAAAAGCATCAACAGCTTGCGAAGGTGTAAAACTTTCTTACGAAAGAGGCGACAATGATGAATTTGTTAAACCAACTGCAATAGGCGGAGAAGAAACAAGAATTCATGACAACGATGCAATTATTTTCTTCAACTTCAGACCAGATAGAGCAAGGGAAATTTCAAGAGCAATAAACTATGAAGATTTTGATGGCTTTGAAAGAAAAGCTGTTAGAAAAAATCTTTGCTACATAACAATGACAAGCTATGATGAAAAATTTACATTCCCAGTAGCTTTTGAAAAAACAAAAATGGTAAACATTTTAGGTGACGTTTTAGAAGCAAACGGCGTAAATCAATTCAGAACAGCAGAAACAGAAAAATATGCACACGTTACATTCTTCTTCAATGGCGGTATTGAACAACAAAACCCTCACGAAAAACGTGTATTAGTTGCTTCTCCAAAAGTTGCAACTTATGATATGCAACCAGAAATGAGTGCTTATGAAGTTTGCGAAAATGTTTTAAAAGCAGAAGATGATGAAAATTATCAATTCATTTTAGTAAACTTTGCAAACCCTGATATGGTTGGACACACAGGTGTTTTAGAAGCAGCAACAAAAGCTTGTAAAGTTGTTGATGAATGTGTTGGAAAAATCGCTCAAAAAGCGAAAGAAAAAGGTATTACAATGCTACTTACAGCAGACCATGGAAACGCAGAAGCTATGGCTGATGAAGAAGGAAATACTCAAACTGCACACACAACAAACGAAGTTCCTTTTGTTGTTATAAATTCAGAAAAAGAATTGAAATTAAAAACAGGTGGAGCATTGTGTGACGTAGCGCCAACAATTCTTGAAATTATGGGCATTAAAAAACCAGAAGAAATGGAAGGTTCTTCTTTAATAGAGCAATAAGTTTTGTAAACTTTTAAAGAAAAATCAAACTATTTAAGCAATTATAAATCTTTACCGACTTCTAAAAACTAGAGGTTTAATTAACATGAAAATAAATAGCATACAAAATCATACAAATGCAAACAAAACGTCAAACCAAAAGATGCCAGCTTCTTTTGGAATGGCTTACGATTTAAACCAATGGAACAAGACTTTTGATAATTTAACAGAAGACAAATTTTTAAACTCCATTACGCAAAAAATCAATACAAAATCACTTAAACTAACAGGTAAAGACTCTTTGTCATACAACTTCAATACTCCAACTGGAAAATTAATTTATACACCAGATACAAAAGGATTAATGACAAATTTCAAATTCATTCCAAACAACGAAGACGAAGTCGGTTTTTACATCATTAATAATGGGGTTTCACCATTAACAAGCAAAATAGAAGATGTCGCAAGAAGTTTAAACAGAGAAATAAGAAGACAAATAGAACTTTTCAAAAAAGGTAAAGCAAATCAAAATAAAATTGGAAACACAATTATAAACAGACAACAAATTCTTCGCACTAACAACAGAAGAAATGTTGGAAATGTTGCATATTACGTTGCTTAAAAGATTATATATCTATCAAAAAATTCGCTCTTGTTTATGTTTTTTGTTCTTGCTATAATTTCTCATTAATGTAGAACACATATTTGAGGCTATAAAAGGCGATGACAACAACAAAAACAAAATCTTTAGACATAGATTTATCTTTCAAAAAAAACAATGTAGAAGAACTATTTTTTAATTTAAGCGAAAATCCTAATGGATTTAAAAACAAGGATTTTAGATACACATTAAGCTTAATCTATCAAACAGTAGAAGATGAATTCAAAGATGTCTTTTTAAGCCCAAATTCACCAGTAAGAAATACAGATTTTTATTTAATTGAAGAAAACGGAAAAAAATCATTTTTTGTAACCCCAACAAACAATTTTGAATTTTATCTAAAATCAAAAGGTTCACTTTTTAGAAGTACACCTCAAACATTAGGTGATAAAAGAGGTTATATATTACCCGTAAACATGATTTTAGATTATTTCTGCGGATTTGGTGACATTGTAGATTTTTCTGCAATTTCTGAAACTTTTGTGTATTTCAACAAACTTACTCAATTTGTTCTTAAACTTATTGAAAAAATGTATTTTATTCCAACAGTAAAAACTCGTTCTACAATGTTCAGAATTGTTTATGAACCAATTATTTCAAACAATCAACTTGCAAGAATTATAAATCTTTTGGAAGAAAAATTACCAGAAAACTTATTTATAAAAGGTGAAAAGCCTAAAAACTTCGTATCAGATTTTGTTAGATACTGTTTAAATTACGTCATATACAAATTTTTAAACATCAAGGCATACAAATTTAAAGATGTTAAATCAGGTCATTACTTACTAAAAGATTTAGAACAAAAATCAACATTAAGAGGCTCAGATTTAGCTGAAAACTTCTCTCAATGGTTTGATGAATTGTATCTTGGAAAATATGACGTAATTCCATTCTTTAAAATAGAAAAGATTGAAGATGAATTATTCAAATTAAAAATCCATATCAAAAACAGAAAAACAAACGAATCTGTTTTAATGGACGAACTTTACCACAAAGAAGAAGTCTTTGATGCAAATTCAGCAGACATTTCAAAAATTGTAGAAAAACAATTGATTTATGCAGTTAGATACATGCCTGAACTTGAAAAATTATTTGAAGATGAAGATGAACTTTCACTTTCTCTAAATTTAAACGAAGTTTATAAAGTTATCACACAAACTGCATATTATTTGCAAAAAGCTCAAATTGAAGTTATTTTACCAGAAGAATTATCAAATATAATTATTCCAAGAGCTTCTATCAACGCTAAAGTTAAAAGCGAACGTTCAAAAGATTTAGCAGACATATTCAACAATATTACCTCTAGCAAAATCTCACTTGGTGACATTTTGGACTTCAATTATGAAATTGCTATTGGTGATGACAAAATTTCACTTGAAGAATTTAAGAAACTTGTTGCAGAAAATAAAGGCTTAATCAAATACAAAGATAATTATGTTCTTATAGACACTGACGATAGCAAAAAATTATTTGAACAAATACTAAAAGCAAATCATACAAAACTTTCTCGTTTAGAATTATTACACGCAGCTATGTCTGGTCAATTAGGACAGTATGATTTTGATTATGATGAAGCATTTGCAAACGTAGTAAAAGATTTCAACAAACCAATTGAAGTTACAGTACCAAAAGATTTGCAAGGCGAACTTAGAGTTTACCAAAAAACTGGTCTTAAATGGTTATGGACAAACATTTCAAAAGGTTTTGGTTGTTGTATGGCTGATGATATGGGGCTTGGTAAAACAATTCAAGTTATCAGCGTAATTCTAAAATTAAAAGAAGAAGGCAAACTTAAAAAACCTGTATTGGTAGTTTGTCCAACAACTTTGATGGGTAACTGGATGAAAGAAATCGAAATGTTCGCTCCATCACTTAAAGCAACAACTTATCACGGACTAGAACGTAAATTAGATTTAAACTACGACATAATTCTTACAACTTATGCTATTTTACGTATAGATATTGAAGAATTAAAGAAAAACGAATGGGAAATGATTATTGTTGATGAAGCACAAAATATCAAAAACCCAGATACAGCCCAAACTCTTGCAATTAAAACAATAAAATCAAATATAAAAATTGCAATGACAGGTACACCGGTAGAAAACAGTTTAACAGAGCTTTGGAGCATTTTTGACTTCATTAACAAAGGCTATTTAGGCGCTCTAAGAGAATTCCAAAAAGGTTATGCAATACCTATTGAAAGATTTAAAGAAACATCAAGAGCTTCGAAACTTAAACTTTCTATTTCTCCATTTGTTTTAAGACGTTTAAAAACAGACAAAAATGTAATTTCCGATTTGCCTGAAAAAATGGTACTTAATGATTATTGCTATTTGTCAAAAGAACAAGCAATTATTTACGAAAAAACATTAAACGAAATGATGGAAAAAATTAGTGGTATCACTGGTGTAAATCGTAGAGGTAACATTTTCAAATTAATTACTGCTTTAAAACAAATTTGTAACCACCCATATCAATTCTTGAAAGCAGGAGAAAAAAGCAAAGAACTTTCAGGAAAAATGGAAAAATGTATTGAAATTGTACAAAAAATCATTGATAACAATGAAAAAACTCTTATTTTCACTCAATACAAAGAAATGGGCGACATATTAACAGAAGTAATAGAAGAAGAATGTGGAACACGTCCATCTTTCTTCCACGGTTCTTTAAATGTTTCTCAAAGAGAAAGTTTAATTGAAGATTTCCAAAACAATCCTGACACAAAAGTTATGATTTTATCACTAAAAGCAGGTGGTACAGGTTTGAACTTGACTAGTGCAACTAACGTAATTCACTATGATTTATGGTGGAACCCAGCAGTTGAAGATCAAGCAACCGACAGAACTTATCGTATCGGTCAAGACAAAAATGTTATGGTTCACAGACTTGTTACACTTGGAACTTTCGAAGAAAAAATTGACGAAATGCTTAAAGCCAAAAAAGATTTGGCTAATATGGCAGTTTACGAAGGTGAAAAAATCATCACCGAACTTACAGACGAAGAAATCTACGAAATTTTCACACTTTCTTCAGGTGTTGGAACAAAAAAAGAAGTTCAAGAAACAAAAGCCTAAACTTTATACAAGTCCATCTTTTAACGCTTTTACAGCAGCTTGAGTTCTATCATCCACAAGTAACTTTTGAATGATATTACAAACATGAGCTTTTGCAGTATGTTCGCTTATAAGTAATTCATCTGCAATTTGCTTGTTTGATTTACCATCAACAAGAAGTTTTAAAACCTCATACTCTCGCTCTGTAAGATTTGAATGTTGTGCTTTAAAATTTGCTCGTGTAAGCTGATGTTGAGGAATCATTCGGCAATTTTTCTCTCTAATTATAGGAGTAACTTTTGGATCTAACCACATTGCGCCTTGACTAACTGTTTTAATTATTGTCATCAAAACATCTGTGTTTACATCTTTCATAACATAAGCCATTGCTCCTGCAGAAAGAGAATCAAACACTTCTTTTTCTGACAAATGAGAAGTTAGCATTACGACTTTTATATCTTCAAATTGGTCAATTATACGTCTGGTAACAGAAATTCCATCAATATCAGGTAAACCAATATTCATCAAAATCACATTTGGTTTTTGGAGTCGCACTTTTTCTAATGCTTCTTTTCCTGTTTCAGCTTCTGCAATAACTTTTAACTCAGGGGTATTATCAAACAAAGACTTTACACCAACTCTTGTCAATTTATGGTCTTCAACTAATAATATATTTACTGATTTTTCTGTCATTTTTAAAAACTCCTCTCGAAGCTTATCTTAAAATAAGAGAAAAATTGTTTAATCTGCAAAAAATATAATACAGGTTTAATATTAAACCGCAAAAACTTTTAATAAAAATTTTATTCCAAATTTAAAAGTTTTTTATGTTCATTTATCAAAAACTCTTTATCTATTTTAAATTCAACAAAATCCCAAGGTAATTTTTCTGACAAATCATAATTTCTTGTCGTATAAAAATCTATTTCAGGCAAAAATTTCTGCTTGCTAACTTCCTTATACGCATTTTTGAAAGCACCAATTTTTCCGCCTTGTTTATATACTTCGATTAAATAATCTGCTAATTCTCTGCCACCTCTTGACAAAAGAGTTTGATAATAATCCCATTTTGCACTTGAAAAACTAGCATCTATACCTAATTTATGAAATTCTTTTTTCAAATATTTTTGTTTTTGCTCTAAAGATTTTGTAGCCTCTCTTGCACACCATTGGAAAGGAGTATGAGGTTTTGGAACAAAAGTTGAAAAAGCGTAAGAAAGCTCAAACCCTTTAAACTCTTTTTTCAAATCTTTTGCCAATCGCAAAAATTCATCAATATCTTCTTGAGTTTCTGTTGGAAGCCCTATCATTGAATATATTTTCAACCCTTTAAGTCCATTTTCTAGCGCCATTTTTATTGAATATCTAATTTGGTCTTCTGATAAATTTTTATTTATAACTTTTCTCAATCTTTCACTAGCCGCTTCTATTGCAATTGTCGAAGTCTTTTGCCCACATGCAACCAAAGTCTTTATAACAATTGGAGAAATCAAATCAGCACGAAGTGATGACACCGTTAATTCAATATTTTGTCCTGCTTGAACTTTTTCATAAATATAAGAACAAATATCATCAAATCTAGGATGCGCGCCTAACATTGCACCTAACAACGCAATTTTATTTGTATGTTCTAACCCAAGCTCAATTTTATTAATTATTTCATCATAATCAACAAATCTTATTGGCAAATTCAAATATGACGCAATACAAAATGCACATCTATTTGAGCAACCTCTTGCAACTTCAATTATATAAGTATTTGCAAAAAAACTTTCATCACTCAACAATGTTGAACACACACATTTTTCAAGCTTATTTGTAGATTTTCTAACTTTTTCCTGCGAAAGAGATGGAACATAAACCCCTTCGATTTCAGATATTTTTTTTAAAATTTCACTTTTTGATTTGCCCTTGTTTTCATAACAAATATCAATCATTTCTTTTGAATTTTTTTCACCATCACCAATCACGATAACGTCAAAAATTTCTGCATAAGGTTCAGGGTTTGCAGTTAAAACTGGACCACCTGCGCATATTATCGGATAACTGTCATCTCTATTGGAAGATTTTAAAGGAATATTATACTTATCTAAAATTTTAAATACTTCTAAAAAATCCATATCAAAAGACAATGAAAAACTAATAAAATCAACATCTTTTGAAAAAATTTGAGTTTTATCAGTATCAGAAAAAACCATTTCAAAATTTGCATAAGAAATTTCATCAAAAATTTTACTTATACACAAATAGCCTAAAGAGGAAAAGGCAAAGGCTTTACACCCTGGAAAAGCCATCCAAATATTATAATCAGTATCATTTTTTTGAACTCTATTATATAAAAATTTAGTTGTCATTTTCACCTTTATTAATAACTTTTATGTACAACTCGTTGAAAAGTTCATATATAACAGATGCTATTGCGGGAGCTAAAATTACACCCCATAAACCTAAAAATTGCGCTGCTAAAAGCAAAGACAAGATAATTAAAAGGGGATGTAAATTTAAAAACTTTCCGAATATTACTGGACGAACAAGATTGTTTGCACACCATTGAGCAATTAAATATACAACCAAAACCAAGAACATTTTAAAAATACCCAAAGGATATGCAAGTGCCAAACATAGCAATAACGCAAGAATTGGACCTAAAAGAGGAATTATATCAGAAAGTCCTGATATCAAACCAAGAACTATTGCGTTATCTATTTTCAATAACAACATTCCAGAGCCTACCAAAACTGCGATAACAACCATTATCAAAATTTGTGCAATGATATAACCACCAACATTTTTAGATACAGTATCGTAAATTTCAGATGCTTTATCTTTCATATTTGATGGGAATAATTGCATATAACCTGATTTTATTATTTTTTTATCAGTAATAAAATAAAATACCAAAATACACAAAAGCAAGAAGAACAAAACTGCCTGCATAGCGTTTACTGTCAAATATATTGAATGATTTAAAATTTGTTCTCCAACCCTTTCCAAAGAAGTTGAAAGAGCAGTAAAATCTACCATTTCAATAAGTTTTTGACCAAATACACTGCCATTTAAAACAAAATCTCTTATCATATCATACGTTGCTGGCAAAGATTTCATCACAATTGAAAATTGTTCACAAGAAATAAAAAATATCGGAACAAAAAATGCGAAAAGCAAAACTAAAGTAGAACTAAAAACTATGCTTGCCGCATAAATTCGTTTCATTTTCTTTTCTAATTTATCAACTAGTGGATTTAAAGATGCAGCAATAATATATGCTGCGAAAAACAACATTGTTATAACTTTTATTTCACTTAAAAATTTAATTATCAACAATGCCAAAATTACAAATAATATATTTTTAGGCGTTATATATTCTTTAATTGTCAAAAAGACCTCATTTCTATATTTTTCTTGTTTTAATCCTAAACTTTAAAGACCATAACATTCTTTTCCGTGAGCAAACTCCACTCATACAAGGTATTATAGCAGAATAAAAAAAATAATAAAGAGATAAAAGAAAATATCATCTAATAAAATAATTTTTATAGTAAAATTAATATTGTTATTTTTAAGAGAGGATAAATTTAGACATGGGATTGCTTTCAAAAGAAAAAATCAAAGCACCGATTGTAGATGCACTAAAAAAAGCTATCAACAATCCAACATACCAATTCCACATACCAGGACACACCAAAGGTAATGGAGTTTACTCTAAATTTAAAAATCTTATCGGCGAAAAAGCTCTTTTACTCGATACAACAGATGAATTTGATGGTTTAGGAACTCTAAACCCTGCAACAGGTCCGATTAAAAAAGCTCAAGAACTTGCAGCAGAAGCATTTGGAGCAAAACAAACTTTCTTTCTTCTAAACGGTTCAACTATTGGAAATATCGCAATTGCAATGGGTTTATCAAGAAAAGGACAAAAAGTTATTGTAAACAGAAATTGCCATCGCTCTGTTATGACAGGACTCATCGCATCTGGTGCTGATCCTGTTTGGATTATTCCTGAAAAATTTAGCGATTGGGGTTTATGGGGAAACATAAAACCTCAAGACATTGAAAAAGCATTACAAGAAAACGAAAATGTAGCATTTGTTTGGATTACAAACCCAACTTATGAGGGCGTTGTGTCTAACGTAAAAGAAATTAGCGAAATTTGTAAAAAATACAATACACCGCTTGTTGTTGATGAAGCACACGGATGTCTTTGGAACTTTGATGAACACTTACCACAAACATCACTAGAACTTGGTGCAGACATCGTAGTTCACTCTTTGCACAAAACAGGTGGAAGTATGAGCCAAAGTTCAATGTTACACATCGGTAAAAATTCTACTATTGAACCTAAACACATAGAAAATGCGTTAATGCTATTACATACAACAAGCCCTTCTTTAACTTTACTTGCAAGTCTTGATGCTGCAAGAGCTCATCTTGATAGCAAAAGAGGGAAAAAACAAATTCAACAAGCTATTGAAAACGCAAAATATTTAAGAAAAAAAATTGATAATCTTCCAAACATTCACCAACTAAAACACGATGGAGATTATGAAACAGATATCACAAAAATATTTATCAAAGCAGATGGAATTTCAGGAAAAGTTCTTGAATCAATATTAGAATATGATTTTCATATCGAAATTGAATCAGCTTCTGACGTTGGTCTTTTGATATTGTCAAACATAGGAAACAGCCATAAAGACTTTAAATATTTAGCAAAATGTCTTAAAAAAATTTCTAAAAAAGATTATTCTCACATTCCAAAAAATGTGAAACAACTACACATGCCAATGCTTACACCTGAAATAAAAATGAATTTACAAGAAGCTTTTTATTCAGACAAAGAAATTGTAAAAAAAGAAGATGCAATAAATAGAATTTCAGGTGAAATAATAGCAGAATGTCCTCCAGGGATTGCAATACTTGTACCAGGGGAATTGATAAAAGAAGAACATCTTCCATATCTTGAAAGTTATGAAACTATCGAGGTTTTAAAATAAATGGACACAAAAACAAAAAATAGAGCAGTCGCATGGCTTACCACAGCACACTTTACAGGTGACATTTTTTCAGGTTTTTTAAATCCTATTATGCCATTTATTGCTTTAAAACTAAGTTTTTCAATAGCTATTGCGACCTTAATCCTTAGTATTGCACAAATTTGCGGTTCTTTAATTCAACCGATTTTTGGATTTTTTGCCGATAACATTTATAAACGAACTTTTATTTTTATCGGAATTTTGCTTGCGACAACTTGCACTCCAATTGCCGTAAACGTTCCAAACAAAACATTATTAACCATTTTTATTGTTCTTGGCTGCATAGGTGGAAGTCTTTTTCACCCCCAAGCACTAGGTTTTATACCAAAATTTTCTGACAAAAATTTAATGCACAATATGAGCCTATTTATAACAGCAGGAACATTAGGGTTTGCTTTTGGTCCTATTGTTTCAGCACTAACTGTTCAACATCTAGGATTTGAAAAAGTTCCATACCTTGCGCTTATTGGTATAATACTAACTTTTTCAATGTTCAAATTTGTTCCAAGACTTGAAGAAACAAATCAAACAAGAACAAAATATCAATTTAAAGAAACATTCAAAGAAATTTTAACAAACAAAAAAATGCTAATTCTAATCGCAATTGGTTCAATGAAAACAATAATCATAAGCAGTTGCACAATATTCTTGCCATTTTTGTGGAGAGATATGGGAAAAAGTCCTGCATACATCGGAAAATTATTATTCCTATTCATTCTTGCAGGAAGTTTAGCATCTTATTTAAGCACATTTGCAGAAAAAAAATTTGGTGCAAGACTTGTATTTATTGCATCAATGACATTAACATTTCCATTAATGATAATCTACACATTGATTTATAAAACACACCCAACAATAGCAAATAGTTTATTTATATTAATGGGATTTATCACAATGTTTGCTCAGCCAGTGACAATGGTTATGGCGCAAAAGGTATTACCTAAATACAAAAGTATTGCTGCTGGTTTTATAAATGGTTTCACTTGGGGCATTGTTTCAATCTTACTTACAATAATAAGTTTTACTATCATCAATATTGGAATACCAAAAATATTGTTAATTCTATCATTTCTTCCTGTAATATTTGCTTATTTTGTAAAATTTTTACCAAATAAAATTGAAGAAGCAGAATAATAATTTCAGAGTATAATAAGAATATGAAAACATCTAGACAATCATTTGTAAATATTCACAGAGATGCTTGGGTTGAAGTCAATCTTGAGTCTTTGGCTTTTAATATCAAACAAATAAAAAAGTTTGTAAACCCAGAAACAAAACTTCTTGCGATTGCAAAAGCTGATGCTTATGGACACGGAGCAACTATGACCGTTCCAACAATGCTTGCATCAGGAGTTGATATGATTGGTGTTGCTGCGATTGACGAAGGATTAGATTTAAGAGCTGCGAAAATAAACTGTGAAATTCTTGTTATTGGTGCAGTTCCAGTTTGGGCTTTTGAATGTGCTGCCGAAAACAATATTTCTATATCAATTTTTTCAGAAGAACATATCGCAGCAGCGAAAGAAACTTTTGAAAGAACAGGTAAAAAAATCAAAGCTCACATAAAACTTGATACAGGAATGAATAGAATTGGTGTTACAAAAGACGAAGCTATTGAATTTATCAAAAAAATTCAAAACTGTGATTTTATCGATTTGCAAGGTATCTTTTCACATCTTGCAAACTCTGAAGTAGAAGATTTAACCCAAAAACAATTTGAAATTTTTAATAACATAATCTCAAATATTGATACAAAAAATCTAACAATACATATCCTAAACACCGCAGGAATATTCACTTATCCTGACAAACAATACAATATGGTTCGTGCTGGAATTGGTATTTGGGGACTTTTGCCTGACCTTGCGCCTTGTGCAACAGAAGTAAAATCAATGGAATTTAAACCTGTTATGGGGTTAAAAGGTAGAATTACAAGAATACACACAATGAAAAAAGACGAAGGTATCAGTTACGGATATTCTTTTATCGCGCCAAAAGATACCAAAGTTGCCACTATTCCAATAGGTTACGCAGATGGTATTCCAAGAGCATTATCAAATAAGATTTATGGAAAAATAAACGGAACAAAAATCAAACAAATTGGAAACATCACAATGGATCAAATGATGTTTGATATCACTGATATAGACGCAAAAGAAGGTGACGTAATCACACTTTTAGGCGAAGATTTGCTAATTGATGAATGGGCAAAAATTCTAAACACGATTAATTATGAACTAACTTGCAGATTAAAAGTTAGATTACCAAGAGTTTATATAAGATAGGGGTACAAATGGAAATCGAAAAATACGATTTAGCCGTAATAGGTTCAGGGCCGGCTGGCTATGTAGCAGCAATTGAAGCAGCACAAGCAGGTAAAACTGTTGTTCTTTTTGAAAAAGAAAATTTAGGCGGAGTTTGTTTAAACAAAGGTTGCATACCTACAAAAACAATTATCGCTTCTGCTGAAAAATACAAAGCGTTGAGCCACATGGCAGATTTTGGAATAAATGTAGAAAACTACTCCCTTGATTTTTCAAAAGTTATGGAACGCAAAAATTCCGTTATCGAAAAACTTAGAAAAAGCCTTGAAACTCTTATCAAATCTAACGGTGTAAAAATCGTTATGCAAGAAGCGGTCAAAGACAAAAAACTATCAGAAGAAAGAAAAACTCTTGTTTATAAAACATCAACAGATGAATATTTTGAAGCCGAAAAGGCAATAATTTCTATCGGCTCAAAACCTAGAGAAATAAAAGGTTTAGAATTTGACCACAAATTCATTTTAAATTCAGACGATATACTAAATTTGACAACACTTCCAACCAATATCACAATTGTTGGTTCTGGTGCTATCGGAACAGAATGGGCAAGAATTTTTGCAAGTTTTGGGGTAAATGTTTCTGTCGTTGAATTGGCTGAAAAACTTATCCCTAACGCAGATGGAGAAATCTCAAAACGTGTTGAAAGATTGTTCAAATCAGAAAAAATCAATTTCTACACATCAAATTCAATCAAAAAAATTGATGGTAAAAAAGTGATTTTGCAAAACGATAAAGAGATAGAAACAGATATTATCCTAGTTGCAACAGGCAGAGTTCCAAATTCTTACGAACTATCAGAGGGGGAAACACTTGTTGGAGATGCGGCAGGCGAAATCCAACTTGCACACTATGCAAGCAAACAAGCGACAAACCTTGTAAAAAACTGGTATAAAGGCGAACAATCAAACAAATTCTTGACTCCTGCGGTCATTTATGGCTATCCTGAAATCGCGTGGGTTGGGGAAACAGAAGAAAGTTTGACTAAAAAAAATATTGAATACGAAACAAAAACTTATCTTATGTCATCACTTGGAAAAGCAAGAGCAGACGGAGATACAACAGGTTTCATAAAAGTTATCGCAGACAAAAACAAAGAATATATTTTAGGCGCACATATCATTTGCAAAGAAGCCTCTGCAATACTTCATCAGTTTTCTATACTTATGGAAAACAAAATCAAAATCAAAGACGCAGTTGCATCAGTTTGCTTTGCCCACCCAACATATTCAGAGGGTGTTTCAGATGTCCTAACTCAATTTTTGAAATAGGGAATCAGCATTATCAAAAAAAAATAGAGAGAGAACTGCGGTTTTAATTCCATATTTTAGCTATAGCTTTAGTTTCCATTCAAAAACATTTATTGTATAATAAAAATAAAAAAATAATGGCTTGCAATATGGCTTTAGTTTCCAATCAAAAACATTTATTGTATAATTGACATATCAGAAATAATTGGTTCATTATCGCTTTAGTTTCCATTCAAAAACATTTATTGTATAATCTTAAACAAGAAGTTGTTATTAGTGATAATGCTTTAGTTTCCATTCAAAAACATTTATTGTATAATGAATTAAGATTTGTATAATATTGAATAGCAGCTTTAGTTTCCATTCAAAAACATTTATTGTATAATGATTAACAATAAAATTGTTATGAAACCTATGCTTTAGTTTCCATTCAAAAACATTTATTGTATAATTCATCAATTGTTTTAAAAAATTTGTTTAATGCTTTAGTTTCCATTCAAAAACATTTATTGTATAATGTCAGACCTCAAGACCTAATAGTTTCAAGAGGTTCTGACATTTTTATCTTAAAAATTTTAAAACAAAAGTAATTGTTCTACCCCAATAATTTCTTCTTTTTTTGGCATGCCAACCAAAAATTCCATATTTCCATATTGTTTATCTGTAACTTGCAAGATTCTTACATTTCCTTTTGGGGGTAAAATTTGCTTTATTCGTCTTATTTCTCTTTCAACAATATCTTGACCTCTACAAACTCTGCAATACACAGAAAACTGAAGCATAGTAAAACCTTCATTTAATAAATCTTTTCTAAATCTTGTTGCGATTTTTCTATCTTCTTTTTTAGTTACAGGTAAATCAAAAAACAAGAACAATCTCATATAAATATTATCACCTTTTACACTCATTTTGCCTCTATAAATTCTGGTAATTCTAAATATTTTAAATCTTTTTCTAATATTGTTTTGACAAATGTTTTACATATATTTTCACAAGCGTTTTGAACTGTAATTTGCTCATTTTTATATTGGCATTGTTTACTTAAAATTCCAAGTAAATATAATTTATCAGAATTTGTCAGTGTTGAATTAACTATTTCTGCTTGGGCAACCATCAAATCCACAAATGGTCTAAAAGGTTCAATTAAATCTTCCGTCAAATTAAAAGGATTTAATTCATTACAATGGTGAACGCCAAAACAAGGTATCAAACCACTAGATGCAATATATTTTGAAATTGTACTTCTTATAATGGCATAACCATAATCTAACATAGCATTATATTTATCAGAAGAATGTCTTTTAAAGTTATTAAATAACAATTGCCAATATATTTTTGAAGTTTGTCCTTCAATATTTTTTATATCACCTGATTGTACTTTATTTACAAAATAATCTAATTCGTTTTCATCAAATAAAATTTTTAAAACATTCGATTGATTTTTAATTTTTTGCTTTATAATTTTTTGCCATATTTGTTTTTTTAAAGGTTCTTTTGTTTTTATATGTGCAAATGCAATTTTTGTATTTCTACTATGTTGATAAAAAGGAGTTAAAATACCATTTGGTTTGTGCTTTTTATCACAGGTTACTACTGTTATTTCATAATCTGCGCATAAAGAAAGCATATAATTTGTAATTGTTATTTGTGGATTTTCTAATATTATCGTTCCTATATCTTCCATCGGAATTGATATTTCTTCATCAGAATTATCAGCTTTATACAAAAGTTGATAATTCTTGATATGTAATTTACCACTATTAGTAAAAATAAGTGTTTTCCAACTCATAAATATTATTTCTTTCGGTTATTTTTTAGTTTAATTGGTAATCTTTTTTCATTTTTTATTTCACGATAATTTCCCAAAACATCAACTTGATATTTTTTAAAAGTTTCTAAACTTTTAACAGCTACTCTATTTTTATTTTGAGCATTATCAACATCAATTAAAGTTATTCTTGCAGAATCTATATCAGTTCCTCTAAAGTAACCCCATTGCATATCTTTTAAATTTGATGTTTTATTTACGCAAACTAAAGTATCAGAAAATAATGAAAATTTAAAAGTAAAAGTATCATCAAGAAATAAGGAATCTTTACTCTTTGAAAGAACTTTATTAGGTAAAACCCCTTTGGCAAAATCAGAAACATAAATAGGTACAAGATAAAATTCTTCTTTTCCTTTTTTATTTTTCTTTGAAAAGACATCTGTTCTTGGCATTGACGAATTATCAGCAATACCATTATGTACTTCCATGCCAGATATCCCTATTACTTTTATTTTTATTGTTTTTATTTGATGTGGTTTTATTCCTGCATTTCTTTTTGCTTGTGAAAGTTTCATATATACAGGTTCTTCAAAAGCTTTATTTGGATTGTTAGCAAATTGTTCTAATCTTTCTTTTAAAATATTATAAATATCTATATTTCGTTCTTTATCAAACATATTTTCAAGTTTTTCCAAAGTTATTTCTTTTATGGAAGTTTTTAGAGTTTTAAAGCCTTCATCAATATGTTTTTTACTTCGTATTGTTGCATCATGCAAACTTCCGGGAATTTTATTTCTTGGCGCACGTGATACAAAAATTTCAGAAATTGATTTTTCTAAATCTTCGCTAAATGTTTCCCATGGTTTTTTATATTTTGGTTTTAAGCCATTAATAAAGTCATAATTTTCTCTTTTTGAAGAAATTGCAGATAGATATTTCACCATACTTTGAGTTGAACAAGCTAATACTGTTGCATCAATTGCATGATGTCTATCATTTTCTTCTCTGTCTTTTTTTATACCCCATTGATTTCTTAAATATGCAGTTAAAGAACCATTTCTTGTTTCAACTTTTGTATTAAGATTTTCTTGAATATAATCTTTTATAAAGGTTGTAATATATCTTGTATCGTTAAGATTTCTACTTAAAAAACCTTCTTCATCACTTGCATAAGTTTTTCTCAATAGTCGGTTTTGTTTCGCTGAACGCAAGTTCAAACCTCTAATCCAAGCAGAATATTCATCCCAATCGTATTTACCGGATAAATATTCATACGGAATTTTATTTCCCTTTTGCCTGTTTTCATCAGCAAGACAAAGGACTTTATTGTTTAAACTGTCATCAAAACATCTTGAATAAGGAATGATGTGATCAATATCAGTATAATTCAGCTCTGATAATCTTTTTATATCAATAGGTTTTTTAGAATACGGGCAAAAACCTCCTTGTTCTTCCCATAATCTAAATCTTAATAAATTATTTTTCGAATCAGGATTTACACCATTTTCTATACATCTTGCTTTGGCTAATTCTTTTTCTTTTTGAAAATTATCCTGTCCTGATTTAATCTTATTTCTTTCTTCAACTGATTTCCCCAAATCTCTTGCAGTTTCAATTATTATTTTATCAAAATTACCGTATTTTCTAATTAGAGCATTAACAACTTTTCTTGTTTGAGAAACACTTCTATTTACAACAGGATTTGTTGTTAATTCTTCATTATTTAATACAGGTAAAAGTGGTAAATCTTTTGACTCAATGGTATTTTTGAAATCATAACCCGCCTCTAAACAAGCCTCATTATACTTTAAACCCTCAAGCATATATGGAATAATTTTTTCCATCGCCTCAATTGATAAATGCATAACTTTACTTGCTGAAATATCAATTACGCTATTTATAATATCATCTGAAATTCCTACTTCCTGCATTTGTTTTCTTATTTCTTCGTCAGATTTTTCATAAGTTAAAATTCTTGCAATATTGTTAAACAAATCTTTATCATATTTAATTGTTTCAAAATATGCTTCATTGGTATTTTTAATTATTGCTTTTTTAAATTCCTGATATTTTTTTAATTCTATTAAAGTTGCATCCTCTGGATTGACTGTTTTTTCTTCACCAGTTTTTTTATCTTTTTGCGTTTTTCCATATTGTAAAGTTTTAAAACGAGTATTGGCATCAAGTTCTAATAATTTTCTTACTTGTTTATAAGTTACTTTTGAATTTGAATGAGCAAGTTCAATGATTTGATGTATTTGTTCCCCTGTTAAATTTAATTCATCACCACTAATCAATAATAATTTTGTATTAACTAATTTTTGTGCACATACAAAAATTTCAGAAGTATAAGCTGATTTTGGAGCTCTTTTCTTATCTTTTTCAAATTGACAATATCCAATCATACTTTCCATTGATTGTAATGGTCTTTGATAAAAAGCAATTTGAGTGTATTGCGCTTCAAAATTTTCATTAGCAAATGGCATATTAAATTTTCGTTGTGCTTTAAATATATATTCTATTTCATCTTGAAGAAGTTCTCTTGGAATAGAATTTTTATAATCATCTCTTTTATTTCGTTTTGCATTATCGTCAATATATATTGAATCAAACATTTCACCAATTGTTTGATAACAACTTTCTTCAAATCTCAATTTATTTTCTTTTAAACTTTTTAATAAATTTCCTTCTTTTTTTGCTTCTTCACTTTTTCTAATAGATTTAAAACCTCTACGTTTTGCAATTTGATGTAAAATACGATAAAATTCTTCAATTATTAATGGTCTGTTTAATGCTTCTTTTCTTAAATGCCAAACATCAATTCGATTATTTTTACCATAAAACATATTATTTATTTGTCCTTCAGTAAGATATTTATTAGAAATAAAAAGTTGTTTTATTGCTCTTAATCGACCATTTCGTCTTGATAGTCTTCTTCTCATGCCGCGAAAATTCCTACGACTTGCATTTAATGATGCTTTTTCGTTTTTTAATGCACCTTTAACTTCGCATGCTTCAAAAACCCTAACTCCTGTATTTAAAATTTCCCCTTCAAAATTTTTATCATCATATTCAATTACTGAATGTCCAACTGAAGCTATACCAATATCAAGACCAAGTATTTTTTGCATATTTATTTCTCCTATTGACAATAAAAAAAACTCTTTTTATAATTATATCGTACAATAAATATTTTTGAATCGTTACTAAAGTAAGAAAGATTCGAAAAGTTCTGCCTAATACCTTGTGTATTAGGCATCTTTTTATTTATTGTTTCATATTTTTAGTATAAATTTTAACAATGTCAAAAACGGACACAAAGCACAAATTAATTATTTTGCATTTTATATATTTTAAAACACTTCAAAGCACACTCTGACTATTCCCAAAATCAAAAACAATTGCATTAGTAATGTTATTGTTCTTGGAGAGATGTTTTTTGAAATTCTGATACCGATTTTTGAACCAATTATGCTTGCTATAACTGCAATAGGGATAATTGTTAGCACGACTTCGTGCAAAGCCAATTTTGACAAAAAAGCAAATGTCGCATGAACAAAAACCAAAAAAGTTATCGACGGCAACAAGGCTTTTGCATCTTTATTGATAAAACATTTTAAAGTCGTTGCAAAAAATACCGCACCACCAATTCCTATTATCGCACTAAAAACCCCGATAAAAGAAAAAATCAAGTACAAAACAAATTTGAACACAGAATTTGATAAATCAATAAAAATATCCTTGTTCAACAAATATATTGATAATAAACAGACCAAAATATATGTCCAAAAAATCAATTTGTCAGGCGCGAACGAAGATACATAAGAACCCAATACCGTGCCTGCTACGATAAAAAGAGAAAACCAAAATAACTGACTTTTTTCGATATATTCTTCTTTTCTCCTAAAAAAAGATGTCGTTGCAGAATTAAAAAACACGCAAGTTGTACTTATCGCAACAATTTGGTGAGTAGAAAAACAATTTACGCCAAACAAAGGCAAAACAGTCATAAACATTGGAACGATAATCAAACCCCCACCAATGCCTAAAAGTCCTGTTAAAATCCCTGAACAAATACAAATTATAAAAACGATAAACGCTGAAAATAACAAACTTTGACCTCTTTAAATCTATTCAAATTCAGCATGAACTTTTGCAAAATCATCAGCCAACGCAACAAACACATCAACCAAATTTGGGTCAAATTGAGTACCTTTGCCCTCTTTGATAATTTGAACACATTTTTCAACAGGAAAAGCGTCTTTATAAACTCTTTTTGTAGCAAGAGCATCATAGACATCTGCGATAGACATAATTCTTGCAGCCAAAGGAATTTCTTCATTTTTTAATTTGTCAGGATAACCATTTCCATCCCATCTTTCGTGGTGAGAACGTGTAATAACTTTTCCCATATTGATGAAAGAATTACCGCCAAATTTTTCGTCAACTTCTGCCAATGTTTCATAGCCGATGACTGTATGAGCTTTCATTTTTTCAAATTCTTCCGGAGTAAGTTTCCCTGGTTTTAGCAAAATCAAATCAGAAATACCAACTTTTCCGATATCGTGAAGAGAACTTGCATTAACAATATTTTTTATAAAATCTTCATCTATAATTTTTTTGTATTTTGACATTTTTGACATCTTTTTAGACATCAAATAACAATATTTTTCAACTCTAACCAAATGGTCGCCTGTATCATCATCTCTTGATTGAGCCAATTTTGCCAAAGAGAAAATTGTACCCATTTGAGCATCAGCAATCATTTTCATTTGTTTAGTAACTTTTCTTTCTAACTTTTTATTAGAGTCAGACATTTTTTTTGCAAAACCTGATATTTCCAAATGAGTTTTTATTCTGATTTTAAGTTCTTCTTTGCCATAAGGTTTTCTGATGTAATCAACAGCGCCATATTTGAACCCTGCAACAACATTTTCTTCTTCTGCACGACCTGTTACAAAAATAACTGGAACATTCTTAAACTCTTTCATTTTTTTGATTTTTTGACAAACGTCAAAACCATTTAGGTGTGGCATTTCAACGTCAAGCAAAATCAAATCAGGTTTGTAATCAACGACAAAATCTTCTACGTTCTTACTTTCATCATAATGTGCAACATCATAGCCTGCATCATTTAAGATAGCTTTTGCATATAACACACTAAATTCATCATCTTCAAACAACAAAATCTTTTTCATACAAACATTATAACACGAATTTTTTTTACACAAGATAGGGAGCAATATCGCCTATTTATACGTTATTTTATCAAATCTTTCACAACTTCGCCTGCAATTATTAAGCCAACAACAGACGGCACAAAAGAAATGCTGGCAGGAATTGGTTTTTGCGTTTTTTCATCTTTCAATTCTGATTTTTTTGGAACTTCTTTTGAATACACACATTTTACATTCTCAATTTTGCGTTTTTTCAATTCTGTTCTAATCACCCTTGCCAACGGGCAAACAGAAGTTTTTGAAATATCGGCCACCTCAAACTTTGTAGCGTCCAACTTATTCCCTGCACCCATCGCAGAAATAACAGGAACACCACATTTTTTAGCTTGTTCTATCAAAGATATTTTTCCAACAACTGTATCTATCGCATCAACCACATAATCATATTGACTAAAATCAAATTGTTCAGCAGTTTCAGGAGTATAAAAAGTTTCATAAACATTTACGTGTGCAGATTTATTTATACTTTCGATACGTTCTTTTGCAACTTCTACTTTTGACAAACCAACAGTTTGCAATGTTGCATAAATTTGTCTATTCAAATTAGACAAAGAAAATTTATCATTATCTATCAAATCAAAAGTTCCAACACCACTTCTTGCAAGAGCTTCGACTGTATAGCCCCCAACACCACCGGCACCAAAAATCGCAACTCTTGAGTTTTTCAACTTCTCAACAGCTTCTTTTCCAATCAATAGTTCTGTTCTTGAATACATATCTTGCATAAATAAGCCTCGAATAAACAAATTTTCAAGAACTATTATAACCTAATAAACAAAACATTACTACAAATGTTTAGCCATAGAAGTTTTTAAATTTGTAATTGTAAGTTTGTTCTGGAAATTCTTCTGCTGTTTTTGCTTTTTGTGCGAAATATTTTTCCATTTTTTCATACAATTTACTTCTATAATCGTAATTAATAAAACATTTTTCGTTTTCGCCGTAATGAAGTTCTTTCATGATATTACTTGTTCTATAAGCCATTCTTTCATTATGAGCTTTGTGTTTGCAAAAATCAAAAAACTGTTTTGAAGAATATCTTTCTCTTGAGTAATATTGATATTTTGTTTTTAAAAGCTCTTCCATAGCTTCGTCAAAATCTTTGAACAATTCTTTTTCATTTTTAACATTAATATACCTATAAAAATGCTCTTCACTAGGATTTTTATCACGTTCATAAACATCTTGACCTTCAAATTTTGGATAGAATTTTTCTTCAAAATTTTCAAAGAAATTAATAGTATAACGACGTTGCAAACCTAATCTTTTATAATGATAATTGTCATCATTTTCGTGATTTTGTAATTTTGCTTGGAAAGAATGTGTAAGTTCGTGAGCCAATGACATTCTTAATACTAATTGAGTAAATTTATCGTTTTTATTAGCTTGATATTTGCTAAGCGGAATGAATATTTGAGATTTTTCACCCGCTGGCATTTGTATTCCGTCACAACTTTCTGTGATAGCATTTGCATCTTCTTTGCTATAACCAGAATTAACGAGATTTGTTCTCAAATCTTCTAAATCAAATACTTCTACCATATTTTGTTTATTTTTTGGAAGAATCTTGTTTATTTCGTCATTTATTGCATTTTTTGTTAATTTATTATTTTTAATTAGTTTTTTTATATTCTTATCCAAACCTGAAATCGTTTTTTCTATTTTTGAATCAGTCCAAATTTCATTAGGGAAAAGATAATTTATACCTTCAACAAGATATTTTTCTTTTACCTCATTAAGATTTTTTAGTTTTGCAGCACTACCAAATGAAACATTAGAATTAATAGCTGGTTTTGAAACAGCTTTATTACCTAATGTAGTAGTATTCCTATACAAATGTGGTTGTACTGATGTAATAAACATATTATTCCTAGACTAAAACGACGAATGTTATAAAAACTCTAAAAATTTTTCTTTCCACCTCGCTGAAAAAAATTTTACAAAAATATACAATGGCATTATGATATAATAAAGAAAACTTACATTTGAAAGGAAAAATAAACAATGAAAAAAATTTTAGCAATATGTTTCGCATTTATAATTAATTTCACAATGATTTCTCCAATTCTTGCAGAAGAAATAAGCATTCAAAATACATCTCAAACTAACGAACAAGCAGACAATCAAAATTACACTCAAGTTGGAAATACTTTCTCACTTGGTGTTGAAGATGAAAAAATATATCTTATTCCTAAAAGCATTTATGAACTTGAATTGGAATCAGATTTTGATGTAAACGAAACAAATGTTGGCGATAGAGTTGATTTCATCCTAAATTCTGATGTAACAGTTTCAAACGGAATGAAATTACCAAAACACACAAGATTTTCAGGAACATTCACAAAAGTTTTTCCTAGCAAACCAATGTTCAAAAGAGCAAAAGCTTACATTATAGTTGATAAAGTAATGTTTCCAAACCAAACAACTTACACAGTAAAAATGGAACCACAAAATGGCAAATACCTAAAATCTTCACAAGGTTTGAACACATTAAGAGCATTTCCAGCAAGCATCGGAATTATAACTTTCTCTGTTATCAGCGTTGCTGTTGTTGCGACAGAATGTGCTTCAGTTGTCGGACTGATTGTTGTACCTAGAACTTGCAAAGGTTTCGGACTATTAATAAGTTCATTAGCAAAAGGTTTGAACTATAAAGCAAAAGCTGGAGATATAATGAATTTTAAATTAGATACTCCAACTTATATTGAAATAAGCGATTTAAAATACTAAAAAAGTAAACTTGCATTTTTTACCATAATGCTATAAATTATGGGTATGAAAAATATCTTATGTTATGGTGATTCAAATACTTTTGGACTTGAAGCAGAAACTCTTGAACGCTACTCTGAAACACAGCGTTGGAGCGGAATTTTGTCGTCATTACTAAAAAACGAATATAATGTTATAGAAGATGGATTATGCGACAGAAATGCTTTTCTAAAAAATGAAAAAGGTTCTGAATATTGTGCACAAGAAAATTTATCACCTTGTTTAAACAATTATTCAAATATAAATATAATTATACTCGCACTAGGTACTAATGATTTACAATTTGCATATAATTTTGATGAAAAAGTTTTAAAAACAGGCTTACTTAATTTAATTAATATAATCAAAAATTACAATACAAATACAAAAATAATAATTATCCCTCCTGTTAAATTAAATAATGATGTAATTTCAGGATATTTTGATTATCAATTCAATGAAATATCTGTTATGCGTTCTGATAAAACTTTTTATTTATATAAAGAAATGGCTCAACAAAATAATTGTTATTATTTTGATTTTAATGAAATTGCAGAACCTTCTTCAAAAGACGGTTTGCATTATGACCCAAATTCACATAAATTAATTGCTGAAAACTTAGCAAAATACATTAATCTTGAATTTCAAAAATAACAATTTTAAATGATTAATAAAAACAAAAAAATAGACCTTTATGGTATAATTAATCTTTATCTAACACTGCTGTTTCTATCTTTATAGTACAATTATATTAGGGTAATTTTCCTAAAAGTTGGAGTATCTGAATGCAGAAGAAATAGCGTCAAAAAATTAAGAAAGCTAACAAGTTATTAGTATCAGCATTGATGGTTGGAATATTATTTGCAAGTCCGTCATTTGCGGAAGATACTTTAAATTGGATGGATTTAAAAAATATTATTGAAGAGCCTGCACCACCACTCACAATAAATCTTCTAAATAGCATTTATCGTAATGTTGCATCGCCCGACGGTGATATAACAATCTCTAAAAAATTAGATATTGTTGGCTATGAAAAAGCCATAAAATTATTTGATAATACTGCTTATAAAGGATTTGATGTTGCTACAGGCGGTAATTTAACTCTTACCAATATTACTATGGAAGGTTTTAATAATGATAATGCAGGTGGTGCGATTAATAATAATGGTACAATTACAAGTATAACAGGTGCTGAGCACGATCGTAGTATCCAACCTTTCAAAATTGCTTTTGAAAATAACTCTGCAAAACAAGGTGGTGCTATTTATAATACAGGAACAATCGGTACCATAACAGGTGCTGATGACGGCACAGTCACAGATAATATCGTTGCATTTAGATATAACATGGTTAGAGCAGACTCTATTGATGAATGTGGTGGCGGTGCTATTTATAATGAGAAAGGCAATATTGGCAATATAACAGGTGATTTTGAAGATAATTCTACTACTGCTAATGGTGGTGCTATTTACAATAGTGGTATAATCGAAAATATAACAGGTGATTTTGAAGATAATTCTGCCACTGCTAATGGTGGTGCTATTTTAAACGAAAAAACAATAAATATATCCACCTCAAATGAAAAATCTACTATTTTATTTAAAGGTAACTATATAACAAATACAACTGGAAAAGGTGGTGCTATTTCAAATATAGCAGGAACAGTTGGCTTGTATACGGTCAATGCAGGAGACAAAATTGAATTTAAAGGAACACAACCAACAACGGTTCCTGATGGTGTAACTCCGAATGACATTGACGGCATTTATAACCAAGCTACTTTGAATATCAATGGTAACGGTACAGCAGGTTCTGAAACACAAGGTACTGTTAATCTTTATAATGTTTCTGATGCTGAAACACCAAAAGGTACTACAAATATTTATGGCGGTACGGTTAATCTTACTGGTTCTTTTGCTCAAAAAAATTTATCTGTTAAAAATGCAACATTAGCACTTAGTGAAAATACAGTTGCTGCAACAACAGCAACAAAGCCACTTGCAAGTTCCATATTCACACTAAATAATTCAACATTGAACTTACAAAATAATTCAACAGGAACTGTTTATCTCAACGAAGTGTGTCTTGTTGGTACAAATAACTTGATGCTTGATGCTGATTTGGCAAGCGAAACAATGGACCAATTAAAAGTTGCAACCCTAAATGGTTCAAGTACTGGTACTTTGAAAATCACAGATATTCGCTTGTTATCTGATGCTAAAAAAGACAAAGTTTCAATGAAC
>JAZLGV010000080.1:0-34396 GCA_045616505.1 Candidatus Gastranaerophilaceae bacterium | reverse complement strand
GATGAAGTTTTGAATAATGTAAAAGTTGAAAAACCTAATAAAGCTCTTGAAATTCAAGGCGATATAAAACCAGGTGAACCAATTGATTTGAAAATTAGTTTAGATTGTTTAGATTTGAAATTTAGTCAATTAGATAAAATTCAAAAAGCTGAATTTGTTGTAAATAATTCACAAAATAGAGAAGCTGAAAAAATCGACTTTGTTAGAAAAGGTGGTATTTTAGCTGCTTCTATGCCAACAAATGCTGTTAAAAATTCATTCCATATTGATGTATTGATTTTGATTGCATTGTTCGGACTTACTATGATTGCTTCTCAAAAAGTTATGATGGCAACAAATAAAAGTTCAAATCAAGACCCAACACAAGAAGCTATTCAAAAATCAATGGGAATGTTTATGCCAATTATGATTATGGCAACATTCGTATTTATTCCAATCCCTGCTGGTGTTTTGCTTTATTTGATTGCAAGTAACTTAATTCAAGTTGTTCAAACTGTTGTTATCAATAAACAGCTAGAAGCAGAAGAAGCTAAATCAAAACAAAAAATTGATGATGATGCTGTTAAAACTGCTAAAAAAGTTGATGTGAAAGAAGGTTAGTTTTAACTATGCTTACTTCAGATTTTGATTATGAATTGCCAGAAAATTTGATAGCTCAATATCCGACAAAAAGACGTTCAGCTTCAAGAATGATGGTGCTTGATAAATCAAAAAAAGAAATTGATAATAAACATTTTTTTGATATTGTTGATTATCTTGGAAAAGACGATGTATTAATATTGAATAATACAAAAGTAATCCCTGCACGTTTGTTAGGGAAAAAAACAACAGGTGCAAATATAGAAGTATTTTTGCTTAAAAATTTAGGCGATAGAAAATGGGAAGCACTTGTAAAACCATCTAAAAGGGTAAATGTTGGAAATATTATAAATATTGCTGATGATTTAGCAGTAACAACTGTTGAACGCCTAGATGCAGGAAAATGGATTGTTGAATTAATGTATGATGATAGCAGAGATGTTTATGATGTTTTGGCTAAAGACGGCAGAGTCCCTCTTCCACCATATATTGAACGTAAAATGTCTGATGATGATTTGAATAAACTTGATTATTCACGTTATCAAACTGTTTATGCAAAAACGGCAGGTTCAGTTGCCGCTCCAACTGCAGGGTTACATTTTACTCAATCAGTAATGAAAAAATTAAAAGAAAAAGGTGTTCAGATTGCTTATGTGACACTTGATGTCGGTTTAGGTACTTTTAGACCTGTAAAATGTGATAATATTTTAGATCACAAAATGGAAACAGAAAGTTATCATATTTCAGCAAAAACAGCCAAAATTATAAACGAAGCAAAAGCTAATGGCAAAAAAATTGTAGCAGTAGGAACTACTTCTGTAAGAACATTAGAAACAGCTTATCAACAACATGGTTGTATAAAAAAATGTGATGGAACTTCTCAATTGTTTATTTATCCACCTTATGAATTTAAAGTGGTTGATAAATTGATTACAAATTTCCACTTGCCAAAATCGACTTTGATAATGCTTGTAAGTGCATTTGCAGGTAAAGAATTTGTTTTTGAAGCATATAAAAAAGCAGTTGAAAACAAATATCGCTTTTATAGTTACGGCGATTGTATGTTTATCTCTTAGATTTTAGTATTCGATTTGCCTGTTCTGTTCTTCCGATAGAATTTAGGAATTCAACGTATTCTGAATTCATTTCTTCGTCTTGAGAATTTAGAATGTAGCCTTGAGAATAATGTCTTTGAGCTTCTTCTTTTTTGCCTAGTTCTTGAGCAAGTTTTGCACAAAGCCATTTGTATTGGTAATTTCTTTCATCAATTTCAGCTGCTTCTCTTGCCCAAACATAAGCAGATTGAATATTGCCTGTTTTTTGTTTAAATTCGCTCATTTTGATATATAGCACAGCATTGTTAAGGTCTAGTGAAATTGCTTTTTTTAGGCTTTCCATCGCAAAATCTTGGTCGCCTTGTGCAAAAAGTGCGATAGCATTGTAATAGTAGCCTTCTGCACTGTTGTCATCAAGTTCAATCATTGATTGAGCTGCATTATATAAATTTTCGTAGTCTTCTTTATCGTATTTGATAATTGCTTTGCATTTGTATGCGTGTATATAGTTTTCGTTTATTTCTAATATTTTGTCTGCAATTTTATCTGCATTTTCATAGTTTTTT
Source organism: Candidatus Gastranaerophilaceae bacterium (assembly GCA_045616505.1). GTDB lineage: Bacteria > Cyanobacteriota > Vampirovibrionia > Gastranaerophilales > Gastranaerophilaceae > JAKSUT01. The sequence goes on along the minus strand of JAZLGV010000080.1, from coordinate 32,196 downwards.
AAATCCATTTCGATATCAAGATAATCTGTTAGATATGTTATTGAATTGTCTTTAAATGTTAGTGCTTTTTCAATTGCTTCTTTTGCTTTATCTTTAAAAGATAATTCTCTGTAAACGGTTGAAAGAGCATAATAAGTAAAGTCGTCAGCATTTTCATCTTTTGCTTCGGCTTCAAGTTCTTGTTTTGCAGATAGCAAATCACCAGTTTTTGCAGTGATTAGAGAACCTAAAATTTTTGCTTGTTTGAAATCTTTGTTTATTTCTAATACTGTTTCAAGTTCGCATTGAGCTTTTTTATATTTTTCTTGTTGATAAAGCAAATAAGCCAATGAATAGTGATAATTGATGTTCATTGGGTCAAGACAAATTGCTTTATGAAAAGTTTGTGCAGCTTCATCAAGCCAGCCGTTAATAAAATATGCGCTAGCTAAGTTGTAAATGTATTCTGCGTTTTGGTTATCAAGTTTATGAGCTTTATTGAAATAATTTATGGCTATTTCAGTTTTTGAAATTTCTAAATTTATAAGTCCAATATAGTTCATAGTTTCTGCAGTTGGCGCTTTTTGCTCTAATTTATTAAACAATTCAGAAGCTTTTTCTTGTTGGCTTGTTTGATAGTACATTTTTGCTAAAAGCGTCATTGTTTTTGTTTCTTGAGTTGCTTCAAAATCTTTTTCCAATATGCTAATAGCTTCTTTTTCTTTGTTGTTTTCGTTATAGATTTCTGCAATTTCGCAAATTACATTACTATTTGGAGTTTCGATTGAATTAATGAAATCTGTAATTGTTGCAAAATCTTGTGTTCTTTTCATTAAATTTAAACATTTTGCATAATTTTCATTGATAGGTTGAATAGAACAAATCTTTTGTGCTATTTCTGTTGCTTTTTCAAAATTGTCTTTTCCTTCGTGTATTTCAAGGAGTAATTTTAAGCTATCAATGTGGTTGTTGTCGATTTCTAATACTTTTTCAATGTATTGAATTGTTCTGTCTTCTTCCCCAAGTAATTTATATATTTGAGCAAGTTGAGCCAATATTTCAATGTTATCAGGGTCGATATCAAGAGCCTTGTATAACATAACGATGGCAGGTTTATAAAAACCTTGTTCTTTAAGTGTGAATGATTGTTTTATAAATTCTAAAGTTTCTGCTTTTGGCATAATTTATTTCTTCTTTTTGTTTTTACCGTTTTTAGTTTTTGTAGAATTAGCTTCTTCTGCTGTGTTTATTATTACTAAAACTTCGTTATCGCCAGCCATTTTTAAGTTGTTTCTGGCAATTGATTCAAGGCTTGAGGTTGAAGAAAAGTTTTTTATTTCTTCTTTTAATTTTTTATTTTTTTCAGAAGCCTGATTTTTAGTTTCTTTCATTGTTTTGATTTTTGTTTGATAAGAAATTGCTTTTGAAATATTAAGAATAGCACTAAAACCAATTTGAGCAAGACAAATTAATAAAACTATTGTTAGAAAAGAATAATACACTCTAATTTTAGTTTTTCTATGTTTGTTTTGGATTAATCTTTTTTCGATTAAAGTTTCACTATCTTTATTTTTGGTTTGTCTTCTGATTTTTCCAAACCTATTATCATTTGAATTATTTGGCATAAGCTCCTTAATAAAACAAGGCAAAAAACCTTCTTACTTTTTAAAGTATAACTTAAAATTATAAAATGTGCAAATTTTCGCCTAAAGTTTGAATTTTGTAGAAAATTTTATTGACGTTTTTACATAATCATTATTGTAAAAAGTTTGTGCTGTTCCCAATTCAAATTGAACTTCATCTGCGCGTTTTTTTAAGTTAGGACGATATCTTAGCACAAGTTCGTTTTTCTTGCTTATTTGTTCCAAATCTGTTTGCATAATATCAATTAGTGATAATCTTTTTGTTAATTTGATTTCAGGTGCTATATATAGCTTGTTTTTGAATGAAGAAAAATCGTTTCCTGTATCTCTTGTAAATCCTGTTGTAATTGCGAATTTTTTACTGTCAAATCTGGTGAAAAGAGTTGTTGAATAGTTTATTTCTGCACTATCAAGGAAGGAGTCATAACTTGTTCCAATTGTGAAAAATCCTTTTTTGTGTGACAAAGTTGCAGAAACTGGTTTTATTTGATATTCAGATGTAGAGAATTTTGAAGCTTTTGTGTCAAATTCTTTAAACGCATAAAATGTAGGTTTTTTGATTGCTTTTTTTGGTTTTGAAGTGTCTTTTAGTGGTTCTTTAAAATTTATAGTTGGAATGTTTGCTTGTTCAAGATAGATTGCATTTTCTTCTGTTTGTTCGTTTTCTATATCGCTGTATTCCAAAAAACCGTGTAAAGTCGTACCCATTTGGTACTCTTCGTAAATATCACTATCTTTGAGTTCTTCTTGGTAGTAACTTTCTGCAAGAGAATTATTTTGTAGGGCTAAAATGCATATAAATATTGTAAGAATTAATCTTCGCATATAATTATTGTAGTATTAATTTTTTTATTATCAACTTTTTTACAAATTTTGGATTGTTTTTCAAAAAAAATATTTGAAGTTTTGTAAATTTAATGTTATTCTATTAAAGTATTCTGTATTATTTTCCGTAAAAAATAATTGTCAGTAAAGAAAGGTTTCGTTTTGTGTCCTAATTATTTGGATAATGATATTTTATCAAATATAGATGATTTATTGTTTTCTCAAAATGAGAAGTCAAAAAAACATGTTATTTTGGCAGTTGATGACGAACAAAATAATTTGTTATTGATTAAAAGGACTCTTCGTTTAGAATATGATGTTTTATTTGCAAATAACGGTGAAGATGCATTAAAGATTTTGGAAGAGAAAGGTGATGAAATTTCATTAATTGTTTCTGACCAAAAAATGCCATTAATGGAAGGTACAGAGTTATTTAAACGAATTTCTGAAAAGTATCCAAATATTGTTAAAGTTCTACTTACAGGTTATTCAAATATAGATATTTTGGTAGAAGCGATAAATGAATGTCATTTGTTTCAATATATAATTAAACCTTTCGAACCTGAACAATTATGTATGATAGTTCATAGCGGAATTGAAAAATTTGAAATGGCAACTTCAAAAACTCAAATTTTGCAAGATTTATCTGAACTTTTTTATAAAACGATAAAATCAATTGCTCAAGCACTTGACGCAAAAGATAAATACACACATGGTCATTCAATGCGTGTTACATTGTATTCTTTGGCACTTGCAAAACAATTGAATTTGGATGATGAATTATTAGAAGAAATTGAAACAACTGGTTTGTTGCATGATATTGGAAAAATAGCAATTCCAGAAAAAATACTTTTAAAACCAGGGCGTTTAACTGATGAAGAGTTTGCCGTTATAAAAACACATCCAGAATTGGGTGAAAAATTAGTTGAAGGTATTGAAAAATTAAAAGTTATTTCAAGTTGGCTAAAATCTCATCACGAAAAATATGACGGCTCTGGTTATCCTGAACATTTGAAAGGCGAAGAGATTCCTCTTTCTTCAAGAATTATCGCAATTGCTGATACGTATGATGCGATGACTTCTAGTCGTTCTTATCGTTCGGCTTTGGAACATGAAGATGCAATTGCAGAAATTCAAAAATGTGCAGGTACACAGTTTGATCCGCATTTAGCTAATTTGTTTGTAAGTATTGCAGACGAAATTGAAAAAATAAAAAATAATCCGGATTATTATTATCCGATTTATAGTTACTTAAATAAACTGATGAATAAACAATAGTTTTGTTTATAGTTCGTTTATCATAACTCCGTAGTTGTTTTTGTAAATTCTTCTAGGAACAGCACTTCTTGGTTTTGATAAGTTTTTAACTTCGTTATTTACTGGAGTAATTTTTTGTTCGTCTATTGTAGGTATTTCGTTTTCTATATCATCAATTTCTTCAATTTTTGGTTTTGAAGATTTTATTTTTGTATGAGTTTTAATTGCATTACCTGTTTTTATTGCACCTTTTTTGATTGCTTTACCAGTTGTTATAGAACCTTTTTTAATAGCCTTACCTGTTTTTATAGCAATTGTAGCTTCTCTGATTTCTGTGTTTGGAGGTGTAGGACTAGGTATTCTTACAGTTTTTCCGTATGGAACTGTAAATGTACCTTTTTCTGCTATTACTCTATTAGGTGACATTATACCTCTGATATATAATGATACAGTAGGTGTAAAGTTGTTTTGAGAGTATTGTTTGATTTTTTGTAATTGTTCTGTTTCAGGAGCAAGGTTTTGTGCAATCATTCTGCTTTCCATTGTTCCTATTCTTTTGTAAAAAGTTTTGTCCCAAAGAATAGTTTCTTCGTTTACGTTGATTAATGCAACGTAAGTGCATAATTTATATACTGGATCAATTACAGTTGTTCCTGGGATGTTTAAAAAGTCCCAAACAGTTCTTCTTAAAAAGTAGTTTTGAGAGTCTGTTTGGCTTGTTATTAATAAGACATAGTCTGTTTTAAAGTATTTTGCGATAGCTCGTAAATCGATAAAAGCTATGTTGTAGTTATACTTAAATTCTTTTAATGCTTTGTTTGTTAATATTTCAATATTTCTGTTTGAACGAATAGCATCTCTAATGCTTTTCATGCTAACAATTTTGATGTTACTTGTTCTTTTGATATCATTTATCAAATCTGTTGCAAATATAATTGATGCATCTGGGTAAATTGCGTAATTTGTACTGTCAAACTGCATATTGTCAGGCAACACAAGTATTGTTGGTGTTGATGAATTTTCAACAGCAAAAACATTTGTTGCACATGCAAATATTAGTAATATCCCCAATAATATTTTTGATAAAATCCTCATAATACTAATTATATCTTATTTTATTCCTGTGTCTAGTTTTTTACATTGAGAAATCATTTGTTTGATTGATGACTCTTAGATAAAAATATTTAATATATATTATGTTATGGAAAATAAAGAATTATTAGAAAAAGCAAAAGAAGTTTCAAAATCAGCATACGCAAAATATTCTAATTTTTGTGTAGGTGCTTGTGTTGAGGCTTCAAGCGGTAAAACTTATGTTGGTTGCAATATGGAAAATGCTAGCTATGGCTTAGGTATTTGCGCAGAAAGAAATGCTATTGCAAATGCTATTACAAATGGAGAAAGAGAATTGAGAAAAGTTGCAATTTATTCTCCTAATTCAGAGTTGTGTTTCCCATGTGGTGCTTGCAGACAAGTGATTTTTGAATTTCAAAATAAAGATTATCCAATAGAAGTTGTTTTGGAATCAAAAGGTGAACCAACCGTATATAAAATTAATGATTTATTACCTTATGGTTTTGTTTTGTAATGTTTATTATTGAATGGATTTTGAAAAAAATTATAAAACCAGAGGAAGATAATTTTGTTGAGGATGTCGAATCTTCAGAGGTTGATGATTCTGTATCTTGCAAACATGTATTTATGCCTGTTGATAGTACAGGTGAATTGTTGTCGTGCGTAAATTGTGGGCTTTTAAGAAAAAAAGACCAACTTGAAGTTAAAAATTTTTTTGATGACGATTCTAATTATTTGAACGAGGAGTAACTGTCATATTTTTTACTCCCAGTGAAAATATTTGTGTGCCAAATTTATTGCTTACGACAATTGCTATTGTAGTTACTACTGCTACTAATAATGCCATTTCAATAATGCTTACAGCTAATTTTTTCATTTATAAACCCCTTTTTTATTTTATCCTATCATTTATTGTTTGCTAAATCAATCTAGTTCTTTTAAGTTTTTTAAAATTAGCCTTTAAAACTATTCACAAAATTGAATAATAAGAGTATTATATACTTATGTTTGATAATTTAGAGGAGTTATATTCTAGTATTCCCCCTACGAAGTTGAGGAATCAAGAGGAAAAATTTAAACCTGCCAAGACATCTGCATTTTGGATGTGGGTGGCAGATAGATTTTTTTATGGAATGATAGAAAATCGTTTTTTTGCTTTTAGATATAAAGGTATAGAAAACTATGAAAATCTTGAGCAAGATGTTCCTACAATTGTTTTTGCGCCTCATTCAAATTGGTGGGACGGTATCGTAGGGTACAATATTATTACAAGATTATTTAAAAAAGAAATTCGTTTGATGGTTGAGGAATTAAATAGATTTCCTTTGCTAAGAAGGGCTGGAGCTTTTTCTGTGAATAAAAAATCTCCTCAAGCATCTATGAGAGCATTAAAATATGCTTATGAGGTTATTGGTGATACTAATTGTATGTTGTATCTTTTTCCTCAAGGTATTATAAAACCTCCAAATTTTAGACCTTTGGAATTTCAAACAGGTCTTGCATATATAGCCGGAAAAGCGATGAAAAAATATGGTAAAGTTAATCTTTTGCCAGTTGCAGTAAATTATTTTTTCTTGAGAGCTGACAGACCTGAAGTCTTAGTTGAAATAGGTAAACCAATCGTTTTAGATAGTAAAGAAACTTCAAATATTGATAGAAAAGAATATACAATATTTTTGGAAAAAACATTAGAAGAACTTTGTGATAATCAAGACAAAAATGTTTCTCAAGCCAAATTTAAAGGGTATAAAACTCTTTTCCAACAAAAATTACGTTGGTATAGAAAGATTGAACAAAGATTGAAAAAAATTGAAGTGAAAGGTTCAGGAGTGTAATCTTCTAAAAGATAAAAATTCCTTTGAAAGACAACAATTATTATTGTTCGTCTTTTCCTTTTAGTGTTCCGTCATTTATTACAACTCTGTTTCTTCCGCTTTCTTTAGCAACGTATAACGCTTTATCTGCGTTTTGGTATAACTCATCAGCTTCGTCACCTTCTTGGTATTGGTAAACACCTAGAGAAATAGTAACTTTTAGAGTGAATGCTATACCGTTACCTTTTTCGTCAGGAACGTCAACTGTAGTTGCTTCAACTGCACGTCTTAATCTTTCTGCAACTGCGTATGCTTCATCTACTTTTGTAGATGGTAATAATATGATAAATTCTTCACCACCGTATCTGTTTGGAATATCGTATTCTCGAACAGAACTTTTGATTAAGCCTGAAACAGCTTTTAAAACAGTATCACCTGCAAAGTGTCCGTATGTATCGTTTACTTTTTTGAAGAAGTCGATATCCATCATTATTGCACATAATGGACGACCTTGACGTTTTGCGGTTGCAACCTCTTGTTTTAAACGAGATTCAAATTGTCTTCTGTTGTTCAATCCTGTTAGAGCGTCAAGTGTAGCGTGTTTTAATACTTCTGCATAAACATTTGCTCTGTGGATTGTGATTGAAGATTGTTTTGTAAGTTGTTCTATGTAGTCAATTTCTTTTTCGCTTAATTTGTCTTGCGTACTATGTGCAACAACACAACCTAAAATTGATTTTTCTCCGACAAGTGGGAATACACCAACTTTTCCACCATCTGAAAGAATGTATTTTGATTTTTCGTTTAGGTGGGCAACGATTGTGTAAATACGTTGATCACGGCAAGTTTGTGGCCATACTAATTTGTATTCTTGTGTTTTTTCGTCTTTTAAGAATATGTAAATTAAATGGTCTGTTACAAATCTGTCAATCATTTCTCCGATGATTGGGATAATATAATTCAATTCATATTGAGATTCAATGATTTTTGCGATATCTTTCATCGATTTGTGGAAATTGATATTCTTTTGCATTTGGTCGGTAAGAATTGTGTTTTGAATTTTTACTGAAACTTGATATGCTGCAATCATAAGCATTCTAAAGAAATCAGGGTTTAGTGTGTTTGTGATTGCTGTAGGAAAAATCAATTCCATAATCCCAAATGGTTTGTTACCTTGTTTTAGAGGTAATAAAATTTTGTTATCAGTATTATTTGTTCTGATTTGTGTGAAATCTTTTATTTCATCATAAATGTATGGAACATGGTTTACGAAGAAACTAAATTTTGTAAGTTGGTCGATGATTAAATATAATCTGTCGATGTAACTGTTTGTATTTGTTCTTTCAAGTGTTATCCAACTTTTTGAATAATCTCTTAATGTTTTTGTGTTTTCGTCATAAAGATAGATATTACATTTTCTAAGCTCAACAAACTTTCCGCTAAGTCTTCCATATTTGCTGAAGTAGCGTTGCAATGATTCAAGAATGTCTATTGGACTTGACACTTCCATTAATACTTTAGATATGTTTGTAAGTAAGTTTAGCTCTGGGTTTTCTGCTATATCCATTTTTATTGGTTTCCTTCAAAAAATTCTTTGCTTTCGCATGTTCTGAAATTTTCAAGCATGGCTTTATCTAAAGCTTCTGTTGATACTATTTTACCATTAACAAATGTAATGTCATCATTATTTTGTGTAGTATTGTCAATTTTTTCTACAAGGTAGTCGTATTTATCTTGAATGACTAACATTTGAGAGATGTCATTTAGTATATCAAAAACATAACTCTTTGTGTTAGAGTTGTATCCTTGAGATATTAAAATTGATGCTTTTTCAACTTCATTATATGCTTCTTTATAGCGTTTTAAGTGTTTTAGAAGTATTGCAAGGTTGTAATGAGCTTCGTAATTCATCGGCTCTGTTGAAATTGCATTACAATAACATTTTCCTGCTTTTTGAAATTGATTGTTTAAATGGTATGCTAATGCCAAATTATATTGAACACTATAATTATCTTTTAGTATTTTAGCTGCTTTTTGATATGAATCAATTGCTTTTGTTAAATCTCTTTCAGCTTCTATTGGATTAAAGTTTTCTTCATAAATTGAACGTTCTCTGTATGCGAGTCCCAAGTTGTAGTACGCAAGTCCTTTATTTATTTTTTCTGATTTTTTGTTATTGTAAATAAATGGAATAGACCATAATTTATTTTTTCTGTTTACGATTATGTTGTATTGAGTTATTGCTTCGTCAAAGTTTCCAAGTTTTTCTGTTGAAATAATCCCATAATTCATTCTTGCAAGTGTAAAACCTGGTTTTAGTTCAAATGCTTTTTGATAAGAATCTATTGCTGCATAGTAATCTTCATATACAACATAAATGTTTCCTAAATTAAACCAAGCACCATAATGTTTTGGATATAACTCAAGTCCTTTGTTGTAGTAATCAACGGCATCTTGAAGTTTTGATTTTTTATATGCTTTATCACCTTTGTAAACATAATACATTCCTTTAAAAGCATTTGTAATCGTTGTAAATTGCTGTGGCATTGCAATTTTACCTAATATTATTGCAACTGCGATGACAACTATTCCTAATTTAAAGCATATACCTAAAAACTTTTTCATATTATAAGTTTACATTTTATAATGTTTTTGGGCAAGTTTTTAACAAGATTTAAGTGAGATAAGTTTTTGCGATTTCAATATCAGTTTTTGTTGTGATTTTTATGTTTTTGTATTCACCTTCGACAATGTAAACATCATAACCTTTTTGTTCGACCATGCCTGCATCGTCGGTGAAGTTTTCGCCTTTTAATTCTTCGTGAATTTCTTTTATAAGTTCAAAACTAAATGCTTGTGGGGTTTGTGTGTTGTAAAGATGTGTTCTATCTACTGTTTTTGTTATTTTTAAATCTTTATCAACTTCTTTTATTGTATCAATTGTTTTTGCTGCAACTGTTAAAGCTTTTTTTGTTTTTACTTCTTGTATAACTTTTTTTATAACTTCTTCTGAAATCATTGGTCTTGCACCATCGTGAATGAGTACGTAATCACAATTGCCAGCTGCTTGTAGAGCATTATAAACAGAAGCTTGTCTTGTAGCTCCACCTTCTATAATTTTTATTTTAGGATTTCCAATGAAAAATAATTTTAAAATTTCAATTATTGAAGCATTTGCACTTATTATTATTTCTTCAATTTCTTCGATTTTTAAAAACGCATCTGTTGTATGTCTTATTATTTCTTTTCCGTTTATGTTTTCAAGAAGTTTGTTTTTATTTCCGTATCTGCTTGATGTGCCACCTGCTGTTATTATTGCTTTAATACTCATTTTTATCCCCTTTTGTTATTATTTTAGCATAAGTTTTATTCATTGCACATTTTATAAAAAATGTTGTTCAATAATTTGAATGATGAAATATTAATAAAAAAAATGTAGAATTCATGTATTATTATTTGGGAAAGAGGTTTATGATGGATTTTGATAAAATTAAGGGTGATGTAAAAATAAGAGCATTTGAAAAATCTGATGATTATTTTGATGGTTGGTTAAATGTAAATATTGAATCAGACAGTACATCAGTTAAATCTGATGCTAAATGGGATTTATCAAAGCAAGTATTTTTTAAAAGAGCGATTTGTGACGTATTTTTTTTAGAAGATTTTTTGTTTCAAATGCTAAAAGGTGATGAATATATTTCTTTTATGTTAGCAAATATAAAAAATATATTACGTACAAATGGTGTTTTTATTGTTGGCTTATCTGATATAAGAAATGTTGGTAAATTAGAAAAATGGCTTGATAAAATTGGTTTTGAAGATGTTTTATTTTATGATAGAAAATTAGAATTATTTTCAAGGAAACATGCTATTTTATCAGATTTTCAAAATTCTATTACTGATAGAATACCTTGTTTTATAAAGGTTGATGGTATTTTTGAAAATGTTAAAAAATCCGTTGATGAATTTGTTAATTATTCTGATAAATTAGATATTTATCTTCTAGCTGATAAAAAGCAAGAAGAATGTTTGTCTTATTTCAAAGAGTTATTAGAAAAAGATTTGATAAAAAAATATGTAATGTTTGATGAAGAAATTAATGAAAATGTTTTTGAGGAATATCTTTTGGTTAATAAAGAGACTTTTTCTCAGTATGAAAATATTATTTTGGCAGATTGTAATTCTGTTTTGAACGGTTCAAAATGGATAGATGAATTAAAGAAATTGTTAAAATATCCTGAAATTTTTTCTGCTTCTGTTTTGCCAAATAACATAGAATTAACATCTGAAAAAGTATTAAATTCAGAAGAAAGGGATTTAATACATAGTTCAGAAATTTTCTCTTGTTCAATGTTTAAAACAAAAGGATTTTACGCAATTTTGAAATATTTAATTTCAAAAGGTTCGTTTTTTACAAGAAAAGAACTTGTAAATACTTGTTATAATTTTTTGAGAATGTCTAATGGTGTTTCAAAAAATTCTACGTTAGAAGTATTGTCAGGTGATAACGATAAAGCTGATGCCGCAGTAAAAGAATATTCTGGTTTTACTGAATATTCTTCAGATGGTGAAAATAGACAGGATGAATATTATAGAATTTATTATGTTTAATCGAAATGGTTAAATGTATTGTTAAGTTCAAAAATTTCAAGAGAAGTATCTTTATCTTTTATGTATAAAGGTGCTTCTTTTTTTTCTGTTACATATCCAATTTCTGTAAAAATATTTGAATCTTTTATTTTTTCATAGTCTTTTCTGTCTATGGCGGCTATTAGTTTGTAATCTTCGCCACCGTATAAAATCCAATTTTTGTAATTAACAGTATTAGATATTTTTTCGATTTTCTTATTATGTGGTATTTTTTCTAAATCTATAACTGCAGAAACATTACTTGCTTGTGCTATTTTAAATACCGCATCTGCAAGTCCGTCAGAACTATCCATCATTGCGTAGGGTGTTTTGATGTTGTTTGCGATTAGTTCAGAAGCCATTGAGTTAATTTTTGGAACAAGGTGTTCTTCGATTAATTCGCTTTGTGTTTTTATATTTTCTTTTAATAAATATAATCCTGCAGCACTTGAACCGTGTTCTCCTGATGTGATTATTACGTAATCTTTTTTTGCATTTGCTCTTGAAGAAATATTTTTATTTTTGGTTGAACCGATTGCACAGATTGATATAAATATGTCTTTTGTACTTCCTGTTATATCTCCACCAACAACTTCCATTTTGAATTTTGATGTTGTATCGTTTATTCCTTTGTAAAATTCTTCTATAAAATTATTTTGAATTGTTTTTGGTAAAGATAGGGCTATTGTTAAATATCTTGGAGTTGCACCAGAAGCTAAAACGTCACTGATGTTTACAAGTGCAGCTTTTGCTCCTAGTTTGTATGGGGTTGTGTAATCGAGCGAAAAATGAATGTTTTCGATTAGACTATCTTGTGTGATTACAATTCCAAATTCTTCTAAATATGCACAATCATCTCCGATATGTTGAGTTGTGTTTAGTGTGTTATTTATGATTTTTAAAATTTCAAGTTCTTTCATACTTAAATTTTATCAGAAAAATATTATACTTTTTACTGATTAAAAAGAATACTTCATCGTGGATAATTAACCTATATAAATCTCTCTTTGTTTGTTTTTAGGAGGGTATGCCAATGACAAATTTAATTAAATTTTTTAATACATTGAATGTGAAAATAAATGAATATGACAAATATTCAAAAATTTTAATAGTTAAAAATGCTCAAAATCCATTTATAAAGCCCTATTATTCAACTTTCGTTTGGAGTGAAAAGAAAAAATAATCCTAAATAATTAGCAATTATTTTTTTTATAAAAACTTTATTAATGTGTAAGGAGTTTTTATGCTAACTAAACGCACTATGCCAAGACATGTTTCAAAATCGTTGAAGTGTATTAAATTTAAACAAGCTACTCAAGATTTGAAATATATTATGAATTTTTTAATCAAAACTGAAAAACCTGCTTTTTAAAAATTAAAAAGTTTTCAGATTTTGTATTATAATTCTTTTATGTCAGATTTCATAGTAAAAGAAGTTAGTAATGATATTATAAATGAGCTTGAAAATATCGGATTTGATTCAGGCTATAAGAATGTTGCCCGTAATAAATTTGAATATAAAAATTTTAAGATTTTTTCTTTGTCTTTAGCTCAAGCAAATATATTAAAACAAACTGCATTATCTTTTGGTGCAGATTGTGCAGTTCATAGAGATGTTGTTATAGGAAAAGCAGAAAAAACTGATTGTATAATTGGTGGTAGCAAATCGCAATTAAAAAAGATTGCAGAAGCTTTAAAAAAACAACAGTTTTCTTTAAAGATACTTGCCGATTTAATATTAGATAAATTAAATAATAAACTTCAACCTATGAATATAAAAGGTCATGTTTTTGATTATTCTCGTCCTTATTTGGTTGGAATATTAAATCTGACATCTAATTCATTTTCTGATGGTGGATTATATTTAGATTTTGAAGCAGCAAAGAATATGTTTGATAAATTAGTTTTGGATGGTGCAGATATTATTGATATTGGCGCAGAATCAACCAAACCTTTTTCTGAAGAAGTTGATGCAGATACTCAGTTGAAATATTTGTTGCCTATTCTGGATTATATAAAAACATATAATGTATCAGTTCCGATAAGTATAGATACAAGAAACGCAAAAGTAGCAAAAGAAGTTTTAAATCGAGGAGCAGATATCATAAATGATGTTTCTGGTTTGAGTTTTGATTCTGACATGGCTCGTGTCGTTGCAGATTATGATGCGAAAGTTATTATTCAGCATACAAAAGGTACACCTGAGAATATGCAAGTTAATCCAAACTATGAAAATTTGATTGACGATGTTTATAAATCGATGAATGAGTCTATAATTTTTGCACAAAATAAAGGTATTAAATTTGAAAATATTATTGCTGATGTTGGTATTGGGTTTGGAAAAACACAAGAAGATAATATTCAACTAATTAAAAGATGTAATGATTTTAAAACATTAGGTGTTCCTTTGATGTATGGAACTTCAAGAAAATCTTTTTTGAATGTTAAAACTAATGATAATAATTTAAAAGATGCTTTGTCACTTGGAGTAAATTCAATACTAGCAAGTAGTGGAGTAAACTTTTTAAGAGTTCACAATGTTAAACTTCATCGACAAATGTTATTGCTTAAAATCTTTAATTATTAATACTTGAGTTTCTCCAGCTTCAAGATTTACTTGAAGATTATTTCTTTTTATTTTTGGAGGAGCAGTAATTAGTATTGGTATTAGAGTTTGTTCTTTTGTTGGAGTTGGAATTTTTATGTTTACGTCGTTTAAAGAACCTTTGAAATTTAAACTTCCATATACAATGATTGTAGTCTTGTCAAATGTTCTAGAATAGGCAAAAACTTGTGGATTTGAAGTTCTCAAGAATGTAATATTTCCGTAATTTATGACATTTGATAATGCAAGTTTTAATTCATTTGCGTACGTAGTGGCTTCACTTATGTTTGGAACTTGTCCAGCAGGTTTTTTTGAAAAATTAAATATGTCAATTTGACCTCTGTGAACAAAGTAATATTCATCATCAGTAAATGTTTTTGATGCTTTTTTGTTTGCCTTTGGATAAATATATGTGTCGCCTGTTGTAAATCCATCTATATAATTAGGAGTAAATGGTAATGTGGCATTAAGCCAAACTATCATTAAACTCAATGTTTCATTTTGACTGATAAGTGGACTTACATCATTTTGTGTGGCAAAATCTGCAACAATTCTTTTTCTGAAATTGTATTTTTTAGAAATCGTATAGTTTTTTTCTATTGCATTAGTTAATTCTTTTGCAGTAGTCCATTCTTTTATTTTATTGAAATTTCCGTTACAACCGTCAAAACCTATTTCTAATAATTTTTCTGTAGAAATATCAAATGTTATGTTTTGGTTGTTGTCATTTGTAGTATTATCTGCGATAAATAATGTTTGAGGGTTATTTCTTCTAGTTTCTTTGATAAGTCTTTCCCAAAATATTGTAGATTTAAGGTTTGGAGCAATTATTCTGAAACCATCAACATCGAATGCGCATAAGTAATTGATTAATTGGAAATATAATCTATATACGTTTTCATTTATTGTTGTTTCTGTACCTGCATCTAAAACTCTTACGTCAGTCCAATCGGTTGGAGTTATAGGGTTTTGATTTGCATCTTTTTTAAATAAAGATGGGTTTTTAAGATACATATCATAAGAACCGCATGCTGGAATATCAACGATAACTTTAATTCCTCTTCTGTGGCATGCTTGAATAAATGTATCAAATTGTTCTTCTATTGATAATTTGCTTTTTTTTGATTTAAGTTGAGGGTTAAGGTTTGAAAAATTTGCCGGTGCATATAAAGAGCCAGCAGTTCCTAAAGCTTTGATTTTACCTGTTTCTAATACAGGCATGAGAACTATTGTATTAACGTGAATTTTTTTTAGTTCATTAAGTTCTTTGATTGCATTAATGAAATTTCCTCTTTCTTCACCAATAGCTTCATCAATAATGCCATCACCATTTATATCTTTTGCACCAAATGTTCTTAAGTTTATGGTGTACATTATTGTATTACCATTTGCGTACATTGCTTGTAAATCGATATCAGTTGTATCTGCAAATGCATAATTTTGAAATGATATTGTACTTAAAAATAAAATTAGTATAATTTTTAATGTTTTTTGAATAATCCCCATACTAGACATTTTAGCAGAAAAAAGACGTAGCGTGTATTTTTTTAAATTTTTGTATTGAATTGTAAATTTTTTTTACATTACTAGCAATTTTTTTTTTGTTTCTTTTTAGAATAAGAGTGTAGTAGATAAAAGAAAGTATGGTAAGTATGATTAACAGTCTATCAAGAGATTCACATATGAAACCTGCTTTAGCTAATTCTCAAGTACAAGCTAAATCAAGTGTTTCTTCTGTGAAATTACACAACAATGTAACAGCAACTCCAGCAATGAAGCACGATACAGTTAGCTTTGGAGGTATGTCTGCAGCAAGATTAGCTAACGAAGTTTCTTCAAGTAAAGTTTACAAAGCTGCTGAAGAATTTTTTGGAGAAATAAAAGAAAAAGCAACTCCTAAGAAAATTGCTGCTTTGGTTTCTGAAATTGCTGAAAAAGTAGTTGAAAAAGATTCTGATGTAGTTAAAGAAGTTTCTACAACTCTTTTTGAAGATGGTTCAAACGCTCAAAAATTTATAAATAAACTACAAGGTGCAGATGAAACTAAAGGTTTATTGAATGATTTCTTTGGTGCTTCAGGAAAGCTTATTAATGAATCAAGATCTGTTTCTTACCAAGTAAAAATGGTTGATGGCACTCTTCAAAAAGTTGATGGTTTATATCAAAAAGCTGGCGAAGGTTTCCAAAAAGTTGATGATTTTTATAAAGCCGATAAAATTTATAAAAGAGTTCCTAAAGAATTTAAACCAGAATCTTTTAAAGAAGATTTTATAAAAGATGTTAAAACAGCTATGGAAACTATGCCAACTGTTAATAAAAAAGGTGGCATATATAAAAGTAGTGCTTTCGAAAAAATTATAAATATTGCAAATGATAACTCAGCAGTATTTAGTGCGTGTGCAGCAGCTTTGTTTGCATGTATTTTTAGACCTGCAACAATTATGGCAATGCCTGCAAAAGGTAAGAATAAAGAAGATAACAAATATTCAGCTGCTCACTCTATTTCTTCAGGTTTAGTAGGTGTTGCAATGGCCGTTGCAGTTAATTTGCCAATTGCTTTTGCATTGAGAAATCTTGCTAAAAACCCTGCAAAATATGCAGAAAAATTTAAAGATCCTAAAATGGCTGAAAATCTTAAGAATAACAAAGTATTTGGAAGATTCATGGTTGATTGTGAAGGCAAACTTTCAGATAAGAAATTTGATGATTGTGCAAAAATGATTAACTTAGGTTCAGAATTGTTGTTTGCTATTCCTCAAGCTTTAGTAACAACAGCATTAATTCCTCCAGTACTTAAAAAATTAGGTATTCAAAAATCATCTTCAAAAGCTAAACAAGTTGAAGCTCAACAAAACAATGCACAACAAAATGTAAATCAAGCAAAAGATAGCAAAAAAGAAGTAAGTTTTAAAGGAAAACAAGTAAATTTTGAAGGTAAAGGCAATGCTGGTAATATTTTGTCAAGTGGTTTTGCAAAATTATTTAGCACAAATTGGTTCCCTAACTGGGTTGATCGTATGAATAAATCTGGTTCAAAACTTCCTTCAATGGTTCAAATCTTATCAACTGCAAAAAGTGGTTTGATTTCAGGTATGTATGTTTTAAGAACTATTAATAACAAAGATTTAGACCCAGATAGACGTACAACATTAGCAATTAACCAAGCATCAGTTTGGGGTGTTGCAACTATCTTGAACTTAAAAATGGATAAATACTTAAATAAATTGACTGACAAGTTCATTGATAACTATAGAGCTGCTAATGTTGATAAATTGATGAAAAATGCAGGCGATTTAGAAAAAGCAACAGTTGCTATGAATAGATTGAATGGTGGTATAAAGACTGCTAAATCATTACTAGTAGTATCTCTAGTTTACAGATATTTATCACCAGTTTTAGTAACTCCATTTGCTAACAAAATCGGTAACTTCGTAGAAGCTAAGAAAAAAGAAAAACAAGCATCTGCAAATGTATAATTGATATATAAAACCGAAAGGGATTTTATTTAAAAATAAAATTTAACTCTTTCGGTTTTTTTATAAAAAAGTAGGACAAAGGAAGGAAGGGTAAAAATGAAAATATTACCAGTAAACAACGTTCAGTATCATTCAAAGGCAAAATTAAATGTTTCAAGTAGCAGACCAATGACAAATACTGTGAATATGCAAAGTGTTGATAAATTATCTTTTGGTTCAACAGCAGGAGTAAGTAGACAGTTGAATAAAGCAAAAGATTTGTTTATTAATGATGATAATTTTAATGCTATCAAAGCAGTAACTGCAGGTATGGGTTTGTTGTTTCCTCTTTTAATCTCTGAACCTTATGCTATGACTACTTCTTTTAAATCAAAATATGATCAAAGTTTAAATTTGGTTAAAAAGGCTTTTAATTCTTTAGATGATAAAGATAAAGAAAATCAGAAAGTAAAAAAAGAGTTTATGGACGTTATGTTTATTCATAAATTTGATAAAGATAATCCTAAAAAACATGGAGTAGATAAAGCGGTATTAGATATTTTCTCAGAAATGGATAATAAAGTATATGGCAAGTATAAATCTTCACTTTTAAAGTCAGCAATTGCGGATAAAGGGATGTACTATAACAATATTGATGAAATGTTAGCAAAAACTAGAATGTCTAAAGAAGATAAAGTATTATTAAAATCAAAAAATGATAAAAATCTTGAAGATATTGTTGCTTCTAGAGAAGAAGTAGAAACTACTTGCAGTTCTAGTAATAATAGTAAAAGTATTTTTGGAAAGATTTGGGAGGCTTTAACTTATCAAAGTGATGATGATTATTATATTCCTCAAGATCCAAGATATACACCATAGTATATTTTAATAAATATAAAAGGCGACAACCACATTTGAGGTTGTCGCCTTTTTGTATGCTTTTTTTACAAAAAAAATAAAGCCACAACACAGATGCGATTTTGTTACCTGCCGTAACTCAGCAGGTGGGTGATTGCCTCGGTTCATCCGTTTCCCACTGGCGATAAAATATCGGTGGGTATACTTCAAACACCGTCAGAGTCATATCTCCCGTTAATTAAAAATGTAGGAACAAAATAAACACCTGTGCGGGCTTCTTTATTATGACATATTTATCATTTGTTTTCAATTGTGCTTATTAATTATTTACTTCTTTTATGAAAGAGTTTATCCATTGAACTAATGTCAAAAGGTCATAAGGTTTTGGTAAATATAAATCTGCACCCGTATTTAGAACAAGTTCTTTGTCGTGCAAAATTGATGTTACTATTATTTTTGTATTAGAAAATCTGTTATCTTGCTTTAAACATTTACATATATCAAGCCCAAGCAAGGTTTCTATATCTCCTGCATCAATAATTATTACGGCAGGTGTTGTTTCAAAAGAAATATTTGAACTTGCAAGAGTACTTATTGTTTGAGTGTTGTTTAGTGCTTCAACCTGATAACCTTGAAGTTCCATTGTTGTCGTTAATAAATATGATAAGGCTTGGTCGTCTTCTAATATCCAAACTTTGTTGTTAAATGTTTTCTCTTGGATAGAGTCGTTGCCTGAAAGTTGAGGTCTATCAATTGCGTAGTTTGAGTAACCTGTTTTTGCAAGGTTATGGGTTTGAATTAACGCATTGCATACATCAACAGAGTCTTTGTATTGTTTAAATTCATTGGTTACAATTCCGATTGTTGTATAAACAAATTCGGAACGTCTTCCTGCTTTTTCATCGCCTTGTAGAATTGTGTAGCCTCTTTTTGCATCGTTTTCTGAATAGAATTTTTTTGAAACACTATCAAATGCGAAAGTTAAAAATGAAGCAATTTTTTCTGCATAAAAAGGTGTTGTTATTATTAAAAACTCATTGTCTGATATATGTCCAAAATAATCTTTTTCGTCAATTGTAGAGGTTATTATTGCACAATATGTTTGTATCAATTTGTCAGAGGCAAGAGTTGAATATAGTTCTTTGTAAAAGTCAAAATTTTGAATACTTATATATAAGCATGCCCATTTGTCTTCTTTTGCAACTGCTCTTTTTAGCGCTTTTAGAGAATAAGTTTTTGTAGGCAGGTTAGTTTTGAAATTTATGTTTAATTCAAATTCTCTTCTTAAATGTGCCATTATACGCATTTTAAATTCTTCTGAATTTATAGGCTCACTCAAAAAGTCGTCAGCACCGTTTTCTAAAGCTTTAATTCTATCTTCTGTTTCTGCAGATTTTGACATAGCAATGATAATAGGTCTTGAATTGTATGTTAAAATTCTGATTTTTTTACAAAAATCAGCAAGTGGTTCTTCTATGCTATCAGAAACTATTACTAAATCTGGTTCTGTTTTTTGTATTGTTTCAAATGCTTCGTTTAGTTTGTTTGCAATTGTTACGGAGCAATCTAAACCTTCGATGATTTTTTTGTATTTTGTCGAAAGTTCTTTTCTTTTGTCGATTATCAGAGCTTGTTTTTTCAAAACTGATTACTCCTTAAATTGTTTTCCTGTTTGTTTTTCAATATCTTCGCAAGGCATTAAAACTTCAAAAGTTGTTCCGTTTTCATTACTTTCAAGATTGATTTTCCCTCCCATTTTATCCACAAGAGTTTTGGTAATATATAAACCAAGTCCGCTTCCTTGTGCTCTTCTTGTAAGAGGATTATCTAGTCTTGAAAATTTTGTGAATATTTTTTCAAAATCTTCTTTTGCAATTCCGATACCTTCATCAATTACTTTTATTGAAATAAAATCTTGTTCGGATGAATAATTCGTTTCAATAATTATATTTGAACCTTCAGGAGAATATTTTGCAGCGTTTTCAATTAAATTTGTCATAATTTGTTGAAATTTGTCTGTATCTACAAATATATTCGGAATTTTTTTATTGAAATTTTTTGTGAATTTGTGAGTTTTGTATTGTTGTTTGACAATTTGAATAACAGGTTCAATTTGTTCGTTTGCATTTGCGTTTTTGAAAATAAGTTTATCTTTGAATGTTTGTAATTTACTTACAGAAAGCATGTTTTCTACAAGATTTATTAACCTGTTAGATTGTTGTTCTATGATTTCGATAAATTTTTTTTTATTTGTATCGTCAAGAGCATCCCAAGATGTAAGCATAGTTTGAGCAAACCCCCTTATGCTTGTTAAAGGAGTTCTAAGTTCATGAGAAACTGTTGATATAAAATCTTCTTGTATTTGTTTTTTTTCTTCCATAATTATTATTATATCAAATTATTTTTGGTAATTTTAGTTATTAATGTTTTATTTATTATTAACAGGCTTTTTTATTGTTACAGGTGCAGGTTGTATATATAGTGGATGAAGTTTTCTCCAACTGTAATCAATTTCTTTGTTGTTTGATTTTTTATATGCAAGTTTTGTAAGCGTTTGTCCTAAGTCTTTGTTAAGTTCAATGTAGTTTGAACCCCCGATTATTTTTTGCATAGCTTCATCTGTGATAATTTCATAATCTTCTTTGTTTACCATTTCTTGCAATTCTTCAAGCAAAATTGCTTTTGGAGAAAATAATTCTTTTCCGTTTTGGTAAATTGCGCAGTAGCCTTTTCCTTTTCTTGCATCAAGTGAAACCAATACTTTTTTACTTGTATCTATTGTATTTGCAATGATTTCAAGTGATGAAATTCCAATGACGTTTAGGTCTTTTGCTTGAGCGAAAACCCTTGCAACTGTTGTGCAGGCTCTTATTCCTGTAAAACTTCCAGGGCCGATATTTGTTGTAAGAAGTTCAACATCATTTGGAGTTTTGTTATTTACTTTTAAAATATCTTTTATTGTAGAGATTAAAAAAGCTGAATGATAATGAGTTTGGGTTGTTTCGATAACTCTTGAATCGATAATTGTATCATTTTCAGCAAGAGTTACGTACATTTTGTCTAAACAAGTATCGAATCCTAATATTATCATTTTTTTAATCTTTCTATAATTTTATTTGAATTTGTACCAAATGCTTTGAATGAATATTTTCTGGCGTCATCGTCTTCGTATGTTACGTTAGCTTGTATATGTTCAAAAGGAATTTCATCTTGAGAAAATTCTGCCCATTCAACAAAAGTTAGAATTTTTCCTTCTGAATATTCTCTTAATTCATCAACGATTGTTTTTACCCCTTCGCTTTCAAGTCGGTATAAATCAAAGTGATAAATTGGAATCTCTGCACTATGATATTCGTTTAAGATAACAAAACTTGGACTTGTAACATGTTCTTGTACATTAAGAGCTTTTGCGACAAGTTTTACAAATGCAGTTTTACCAGCTCCAATTTCGCCGTAAAGACTGACAAATGCTCCTGTATCTCTAATGGAGTCAGCAAAATTTTTTGCAAGAACCTCTGTTTCTTCAAGAGTTTTGCATACTTTTTCAAAAATTTCCACTTGCTACCCTCTATTCAGCCATGTTGTTCTCTTGAGGATAAATCTTGTTGAAATTAGATGCTGCACGTTGTTTTTCTAAAAAGATTTGACCATCTTTTACTTCTTTTAAACGTTTTGCTAAATGGTCTTCTAAATCAGCAAATACTTGAGAAGCATAAATTTCTACTTTTTCTTTAAGTCTAGTTGCTTCATCGTGAGCTTGACTTCTTATTGTAGCTGCATCTTCTTGAGCTCTTCTTCTTGTTTCTTCGTATTTTGCTTGAATTTCTTCGTTATATTTATCCTTTTGTCTTTGAATTTCAATCATTTGAGTTGATTCGCTTAAAGCTCTTTGTGCTTCTTGTTGAGCATCAGCAATGATTTTTTCTGCTTTTTGTTGTGCTTCAACTTGAATTTCTTCACGTCTTTTTAATAATGCTCTAGCTTCTTGAATTTCAGTAGGAAGTGCATGAAAAATGCTATCAATTATTTCTTCAATTTCCCTAACTTTTACAGCTGAAATATAATTTGGTAAAATAGGAAAACTTTTATCAAGTACCATTTCTAATTGTTTTAGTAATTCATATATCCCGTTTTGTTGCATAATTACTTAATTCCTTCCTTACTCAAATATATAGTACAACAATCAAATTTTTTTAGCAAACTATTTTTTTAAAAAGTTATAAACTGGTTCAGGAACAAATTTTGAAATATCTCCGCCCATTGTATATATTTCTTTTACTGTGCTAGATGAAATAAAATTGTATTTTGGTCTTGTTGTTAAAAAGATTGTTTTTATTTCAGGTGCAAGTGCGGTGTTTGTTTGAGAAAGTTGCATTTCAAATTCAAAATCTGATACTGCACGAAGTCCACGAATTAGAGTGTTTGCCCCTTTTTCTTTTGCGTATTGAACAGTTAGCCCATTAAATGAATCAACTTCTACATTTTCTAATTCAACAACTGATTCTTTTATCAGTCTTACTCTATCTTCTACTGATAAAAAACCTTTCTTGTTTGTGTTTTTTAATACTGCAATTATTACTTTGTCAAAAATTCCAGCTGCAGTATTTAGAACATCTAAATGCCCTTTTGTTATCGGATCAAAACTTCCTGGGTATATTGCTATTTTCATTTCGTTCCCTTTTCTTATAACAATAATGTTAGCACAAAATTAATTTATGTCTATTACACTAATGCCATCTCCACCTTCTTCAGCTTCTCCAAATCTGTATTTTGCAACATAAGGAGATGTTGAAAGAAAATCTTGAACTGCTTTTTTTAATGCTCCTGTGCCGTGACCGTGTATTACATACACAGGAGTTAAGTTTGCTAGACTTGCTTTGTCTAAGAAATATTCAAGGCTATCAAGAGCCTCTTCTACTCTGTATCCTCTTAAATCAAGGGTGTTTGACATATTTATTCTTTCTATTTTGCAAGAGTCTTTAGGGTAAAATCTTAGTGTTGGTTTAGATAAATATTTTTCTTCTAAGAATGCAAGTTTTTCTTTATCAATTTTTGTTTTTATAAATCCCATTTGTACGAAAACTTTACCGCTTTTATCAGGTAGAGAAAGAATTTCTACTGATTGATGTAAATCTTTTAGAAGAACTTTATCGCCAATTTTAATATTTTCCCAAGCCAATTCGGTATAATTTTCGCCTTCGTTTTCTAAATTTGCTTTATCATTGAAATTCTTTTCAAGTTTTGCAAGTCTTGCGTAAGAGCGTCTAGCAATTTTTTCGGATTTTTCCTTACGCATTTGTTTTAAAATGTCTTTTATTTCATCTTTTGTTTCTTCGATTTCTGTGTCGAATTTATCTCTTAAAGATTTGATAGTTTTTTTCTTGTTCTTTTTGAACTCAGATAGTTTTTTATCGTATTCTTTTTTTGCTTCAAGTGCATCTTTGTTCAATTGTTCTGATTCAGCCAAGTTTTTTGAAAGTTTTTGTTGCATATCTTGTAATTTTTCAACAACAACAAAAGATGGGTCTTTTTGTGAAGATATTATTTCTTTTGCTTTTGAAACAAGTTGTTTGTTTAAACCTAAACTATCTGAAATAAGAATTGCATTACTTAATCCTGGAATACCAATGATTAGTTTGTAAGTTGGTTTTAGTGTTTCAGAGTCAAATTCTACGCAAGCATTTT
Organism: Candidatus Gastranaerophilaceae bacterium; assembly: GCA_045616505.1. Classification (GTDB taxonomy): domain Bacteria; phylum Cyanobacteriota; class Vampirovibrionia; order Gastranaerophilales; family Gastranaerophilaceae; genus JAKSUT01. Next base: position 8,372 of record JAZLGV010000080.1, on the reverse strand, counting down.
TGAAATAAGGGTTTGAATATTCTAGACTCTTTAATTCCCCAAAGTGAGTTGTTACACAAATTGTTGCTTTTTTTCTTGCTAAATCTTCAAGTATAACTTGTGCTAGTACGCAACCTTCTTGGGGGTCAGTTCCTGCACAAATTTCATCTAGTAAAATAAGAGTTTCTTCACTACTGTTTTCTGTTATTCTAATTATATTTTTCATGTGTGATGAAAAAGTAGAAAGACTTTGTGCGATATTTTGTTCATCACCGATGTCTGCGAAAATATTTTTAAACGGATAAACTTTTGCTTCGTGGCAAGGTAAGAAAAGTCCTGCTTTTGTCATTGCTACAAAAAGTCCGATAGTTTTTATTAATACAGTTTTTCCACCTGTATTTGACCCTGTTATAATTATTGATTTATATCCGTTTCCAATTTCAAAATCATTTGCAATTACATTTTCTGTATATTCGCAAAGTAGCGGATGTTTCATTTGTATGAATTTTAAATATTTTTGTGTTGTTATTTCTGGCTCTACTGCTCTTAATTTGTTTGCATATCTTGCTTTTGCAAAATGAAAATCAATTTGAGTTAAAATATCTTCTGTTTGTCTAATTTCTTCGATATTTTTTCTTATTTCTTTAGTTAAATCTGTAAGTATATTGATGATTTCTTGATAAATTTTTGATTTAACTTCTCTGATTTTATTGTTAAGAGGTACAATTTGTTTAGGCTCTATGTAGAATGATTGGTTACTTGCTGAAATATCGTGTATTATACCTTCTACTTTGCTTTTTGATGAGGCTTTTACTTGAAATACTACTCTGTCGTCACGAGTTGTATATATTTGTTCTTGTAGATGTTTTGAAAAATTAGTATCGTTTAAAAGCTCATTTACTCTTGTTCTTAAATTTGTTTCGCTATCTTTTAAAGAGTTATTTAAAGCTGATAGTTCAGGTGTTGCGTCTGGTTTTACGTTTAAATTAGAATCAAATGTTTCAAAAATTCTATCTTCAAAATCTTTGTCTGAATATAGGGCTATTGCAATTGTGTTTAATAGGCTTTCTTTTTCAGAATTGTTTTTGATGAAGTTTTTTACTAATCTTGAACTTTGTATTGTTTTTCCAATGTTAAAAATTTCTTCTTCTTGTAAGTAACTACCAATAGTTGATTGAATTATTTTTTGCACATCGCATACATAGCCAATAGGCAATTCTAAACCCTCATCTAAAATTGTTTTGGCTTCTTTTGTATATTGTAGTTGCTCATTAATAATATTTATATTTTGTGAAATATTTAGATTTAAGCAAAGGCTTTTACTCTGTTCTGTTTTTGCAAAAGTAGAAAGAGTTGATAATATTTTGTCAAATTCAAGAGTTTTTAAATCGTTTTCTGTAAAATCCATAAAATATTTTTAAAATAAAAATACCCTAAAATCAATATATACTTTGATTTTTGAAAATCATGTTAAGTTTTGTAAACCAATATAAAATAAAAAAGGCAATTTTTTGAAGAGTATATACTTTATATATATGTAGAGATTAAACGAGAGAAACTCAAAGGAGAGTAAAAATGTCATCAATAGTAAACGGTATGTATAGCTTCAACACATTGTTTAAATCAGCTGAATATGATAAAGAACTTATTTCAATTAATTCAGAACTTGATGAAATAACAACTCAAATGGATAAATGGTCAGAAAAAAAATCTGAAATCGATGAAGCTAAAAATAATAAAGAATTTTACAGCATCTTTGATTTGAAAGAATGTGAAAGACAAATCAGATTTTGTGAAATCAGAGAAAAAACTTTGGAACAAAAGAAAATGAGAATAGAAAATGCAAACGAAATTGCAGCTGCTCAACACCAAGGTTTCAAAAACGGTCAAAAACAAGATGCAAGCTATGAATTCAGTTTCAGTTTCAAATAAATTGAATTTAAAACAAATTTTAAATAATTAAAAAACAAGTTTTAATTATTCTCTCTCTCTCTCTCTCTCTCTCTCTCTCTTAATAAAATACGAATTTACCACCGACTTATCGGTGGTTTTTTTTATTTAATAAAAGAGAGTAATTAAAGGCGTTTTGGGGTTGTATGTTAAGAAATGTAACATAAAAGAAACAAGAAAGGCAATTTTTCAAAGAATATATACTTTATATATATGTAGAGAGATTAAAATTCAAGGAGAGCAAAATGTCAGACGCAGGATTACTTGGAGCATCAATATATTCAAGCCAAATGAAAGAAATTGCTTCTTTGAAAATTGCATATATCACAAATGAATTAGCAGGTTTACAAACAAAAGCAGAAAATCTACAAGAAAAAAAATCAGAATACGAAGAAGTAAAAAAATACTTAATCGGTGAAGATAAAGAAGATACAGTACAATACAGATTAGTAGCAGCAGAAATAAAAGATTTAGATCGTCAAATCGAATCAATTGAAGACGAAGAAACAAATATGACATTCTTAAAAGAACAATGGGAAGTTCAAGATCAAAACTTTGCATCACAAGCAACAAGCTTCCAAACAGCAGCAGATAGTTCAATCAAAAAATCTTATAGCGTAAAATAAGATTTAGAAATAAAAGTTTTAAATAATTAAAAACAAAATTTTAATTATTCTCTCTCTCTCTCTCTTAATAAAATACGAATTTACCACCGACTTATCGGTGGTTTTTTTTTTATTCTTATTTTGAATTTTGGTGTAAAATTGCAAGTTCATAAGTGTTTTCCATTAACATTGCAATTGTCATTGGTCCAACTCCACCAGGGTTTGGAGTGATATATTCTGCTATTTCAGATACGTTATCAAAATCTATGTCGCCGACAATTTTTCCATCAATTTTGCTTACACCTACATCAATTACAGTTGCGCCTTTTTTTACCATATCTTTTTTTATTATATGAGCTGAGCCTACTGCAGAAATTAGTATATCTGCTGTTAGTGTCTTTTCTTTTAAATCTTTTGTTTTGCTGTGACAAACTGTAATTGTTGCGTTTTTCTTTTGAAGCATTAGTGAGATTGGTTTGCCAACGATATTTGAGCGTCCAATTATTGTCGCATTTTTTCCTGAAATTTCAATGCCGTAGTTTTCGATAAGTTTTATAATTCCTTTTGGAGTGCAAGGGTATGAATTTGGGGCTAAACCAATTGTGATTTTTCCCATATTTTCTATTGTAAAACCATCAACATCTTTGCTAGGGGCTATTTTTTGTAAAACTTCGTTTTCTGATATATGTTTTGGGAGAGGTAATTGAACAAGTATGGCATCTACCTCTTTGTTGTTGTTAAGTTCTTCTATTTTTAAAATTAAATCTTGTTGAGTTGTGTTTTCTGGCAAGTTTATTGTTGTAGATGTAATTCCAATTTCTTTGGCTTTTTTCTCTTTCATTCCAACATAGAGTTTGCTTGCAGGGTTTTCGCCAACTAAAATTGCAACAAGATTAGGCTTTTTAGAAAGTTTTGAAACTTTTTCTTTTAAGTCTTCTGTGATTTTCTTTGCTAATGTTTTACCGTCTAATATTGTTGCCATGATCTTCCTTTACTATGCGAAAAATTTGAAAAATATTGCCATTCCTGCTCCAAGAATTATGCAGTAATATGCAAAAACTGCAAGAGAAAATTTTGCTAGGAATTTCAAAAAATATTTTATACAAAAATAACCTACAATCCAAGATATTATTGTTCCAATAATAATCGCTGCCCAATTGTATGTTACAATTTCATTTAAATCTATTTCTAGTAGTGGATATACCATTGAAGTTCCAAGAATTATTGGAATACTTAATAAGAATGAAAATTTTGCAGCTGTCACCCTATTAAGTTTACTGCAAAGTCCAGTTGCGATAGTCCAACCAGAACGTGAAAATCCCGGAAAGGCTGCTAAGCCTTGTGCAATACCCATCAAGATTGCTCTTTTTAATGTTATCTTATCGTCTTTATCTTGAAATTTTTTTGAAATATATTCGCTCACTAAAAGATATGTACCTGTTATTACAAGTAGTATTCCAACGATAATAGGGTTATCTACAAGTTCTTCTGTGAAATCCTTTAGAGGGAATGCTACAAGAAGAGTAAATATAGTACCTATTATTATATACAAAGCCATTGAAGCATTTGTTTCTTTGAAATCTTTTGTTTTTATTCCGTTTATCAAGCCTTTTGTTAAATCAATTACTTCTTGTTTAAAGAACATTAGTACTGCAAAAAGTGTTCCTAAGTGAAGCATAATATCTAAAAATACTTCTTCTGATGATTCAATATCAAGAGTTGCTCCTGTAAAATGATTGTATAAATCGGCTGTGAATACTAAATGTGCAGAGCTTGATACAGGTAAAAATTCACTTAAACCTTGCACTACACCCATTATAGAAGTTTGTAATATATCCATTTTTAATCCTCATAATAGCTTGCGCAAGAAGTTGCGGTTTCCCATATTGAAACTTTACTTGTTTGCGGAAGTTTTTTCTTCATTTCATCATAAATGTATTTAGAAAGCGTTTCACTACTTGGACTAATATTTTTAAATTCAGGAAGTTCGTTTAAATCTTTATGGTCAAGATAATCTAAAACTTCTTTCAAATTTGTTTTAATAGTTTTGTAATCTACAAGAATATTGCTTTTGTCTAATTCTGTTCCCTTTACAAATGCTTCTACAAGCCAATTGTGTCCGTGTTGATTTTCGCATTTTCCGTTATAGTTTAATAAGTGATGTGCTGCTGAAAAATACATTTGAGCTTTAAGTTCGTACATTATGATTTTTCCTTTTGTTTATGTCCCACATTTGTCAGGAGTTGGCTGGTCGATTAATTCAGTTAAATCATAACCTTGAGCTTTTAATACAAAATCTGTAACTTCTCTAACTGCTCCTTTGCCGCCACCTTTTTTTGTGATAAATATTGCTTCTTTTTTTACTTCATCAATTGCATCTGCTGGGCAACAGGCCAATCCTACTCTTTTTAATACGCATACATCTGGAACATCGTCGCCCATATAACCAATTTGTGCAAGTGCAAGATTATATTTTTTTGCTATTTCTTCAAGTGCGTCTGTCTTTTTTTCTACCCCTTCATGAAATTCAGTTATACCAAGAACTTTTGCTCTGTGTTGAACTGTTCCGTTGTGTCTTTTAGTTATTATTGCAGGAATAATTCCAGCTTTGTGTAAAAGTTGTATTCCTTGACCGTCTTTTGCGTTGAAAGTTTTGTATTCAACACCGTTTTCGTCAAAAGTTAGACTTCCGTCTGTCATTACTCCGTCAATATCAAATGCTATTAGTTTTATGTTCTGTGCAATTTTTTTTAAATTCATTTATGCAACTCCTGCTTTTAATAAATCATGGATGTGCAATACTCCAACTGGTTTTTGGTCATTGTCAGTTATTGCAAGTGCTGTAATTGAATATTTTTCCATTAAATGTAGAGCTTTTGCTGCAAGTTCAGTTGGTTTTATTGTTTTTGGATTTTTTGTCATTACATCACAAGTTTTTAAATCTTTTACGTCATTATATTTTATAAGAGTTCTTCTGATGTCACCATCTGTAAGAATTCCTGTCATTTGACCTCGTGTATTTGTAAGGATTGCCATACCAAGTTTCTTTTCAGAGATTAATTCTATTGTATCTGTAAATTTTGTTTCTTCAGATATTATAGGTAGGTTTTCGCCTGTAAGCATTAGTTCTTCAACTTTGTATAAAATACCTTTTCCTAGCGCTCCACCTGGGTGGAATACCAAAAAGTCCTCTTCTGTAAAACCACGTTTTTCTAATAAACAAACTGCAAGTGCATCTCCCATTGCAAGAGTTGCTGTAGTGCTTGCAGTTGGAGCTTTGTTTAGAGGACAAGCTTCTTTTTCTACTGAAATATCAAGTACCGCATCGCATTGGTTTGCAAGAGAAGAATTCAAGCCTCCTGTAAGTCCAATCATTTGTACACCAAATCTTTTTATTATTGGTAATAAATTTAATAATTCTTTTGTTTCACCACTATTTGAAATTGCTATAATAACGTCATCTCTTGTTATTATTCCTGAATCTCCGTGAATACTTTCTGCTGGGTGTAGAAAGTATGATGGTGTTCCTGTTGAAGATAGAGTTGCTGCAATTTTTTTACCAATTAAGCCAGATTTACCCATGCCTGTAATTATTACTCTGCCTTTGCAAGCGTATAATATATCTATAGCTTTATCGAAATCGTTTCCAAGTCTGTCTTTTAAGTTTAAAATTGATTTTGCTTCTATATCAAATACATCTTTTGCTAAATCAGTTATGCTTAGTGTTTTCATATTTCTACCTCTGCTGTTCATATAACGATTATACAATAAACTACATTATATGGTGTAGTTTTAAAAAAACTTATTAAATCTTTAACTTTTTTCAGTCGTTATAAAACATGTGAAAAGTAGTGATACAAGAGAGTTTTAGTTATGGTACAAGCGTTAATTGATAAATCAAGAAATTTTGTTGAAATTGTTGAAGATTTAAGAAAATTTATTTTTGAAAATGATTGTCCTGATTTATCTGTTGATATTTCTCACATGAATTTAATAGATGCAAGTAAAGTTTCTGTTATGTGTTCTACTTATCATTGGGCAAAATATCCTAATGGTGTTTTAAAATTAAAAACTAGTGATTCTGTTGTAGAAGATATTATTAAGCCATTGAATATTGGAAATGTTTCTGTTGTAACAGAATAATTTTTCTTTATAAAAATTTTATTTGACTTTGTGTTTTGTATGCTAAAATAGTACAATAATTTTATTGTTTTTTAGTCAAATGAGGAATTAAATAATATGTGTGGAATTGTTGGATATATCGGCTCAAAGTCAGTAGTAGATATCTTGACAAGTGGTTTGAGAAAACTAGAATATCGTGGATATGATTCATCTGGTATTGCTATTCATAGTGGCAAAGAAATAAAAGTTTATAAAGCTGAAGGTAAATTACAAAATCTTGATGATTTAATGCAAAAACATGTTTCAGAAACTGCTTCTTCAACTTTAGGTATTGGTCATATTCGTTGGGCTACTCATGGTGCTCCAACTACAGTAAATGCTCATCCACATACTTGTAATTGTGGAAAATTGGTTATTGTTCACAATGGCATTATTGAAAATTATAAAGAATTGAGAGCAGATTTAGAGAAAAGAGGTTGCAAGTTCCGTTCTCAAACTGATACAGAAACTGTTGCTCATTTGGTTGCTTATCATTATGGTAAATTGCAAAATTTAACAGAAGCTGTAAGACAGGCTACAAAAGAAATTGACGGTGCTTATGCTTTATGTATTATGCACCAAGATAACCCGAATGTTTTAGTTGCTACAAAAAGAAATGCACCATTATTGGTTGGTATTGGTGAAGGTGAATATTTTGTTGCATCTGATGTTCCTGCAATTATCGAACATACTAAAAAAGCAATGTATTTAAATGATAATGAAATAGTTACTTTGACTCGTGAAAGTTTAGAACTTATAGACATTGAAAATAATAAGCTTTCTCAAAAAGTAGAAATGTTACCATGGGAACCAGTTGCACTTAGCAAAATGGGTTTCAAACATTTCATGTTGAAAGAAATTCACGAACAACCAGATGTTATAAGAAATGTTTTGAGTGGTAAATTGTTCAATACTGATGAACCAATTAACTTGAGCGAAGTTAATCTTACAAAAGCAGATTTGAAAAAATTAAACAGAATTCAAATTATCGCTTGTGGTACTTCTTTGCATGCCGCAATGGTTGGTAAATATTTGATTGAAGATTTTTGTGGTATTCCTGTTGATGTTGAAGCATCAAGTGAATATATTTATAGAAAAACAGTTACTGATGAAAAAACACTTGTTATTGGTGTTTCTCAATCAGGTGAAACAGCAGATACAATTACTGCAATTAAACAATCAAAAGAACGTGGTTCTCACATATTGATTATTACAAACAGACCAGATTCTACTATGGCAAGATTTGCTGATAGTTTAATCCCTGTAAATGCTGGTATTGAAGTTTCAGTTGCTGCTACAAAATCTTATGTTGCTCAGCTGATTTCGTTCTATCTTTTAGCAATCTATATGGCAGAAATCAAAGGTTCTATTACTCGTGAATATTCTAAAGAATTGAAACGTGAATTGGTTATAATTCCTCAAAAAATTGAACAGATTTTAAGTCATAAAGAAGATATAAAAGCATGTGCAAAAGAATATTCTTCTCATAAAGATTTTATATATATAGCTAGAGGCGTAAACCTTGCTACTTCATTAGAAGGTGCTTTGAAACTTAAAGAGATCAGTTATATTAACGCAACAGGTTATGCCGCAGGTGAGTTGAAACATGGTCCTATTGCAATGTTGGATGAAACAATGCCTGTTTTATCTATACTTATGAAAGGCTCTGTTTATGAA
>JAZLGV010000079.1:0-3853 GCA_045616505.1 Candidatus Gastranaerophilaceae bacterium | reverse complement strand
ATTACAATGAAGAACAATATTTTAAGTCCGCCGTTCCGTTTGAAGAAACGAGTATAGAAATTAATCAGATTTTTGATGAAATATATGGTGGTGAGCCAAAGCTTGAAGAAAACGTTTACACATAATTCTTGACAGAACCTTAGAAAGTATTATTTATCATTATTGTAAATTTTAATTAAATACAATAAAATAAAAATAAAACTTTTAATTATTAAAATATCTTATATTGAATGTAGAAGAATGAAAATAATATGTAAATAATATGTAAATAATGTGGTTTTATTGACTGATATTAAAATAAGTATTATAGTTGTTTGATAATTGTGTTATTTATGTTTTGTTTATTGTATTTAAGAGGAGGCTTTTAAAGTGACTATATATGAAAGAATTTTTGCCGGGTAGAAAAATTACATCGGATAGAAAAAAAGCAGGGTTAGGTGACGGGGAGGCAAATGAGTTAAAATTACGTTGTTTGAGGGGCGCTATTTTATATTTGCATCAACTTCATACTTCTAATCTTGAAGTGAATATGAAAAATGCAGTCAGAAATGTTCCAGTGTCTGTTTATTGGAAAAATGAAAATGGAGAAACGAAAGAACTTATTAAAGAAGGTGAAAATTGGCAACAAAAGGCGGAAAAAGTTCGTATTACTGATGCTGGAAAAGAATTATATTTATATTTAAAAAACAGAGATGAGCAGGAAAGTAAACCATATAAGTATTATTATGCTGATATGGAATATGAAAAGAAAAATCTAGATCAAATTAGTAAGTTGTCAAGGGATGCTATTGATCAAGAGTTTCTGGATCATTTGACGGAAAATAGAAAATATGTGGCAGTATTTTTAGATAAAGATAATTATGGGTTCAGTATTTTGCCCATATATAAAAAAAGGCCGATATATATATTGGTGAGAAGCGGCAATGTCCATTTGAGACAGACATTTTGCAAGAAGTATTTTTTGATGGGAGAAAGTAAAAATTATGTCTGTTGAATATGAATTTAGAAAAGGTGATATATTATCGGCAGATAAGTTGTGTAGTTTACGTGATTATCCTCATGATTTTGTGGTTTCTTTTTTTGAAAATTACGGCGATGGTGTTATATGTGGAATGGATATTGTGGCAGAAGAGCAGGGGTTTCTTATCAAAAAAGGAATACTAAAGTTAGACGGGCAGGTGTATTTTATTCACCAAGAACAAGAAGTAAGATATGCAGAAGGTGAGAATTTTGTTTATTTGGATATTAAAAGAAAGAATTTAGACTTCAGAATAGAATGTACCGTTAAAATTTTTCAGACAGACAAAGAAGAAAATGGTAGGTTTGAATTGTTTCGTTACAAAAAATTTGCAACAGTAAAGCATTATGATAATATGGATGATTTGTTTAGGTACATAACAAACAGAATAGATAGAACAAAACTTAAGTACAGTTATGTTGGTGGCAGTTCTTTGTGTGGCGATTATTTTAAACTTTATGCTAATAGTATTCTGAAAAAAAGTCACGTTTCTATGGGTGATATTGCTTTTGCATATCAGTGTTTAAATGGAATAAGAGATATTAATATTATCAAACAATATTTTGGATCAGAAAATATGGAAAATAGAAATATACTTAGACTTATGAAAGAAAAATTAGATATTTTGGAATTGAGGGAAAATGTAAGTTGGAAGACGTAAAAACTAATGTAGGAGGGGGAAAAATAGAAATTCGTTAGTAGAAAGTTATTTTGATACTGCAAATGATGATAGAAAGTTTATTGACTGGGTGAAAAACAATAGAATACTAGATTGCCAGAGCAATGATAAAGGCAAGGATTGAAAAAAACATGACACAGATACAAGTTGCAAAAGCGGCAGGCATTGACCAAGCAGATTTTGTTTAATTCCAGCGGTTAATTAAAACAGCAAAAATTTTAATAGGAAATTTATTATGTAACTTGCTAAAAAGACTACTGATTACAGTAGCCTTTTTGCTTTTATCTCGCCAAAGTTGTCTTGCTTATCTGTATTTTTTGTATGGAACCCTGTTGACAAAAAAACAAAAATATTTATAATCATAAATAAGAAATATACTATTTCCGAAAAGTGACAAAGGCGGATTATATGAAATTAAAGGATTATATTGAAAGCAATTATGATTTAGCGGTTCCAATTTTTTTAAGTGAACTTAAACAGTCAGGAATCAGTGAAAACAATATTCGCAAACAGGTTGAGCGTTTAGTTAAAATTGGCAAACTTAAAAAATTTGATGTTGGAATTTATTATATGCCAGATTATTCTGTTATTAAATCTGGTGTTGGTCCGTTATGCGATGAAGTAATATCAAAAAAATATTTTTTTGATAACAATGGCAGATGTGGATATAGAGGTGGTATGCAATTTTACAATGATATGAACCTTACAACACAAGTTAGCAATGTTTATGAAATTGTCAGTAATTATGCGACAACTGCAATGAGAAAAAAGGTTATTCAGGGAATGCGGGTTATTATACGTAAACCCAAGGTTACAGTTACAGAAAATAATTGGGAAATTTTGAGATTGCTTGATATGTTGCAGGATTTGTATCCGGTAGAAGCAACGGATGATTTTTTGAGGAAAAGAATTGCTAAATATTTACGGGATAAAAAAATAACATTTGCCAAGATAAAACCATATTTGAAGTTTTATCCGGATGTGATTTATAAAAATCTTTATAAGGCTGGTGTTCTAAGTGAAGCTATTGCATAATGATAAAAAATTGTTTTCACAAATTTTAAGTATTTGTCATGAAAAATATAATCTCTCTGCAACAATGATTGAGAAAGATTATTATGTATTTATTATCTTACGTGAATTAACAAAAAGAATTCCTGAACTGGTATTTAAAGGTGGTACGTCATTGTCAAAATGTCATAAGATTATTGACAGATTTTCCGAAGATGTTGACTTAAGTACTGATGTGCCCGTAACTCAGGGCAGGAGAAAACAAATTAAAAAAATTTTACAGGAAGTTATAAATAATTTAGGTTTAAAAATTGCAAACATTGGGGAAACACACAGCAGGAAGGATTATAATAAGTACACGATTGTATATGAAAGTGTGTTCAAAGATAATAATGATTTGTTGACATCAACAATCGTTTTGGAATTAACGTACATATCAACAGCAGTACCGGCATTGGTATTGTTAATTGACAGTATGGTTAGCAATGTCTTGATAGATGAGAATAAAACATGTGCAGACGAATATTCTTTAACACATAGTTTGATTAAAGTACAGTCATTAGAACGCACATTAATAGATAAAGTGTTTGCTTTATGCGATTATTACATACGCAAAGAATATGTGAGAAATTCAAGACATATATATGATATTTATAAAATTTTTTCTCAGGTGATAATGGATAAAGAATTTAAGAATTTAGTTAAAGAAGTTAGAAAAATACGCCAAACATCTAAAGTTGCAGTGTCCGCAGTGGATGGAGTAAATATAAATAATATTTTGCAAAAAATTGTTGAAACAGGATATTTTGAACGAGATTATGAAATTATTACTTCCCATTTAATTTTTGATAAGGTTACATATGATGAAGCAATAAAAACTTTAATTAAAATTAAGGACAGCAAAATATTTGAGTAATTTTAATAAATAATGATTAAATTTTAAGAAACCCTAAAAAATAGGAGGCGGTGCCGTGAGACATTTAGCCTCCTATTTTTATTGTTTCGCTTTGTATCTCGCCAAAGTTGCCCTGCTTATCCCTGTTATCTCCACAACTTCTTTGTAAGTGTGGGTTTTAAGCAGTTCCAAAGCATAAGTAATCTTGGTTGATTGTAATGGTCTGCGACCTTCCCTGTATCCTTCCTTT
>JAZLGV010000078.1:0-3321 GCA_045616505.1 Candidatus Gastranaerophilaceae bacterium | reverse complement strand
ACGAAGCAACAAACAAATGGGGTGTAAAAGTAAACAGAGTTGAACTTCAAGATATTATTCCTCCTATTGATATTCAACAAGCAATGGAAAAACAAATGAAAGCAGAAAGAGATAAACGTGCTGCAATTTTAGAAGCAGAAGGTTTAAAACAATCTGCAATTTTGAAAGCTGAAGGTGAAAGACAATCTGCCATCAATAAAGCAGAAGGTAAAAAACAAGCAGAAATTTTACAGGCAGAAGGTGATGCTCAAGCTCGTATTAAAAGAGCTGAAGCTGAAGGTAATGCTATCAAAGTTGTTATTGATGCTATTTCTGACAAAGGACAACCTGATAAATACCTTATTGCTATGAAATATTTAGAAACACTTCAATCTATAAATGAAGGACAAAATAACAAAATTGTTTATATGCCATACGAAGCAACAGGAATTTTAAGTTCTGTCGATGGTATAAAAGAAATGTTTAATGGTGTTAAACAATAACAATTTTTATTATTTATATTTAAAAAGCGAAGAAAATATATTTCTTCGCTTTTATTTTTGACTTTCTTCTTTTATATATTGGCATAATCTTTCAGACAATAACTTTTTCATTTTAATTTCAGAATTAATGTTTTTAATTTCTAATTCTAATTGTCTTGTCTTTTCATACTCTTTTTGTAAAAAATCTATCTTTTGAGAAAGACTTTCCACTTTTTCTTTTACTTGACTTGGTATAAATGTAATCATTTTTACCTCCTTTTTTTTGCTATAAAAAAGGACTGACAATAAGCCAGTCCATTATTTTATTTTTAGATACTTTTCTTTTGCATCCTCGTTTATTAACAAAATATCTCTCTTTTTTAAATTTTTCAATTTCATAAAGTTTGACACTCTCATTAATTTCTAATATATTTATAACATGGATTTAGAATTAAAACAAGATTTTAATAATGTAAAGGCACGAGTTTTAAAAAACCGTGAGTATCTTTGACTTTGAGTCATTAAAATCTGAACTTGAAGAAATTGAACAAAAACTTCAAACAAAAGAAGTTTGGTCAAATCAAAATTTAGCTTCTGAACTTGGTGCAAAATCAAAAGAAATAAAAGATAAAATTTCTCTTTTTAAAAATTGGGATAATCTTTTAGAAGATATTTCTGTCGCTCTTGAACTTGAAGACGAAGAACTTTTAGAAGATGCAAAAAATAATTTAGAACTTATAAAAAAAGAACTAGATAAATATGATATAGAACAAATGCTTTCAGGCGAATATGATGAAGCAAATGCAATTCTTTCTATCAATGCTGGTGCAGGCGGAACAGATGCTCAAGACTGGGCAAGCATGCTTCTTAGAATGTATATAAGATGGGCAGAAAAAAGAAATTGGAAAGTTGAAATTCTTGATACTTCAGATGGTGAAGAAGCAGGAATAAAATCTTCTACTATTAAAATTACAGGAAAATTTGCATACGGTTATGCAAAAGCAGAAAAAGGTGTTCATAGACTTGTTCGTATTTCACCTTTCAATGCTAATGGAAAAAGACAAACAAGTTTTGCTTCTTGCGAAGTTTCACCAATTCTTGAAAATTTCGAAAATTCTATAACTATTCCTCCAGAAGAAATTGAATTTGAAACAATGCGTTCAGGCGGAGCAGGTGGTCAAAATGTTAATAAAGTAGAAACAGCAGTAAGATTAACTCACAAACCTACAGGAATTGTCGTAAAATGCCAACAAGAACGTTCTCAATTACAAAACAGAGAAAACGCAATGCAAATTCTTGTATCTAAACTTTTGGCTATTAAACAAGCAGAACATGAAAAAAAACTTGCAGAATTAAAAGGTGAAAATTTCGATATAAATTTTGGCTCACAAATTCGTTCTTATGTTTTTCATCCATATAAAATGGTAAAAGACCATAGAACAAATTTTGAAATGGGAAATATCGACGCTGTTATGGATGGAGATATTGATGGTTTTATAGAAGCATTTTTAAAACCTTAAAATATAACCATAAAAAAAAAGCGAATTATAAAATTCGCTTCTAAACTCCTATCAGTGTAAAAATGCGAGATTTTCTCGCAATACCTAGTTTTGAATGTGAAGTGGCATTATCAAACAAATATAATCATCTTCATTATTTGGTCTTAAAACAGTTGCTGATAATGCTGAATTTAATCCTATTTTTACTTCACTTGTTTCTAAATTTCTTAAACTATCAAGTACATACTTGTAGTTAAATGCTATTAATAAATCTTCTCCTTTATAATCTATTTCAAAAGAATCTTCTGAAGCTCCAGAATCAGGAGTATCAGCTGAAAGTGTTAATTTATCTTCAGTAAACATAAATTTAACGTTACTTGTTTTTTCGTTTACCATAATTGCTACTCTTTCAAGAGAAGAAATAAGTTGAGGAACTGAAACTATCGCTTCTTTTGGACTTTCTGTTGGAATTAATTGATTATATTTTGGATAATTTCCTTCCATCAATCTTGAAATTAAAGTTATTTTTTCTGTTTTTAAATATAATTTAGATTTTTCAAAACTTATATTTACAGTATCTTCTTCTATAAAACTTGCCATTTTAGAGAATTCTTGAAGTGTTTTTGAAGGAATAACAAGTTGTTCTATTTCTGCATTTTTTTCTATTTTTTCTCTTACTCTTGCAAGTCTATTTCCATCAGTTGAAGCCATTTCTAAAACAGAATTTTCTATTTTACAAACAACACCTGATAATATATTATTTGTTTCATAACTTGCAGCTGCAAAACTTGCTTGTTTTACTGCTTTGTTAAAAGGTTTAATATCTATTTCTACTGAATTTAAATTTTCTTGTTCTTCATTAATTTGAGGAAATTCTTCTGCTGGAATTGATAAGATTTCAAATTTTGCATTTTTACATTTTATATTCATTTTATTTGTTTCATCATCTGTTTTAAATTCTATTAAACCTTCAGAAACTTTTGATACTATATCACTTAATTTTTTAGCAGGAAGTGTTATTTTTCCTTCTTCTTTTACTTGTGCATCTATTTTTGCAACAACTGTTAAATCTAAATCTGTTGCAGTAAATTTCAAAGTTGAATTATTAATAGATTCAATTAAAATATTTGCAAGAACTGGTTGAACACCTTTTATAGAAGTTGCTCTTTCAACAATTCTTATACCATTAAACAAATCTTCTTTTCTTACAACAAATTCCATAATATCCCCTTATATATCCCTTTAAAAAAATACTAATATAAAAAAGCATGATTTAAAAGTTTTGTGATAAAATTGTATTACAAACTTTTACACTTTTTAATTTTTCAAAAATTTTAAAATTTTTCTGTTTGTTTTTTATT
>JAZLGV010000077.1:0-2220 GCA_045616505.1 Candidatus Gastranaerophilaceae bacterium | reverse complement strand
CCCGCTTGATTTTAAAATAGCAAGCAAACAAGAAACCAAATCAGCGTTTCCAGCTCTTTCGCCCATGCCATTGATTGCGGTATTTATATATGCATCTCTGCCAGCATCAATTGCAGCTCTTGCACCCATAACAGAACAAGCAACTGCCATTCCTAAATCGTTATGGAAGTGTGTTTCTACATCAATATCTGCTTCTTTTGCAATTCTATAAATTCTATCATACGCAGTTTGCGGGTCATCAAAACCTAAAGTGTCGCAATATCTAAAACGATTTGCACCAGATGCTTTCATTTCTTTTGCATAAGTAATTAGATATTCAATATCACTTCTTGAAGCGTCTTCAGCGTTTACACCAATAATTTTTGCACCGTGCGAAACACCACATTCAACAGCTTCTTTTGACAATTTCAAAATATCTTCTGGTGATTTTTTACCCAAATATTTACCTTGAATCATTTGAGAAGAAGTAGATTGAGAAAGATTTATGTTTTCAAGATATGGAACATTTGAAAAAGATAATTCAACATCATCAACGATTGCACGCATCCAACCAGAAAGTTTTGTTTTTGTAATAGCGCCTCTTTTTACAAGTTCCAAGTTTGCATTCAAATAATTAAGTTCATGTCTTGTTGTTGGGAAGCCAAATTCTGATTGAGATATACCCATGTCATTCAATAATACGTTTATTATAGTTTTTTCTAATTTAGCTAAACCAAGTCTTGATGTTTGAACACCATCTCTGTTTGTTACATCTACAAAATAAATTTTTCCCATAATCATTTTCTCCTTAATAACGATTATACTATAAAAAATGAAATATTATATCTTTAATTAATTGCAATAAAAGTATATTTATTTTATAGTTTTGTAAAAATAAGTGTAAAAAGTACGCAAATTATTTTTTTACCATTTTTATAAGATATGTGAAACGTATTAGATTTTAAATATTGGAGGAATAAAAATTATGATGATACAACGTATAGGTGCGTTGTCAAACAATACAAACGCTACGAAATTTAAACAGCAACAATATCAAACAACCCCATCATTTGAAGGCTTGGGAGTAAACAAATCTGCAAACGCAATGAAAGCATTAGCAGCTGCAGCAATTCTTGGCATGGCAAGTGTTGGAATGTCTGCTTGTAAACAACCAACAGACCCAACACCAATTGAAATACCTGAAGAAAAACCTCAACCACCTGTAGAGGAAGAACCAATTGAAGAGGAGCCTGTTGTTGAAGAACCAGTATCAGAAGATCCTGTTGAAGAGAAACCACAACCACCAGTTGAAGAAGAACCAATATCTGAAACCCCACCAGTTGAAGAAACTCCAGAAGTAGAAGAGGTTGCTCCTGTAGAAGAGTCATTTGTTCCTGTTGCAGTAGAAGACACAGATAACTATAAAATGATCAAAGCAGCAGGTTTTAAATTTAGAGGGAATATAGATTGGACAAATGAATATTATTGCGATGCTATTGATTATGCTTTGCAATCGCGTCC
Organism: Candidatus Gastranaerophilaceae bacterium; assembly: GCA_045616505.1. Lineage (GTDB taxonomy): Bacteria > Cyanobacteriota > Vampirovibrionia > Gastranaerophilales > Gastranaerophilaceae > JAKSUT01. Next base: position 720 of record JAZLGV010000077.1, on the reverse strand, counting down.
TTATTTAACTTCAATATATGATAATGAAGAATTTAAAAATAATATAAGAACAGGGCAAGTAGTTAGCCATAGTAGTGGTGGTTCTCTCATTAAGGGCACAGGAGGAAATAATCGTCTTTTGATTGAACATACAAACATGACATTTGAAGCTATAGACAAATATGGTGATTCTATGTGGACTATGTCTTTATCTAAATATGGTGATTTAGTTTTAACTAGTGGAGTTTTAGAACCAACTGATAATTTGTACATTTCATATAATCTAATATCAGAAAATGGTTTTGATGAAACAAAATGGAAAACAACATCTTCTTGTGTGTTTTTTGACTTATTAAATTTGACAGATGGAAAAGCGCAAAGTCCAATTGAAGAAAAAAATGTTCCAGTAAATGAAAATCCAAAATATTCTGAAGTTCCAGAATCTGTTAAGTCATCAAGCCTTTTTCAAATACTAGGTTCATGGGATACAAATATTTTACCAATTAATGTATATGATTTGTCTGAAAAACCAGAAAATTTAGGTCTTATACAAACAGGTCAATTAATAGGTGTAATGACATCAGACGGAATCGTGATTTCTCCAAAAGAAGTTGATAGTAGAATAAAAATAAAAGCTGGCAGACATTATGATTTAACATTATCAGATTATTATTTTAATGCAAGCAATGGTTATAAAGAATTTTTCAATAAAAAAATCACTATAACTATTGATGATAAAGA
>JAZLGV010000076.1:0-17394 GCA_045616505.1 Candidatus Gastranaerophilaceae bacterium | reverse complement strand
AATAATTTTGTTTTATGGAATAGAAATTTTTAAAGTTGTGAAACAGTCACAAAATAAAATTAAAGAAAAAATTGAACGGGCTACTGGTATGCAAGTAAAAAATGTAAATATTTTTGTCCGTAGTTTAACAATAAAAGATGCTTAAATTAAGAAAAACCCATCTTAAGATGGGTTTTTCTTAATTTAAAGGTGTATTTAATGAGTCTTTTTGTTCAAAAATAAAAGCTGGCGACGGATAATAAAACTCACAATATTGAAAACTTATGGTTTCTGTCGCAAATCTTTTTAATAATGCCAAACTTGTTTTTTCTTCAAAATCTATTAAGTTATCTTTGTTTATATCAGCATCACAAACAATTACATATAAATACGCTTGTACTACAGGAGCGTCATCTGGTACTTGATCTCTTGGGATAGGTATGACAGGGATAATTTTTAAATCCCCAATTGGTTGTTCATTTTCATTTAATAATCTGCAACGATATACATTATCATATAATGTTCTTGCTAATTTTACAGAATATACGTTTGAATTCATTTTATTTCTCCTTTTTAAATATTTTACACGAAATAAATAAATTTGTAAATATTTGTATTTTAATTATAATTATGTATAATATATAATTGTAAACATGAACTAAAAAAAGTTGAATTTTTAGAAAGGATATTTGGAGGTCTGTTTTGAAATTATTTAATACAACAAAAAAGCAAAAAAAAGAAAAAGATACTGGCAAAATGTTTATAGTTCCGTTAGGGGGGCTTGGTGAAATTGGGAAAAATATGACTGCATTTTGTTATGGTAAAGATATTATTGTTGTTGATGCAGGTTTAATGTTCCCTGAAGATGAAATGTTAGGAATTGATTTGGTTATTCCTGATATTACGTATTTATTAGAAAACAAAGATAAAGTTAGAGCTATTTTTTTAACACATGGACATGAAGACCATATTGGGGCTTTACCATATGTATTAAAACAACTTGATGTCCCTGTTTATGGAACGGCTTTAACTTTAGGTATTTGTGAAGGCCGTATGGCTGAAAATGGTGTAAGTACACATGGATTTCATGTCATAAAGCCAGGAGATGTAATTCATTGTGGAGTTTTTACAATGGAATTTATGCGTGTTAATCACAGTATTCCAGATTCGATTGCTTTATCTATTAATACACCATTAGGTAGAATTATTCATACTGGTGATTTCAAAATTGATCATACGCCAGTAGACGGGCAAGTAACTGAATTTAATAAATTTGCAGAATTTGGTGACCAAGGAGTGTTATGTCTTTTAGCTGATAGTACTAATGCTGAGCGTACAGGTTTTACTCCAAGTGAAAAAATTGTTGGCAAAACTTTTGATGATGAATTTGCTTTAGCGAAAAGTAGAATTATTGTGGCTACTTTTTCATCTAATGTGCATCGGATTCAGCAAGTAATGGATAGTGCCGCAAAATATAAAAGAAAAGTTGCAGTTATTGGACGTAGTATGGAAAATGTAGTTGATATTGCAGTTAAGTTAGGATATATGAATATACCTAAGGGCGTTTTAATTGATATTAACGAAGTTAAAAATTATACTGCAAAACAAATTGTTATTGTTACAACTGGAAGTCAGGGCGAACCAATGAGTGCTTTAACGCGTATGAGTATAGGTGACCATAAAAAAGTAAATATTGTTCCAGGAGATACAGTTATTATTTCTGCTACACCAATTCCAGGTAATGAAAAACTTGTTTCTCGTACTGTTGATAATTTGTATAAACTTGGAGCTAATGTTGTATATGAACGTTCAAGTGGCGTTCATGTTTCAGGGCATGCCAGTCAAGAGGAATTAAAATTAATTCATAATTTAGTTAGGCCAAAATTTTTTGTTCCTTTACATGGGGAATTTCGGCATTTAATTAAACATGCCAGGTTGGCTCATGATTTAGGATTATCTAAAGATAATATTGTTATTGGAGAAAATGGATCTGTTATTGAATTAACAAGAACTTATATTAAACGAAATGGTAAAGTAGCAGCAGGAAAGGTTATGGTTGATGGTATAGGTGATGTAGGAAATATTGTTTTACATGACCGAAAACAATTATCTCAAGATGGTATTTTAATTGTTGTAGTAAGTGTTGATAAAGAAAATGGACGGGTTGTTAATGGACCTGATATTGTTTCACGTGGATTTGTATTTGTAAAAGAATCAGAAGATTTAATGCATAATGCAAGGATAACGGTTATTAAAGCCTTAGAAAATAGTGCCGGGCATGGTTATGAATTATCTGTTGTGAAAACAACTATAAGAGATTCTTTGGGGCGTTTTTTATATGACAAAACCCATCGTCGCCCAATGATTATCTCAATTGTTATGGAAATTTAATGTTTTGGATTATAAATGAAAAGAAAAATTATAGAACAAAATCTGGAAAATAATGAATTAAGTAAAAATAATTTTGATTGCGAAAATGCTAAAAGTAGATTTTTAAGGATTGCTTTTGGTATATTGTTTTTGTTATTAGCATTTATTTCTTTATTGGCAATTTATTTTTCTGATTATTTTTTGTTTTTGTCGTCGTTTAAAGAATTTATTTTTCGTATCTTTGGTAAATGTAATCTTCTTTTACCAATTTGTTTGGCAATCATCGGGACAAGTATTCTTTCAGAGGAAGAATATAAATTCTTAAATCCTAAAAATTTTGGTCTGTTTTTTATTGTAATTGCAGTTTGCGGTTTTGTTCATCATTTGGATATAGAACCACATTTTGAACTTTATCCTAATTTATTGGCAGATGGTGGAGGATTTATTGGTGGAATTGTTGTTTTACCTTTACATAAATTTTTTGATGCAACAACAACTTTGGCTGTTTTAATAATAATATTCGTTATTGGTATATTTTTAATGATTCCTTATTTTGATTTTGTTAGTTATCTTTTCTATCCGTTTATTTTGTTAAAACGATTAATTGCAAAAAAAATAAAAGAAAAACGGTCAAAAAACGTTTCTGACGGAAATGCAAAATTTATTGAAGATGATATTAATGAAAATATAAATGATTACGTAAAAGAAAAAAATCATATGGATATTCCTCAGAAAAAAAACGAAAATCATTCTACTATTAAATATTTATCATCAAAAAATATTACTTTATCAGCACGTGACATTATCTTTGGACGAAAAAAAGATAAATATAATGTTTCAGAAAAAATACAAGACGAAAAGAAAAATAATACTACAACTGATAATTTAGTTCGTAAGTTATATGATAGAAAAGAATTTACGAAATTTAGTGATGGAATCAGAAAAGAGGGGACTTTAAAACGTATTATTCGTAAAGGATATTCTGATAATGTCTATAGTGAACTAAAAGAAAAAAAATCTATAGAAATTCCTGATTGGCAAGAAAAACGAACTATGGTAAATTCATTTGAAAATACTTATAATTCTGTGCAAAATAATATAAATGCAGAAGATGATACTAAATCTAATAATATTATTCCCTTGTGTCGAAATACTGGAAATGAAAATTCAGAAAAATTAATTATTAAACATTATCGTGAAAATTCTGTTGATGATATACAGCATAATATGAATGATAATTCTGATAATGTTTCAGATACTTCTACAAAACCAATTATTAAAAGAAGAATTTTTTATAAATATCCAAATGTTGATTTATTAGACAAACCGCATCATATTAATTCAGCTGTTTATGAAAAAGATATCAGAAAACAATGTGAAATTTTAGAACAGACATTAGATGATTTTAAAGTTTTAGCCAATGTTACCGGGGCAACAAGAGGACCAAGTATTACCAGATTTGAAGTAGAACCTGCTCCTGGTGTAAAAGTAAGTAGTGTAATAAATTTAGCTGATGATATTGCTTTAAAATTAGCGGCAAGTGGTGTTAGAATTGAAGCACCTATACCCGGTAAAGCAGCTATTGGTATTGAAGTTCCAAATTTACAAAATGATTCTGTATTTTTAAAAGAAATAGTTGCTGACAAAATTGTAAAATCTCATTCTTCACCATTATGTATCGGATTAGGGAAAGATATTAGCGGTAATGTAATTACCATTGATCTAACTAAAATGCCACATTTACTTGTAGCAGGTTCAACTGGAAGTGGCAAATCTGTTTGTATTAATTCTATAATTATGAGTATCCTTTTTAAAGCACATCCTGATGAGGTTAAATTTATTTTAATTGACCCTAAAGTTGTTGAATTATCAAACTATAATGGCATACCACATTTGTTGACACCAGTTGTTACAGATATGAAACAAGCGGCTTCTGCATTACATTGGGCGGTTAAAGAAATGGAAAAACGCTATACACTTTTTGCGAAAAGCCATGTCAAAGAAATTAACAGCTATAATTTGAGTGCTTCACAAAAATTACCATTTATTGTTGTAATCATTGATGAATTATCAGATTTAATGATGGTTGCCCGTATTGATGTGGAAGATGCAATTTTACGTCTTGCACAAAAGGCAAGAGCGGCAGGTATTCATTTGATTTTGGCAACACAAAGACCTTCTGTTGATGTTATAACTGGAATTATTAAAGCAAATATACCATCGCGTATTGCTTTTGCGGTTTCAAGCCAAACAGATAGTCGTACCATACTTGATATTGGTGGTGCAGAAAAACTTGTTGGTAAGGGTGATATGCTTTATTATCCGATTGGAGTTAATAAACCTCTCCGTGTGCAGGGAGCATTTGTTAGTGATAATGAATTGAATGGTGTAGTTGATTTTATTGTAAATCAATCTATTCCGACAAATTACACAGACGGAGTTACATCCGAAAAATTAAATTCAAATAATAATGAAACAATGTTAGAATCTGAAAGTTCTAATGTTGGTGATGAATTATTTAAAGATGCATTACATCTTGTTTTGGATATGGGACAAGCATCAAGTTCAATGTTACAACGACGGTTTCGTATTGGTTATACACGGGCAGCCCGTCTTGTTGATACGATGGAAGAATTAGGTATTATAGGACTGGCGATTGGGAGTAAACCTCGGGAAGTAATTATGTCACGCGAAGAAATAGAAAATAAATTTTTAAATGAGTAAAGGAGAATATTATGGAAGAAACTATAGGTCAAATCTTATTGGCTGCCAGAGAAAAGAAAAAGCTATCTTTAGAACAAGTTGCAGAAATTACTTCTTTTAGAGCGGAATCATTACATGCTTTAGAGGAAGATGATTATTCTTATTTTAAAAGTGAAATATATGTTAAAGGGACGATTAGAGGGTATGCCAACTTTTTAGGATTAAATGGGTTGGAACTTGTTGAAAGATATAAATCTGAACGTAAAGAACAGGTTGGTAATTCTAATGTTCACGGTAACAATTCTTCTGTCAATATGTCGCTTAGACATGAACAGGGGGTTGGAACACAAACTAATTTTTTTAAAGAATCAAAAGCAATTCCGGTAAAAGGAATATTAAGAGGATTATGCATTATTCTAATTATGATAGGCATGTATTTTTCTTTGCCAGGTATATTCGGTGTTGATGATACCACTAAATCTAAAACAACCATAGTTACCGAAACCGCTACAGAGAACACAAACCCTAAAAATGCAGGTATTGGAACAAAAATAGTAAATGTGTATGAAACTATTGTGAATTTATTAAATGACGACAGTGATTTAAATAAAGAAATTGATGCTTATGACAAAACAAAAAACACCAATCAAACGATAACAAAAACTCAAAATACTATTAACACTAAAAAATCAACTCCACAAGTAGTTGTTCCTAAAAATAATGAGAAGCGTAAAGATGCCAATGCTATTGGTGAACGTTATGATAAGGTTGTTGTGGAAATGACTGCCAATGGACAATGTTGGATTGATGTTTTTGCTGATGGCAAAGCAATTTATAGTGGTTTAATGACAGATGGTCGTTACAAAATATTTGAAGGGAAAAAACGTGTTACTGTTAAATACGGCAATATCGGTGTTATGCAAGTTATTGTTAACGGCAAACCTGTAGATATGCGTGGTGCAACAGGGGTAGTAACACGTAATTATCCTAAATAATTTATATGTTTGATTTTTTACCTGTTTCATTGCAGGAAATTAAAGAACGTGATTGGCAAAGTATTGATTTTTTATTCATAAGTGGAGATGCTTATGTTGACCATCCTTCTTTTGGACCTGCAATAATTTCCCGAGTTTTGGAAGCACATGGATATAAAGTTGCTTTATTATGTCAACCTGACTGGAAAGATTTGTTTTCGTTTTCTACATTAGGAAAACCTAATTATGCTGTATTGATTAGTGGTGGTAATTTGGATTCAATGTTGTGTCATTATACTGCTGCCAAAAAGCCCCGGAGCGAAGACAAATATACACCAGGAGGAATAACCGGCAAAAGACCAGATCATGCTACCATTGTTTATTCTCAAAAGATAAAAGAATTATGGTCGGATATTCCTGTAATAATTGGTGGCATTGAAGCCAGCCTGAGACGTTTTGTCCATTACGATTATTGGGAAGATCGTATAATGCCATCAATTTTGGAAGACAGTAAAGCAGATTTATTGATTTATGGTATGGGAGAAAAACAAATCGTTGAGGTTGCAGATTATCTTGCAGGTGGGGCAGATATACACGATATACATTATGTGCGAGGCACGTCTTTTTTATTAGATGACAAATCTTTATTGGATGCTGAAGAATATGTTGAATTACCATCTTTGGATGATATAAAAAAAGATAAAATTAATTTCGCTAAAGCATATTCTTTACAGGCAAAGGAACAAGACCCGATTACCGGGAAAATTGTCATTCAAAAAGGTATAAATAAAATAGTTGTACAAAATCAGCCGGCATTACCATTAACCGCAGAAGAAATGGATGCTGTTTATGATTTAAATTATCAAAGAGAATGTCATCCCTCTTATTTACCATTAGGCGGAGTTCCTGCACTTGAAGAAGTAAAATTCAGCATTGTCAGTTCACGCGGATGTTTTGGCAGTTGTGCTTTTTGTGCCATTCATGCTCATCAAGGACGCATTATCCAATCACGTTCTCACAAATCAATTTTGCGTGAAGCAAAAATTTTGTCACAAAAATCTGATTTTAAAGGATATATTCATGATGTGGGAGGGCCTACTGCCAATTTTAGACATCCATCTTGCGGGAAACAATTAGAGTTTGGTACTTGTAAAGACAAACAATGTTTATTTCCCAAACCTTGTGATAATTTAAATGCTGACCATAGTGATTATATAAAGTTATTGCATGAAATCCGTGCTTTGCCTGGTATAAAAAAAGTTTTTATCCGTAGCGGTATTAGATATGATTATTTGTTGTGTGATAAAAAGCAAAGGTTTCTTTCAGAATTATGTGAATATCATATAAGCGGTCAATTAAAAGTTGCACCTGAACATATTTCCCAAAATGTTTTAAACAAAATGGGAAAACCGCCCAAAGAAGTATTTTTAAAATTTATGCGGGAGTTTGCCAAAAAAAATCAGGAATTAGGATTGCCCCAATATTTAGTTCCGTATTTTATCAGCAGTCATCCCGGAAGCACTTTGAATGATGCGATTGCATTGGCAGAATTTTTAAGGGATATTCATCATCAGCCCAAACAGGTACAAGATTTTATTCCTACACCGGGAAGTGCCGCAACAGCTATGTATTATAGTGGGGTAGATGTAAACACTTTTAAACCAATATTCGTTCCTAAAAAATTACATGACAAAGCAATGCAACGTGCTTTGATGCAATATAAAAATCCACGTAATTATCGTCTTGTCAAAGAAGCGTTGCAAAAAGCAGGGCGAACTGATTTGATTGGTGACGGGAAACGTTGTTTGATAAAAAAATGATTAAAAAAATTTTGTTTGTTGTTATTCTTATAGCGTCTGTATTCATTTATAAGAATTATAAAGACAACATTTTACAATTAACTGTACAGCGTGAATTAGTAATTTATTCTGACTTGGACGGCAAATTTGTTAATTTGCTGGCTGATACTTTCAGCAAATCCAAAAATGTAAACCTTAAAGCAATGGTTTTAAATGAATTAAATGGTGAAAAAATACAAGCAGATATTATTTTAACTAATTCTTATGCTTTAAAATCATTGGCAAGAGCAGGTTCTTTGGAAAATATAGAACTTACTGTTCTTAATGATATTAAGACAAATTTTAAAGACATTAATAATGCTTGGACCGGGATTTTTTATGACCCGGTTGTTTTATTGATTAATCAAGATTTTTCCCGTAAATATGGTCAGGAAAATTTATTTGATTGGGATAGTTTGTTGAAATTTAATAATATACGTGTAGTTTTGGAAAATTTTAACAATTCTGTATTACAACAACATTTATTCGCTGCTTTTTCATCAAATATGGGCGAAGATGAAATTATTGATTATTTTTCAAAATTAAATTCACATGTTGTGCAATATTCCAAATATCCGTTTACGCCAATTCGTATGGTTGTATCAGGGGATGCCGATATTGCCATCACACCACGGAGTTATATTGCAGAATATTTGGAAAATGATTTTCCTGCTTATGTAATTCAACCTAAGACTGGAACACCTGTAACTTTATATGGTGCTGGCATTTATAAAGGTACAGATTCAAAAGAAGAAGCATTAGTGTTTGTTGATTGGTTGTTAAATTCACCTGAAGCCAAAAATATTATTTTTAATTTTGAAACAGGTTATGAATTTGTTACATCTGCAAATACAGAAAATTTATGGCTTAATACAAAATATAGATTGGCGGAAGATCGTAATGATTTGTTAAAACGTTGGTTTGACGAAGTTCGTTTTAGTAATAACAAAGAGGAAAATTTATGAAATTAGGTATGATTAGTTTGGGATGTCCCAAAAATTTAGTAGATAGTGAAGTGATGCTTGGTATTTTACGCGAAGCAAACTATGAATTAACAAATCAAATAACGGAAGCGGAAATTGTTATTGTTAACACTTGCGGTTTTATCCAAAGTGCAAAAGAGGAATCTATTACTACAATATTGGAAACAGCGTCTTTAAAGAAAACAGGGAAGTGTAAATATATTCTTGTTGCCGGTTGCCTTGTGCAACGTTATGCGGAAGATTTATTAGAAGATATGCCGGAAATTGACGGTATTATTGGTACTAATTGCTTTACTGATATTGCCTTTGTTCTTGAAGAAGTCAAACATGGCAAACGTCCAATACATTTGCAAAAGAAACCCGAAATAAAAACAGATGCCAAAAGGGTTTTGTGTACACCAAAACATTTTGCTTATCTAAAAATTGCAGAAGGTTGTGACAATCATTGCAGTTATTGTGTTATACCTAAAATACGCGGAAGATACAAAAGCCGTAAATATGAAGAAGTTTTGGAAGAGGCAAAATATTTGGCAACTACGGGAATTAAAGAATTGATTGTTGTGGCACAAGACACCACCCGTTACGGTGAAGATTTATATGGACGGTTGCGGTTGGCGGAATTGTTAAAAGATTTATGTGCCATACCGCAATTACAATGGGTACGTGTAATGTATATGTACCCAAACAATTTTAATGATGAATTAATTCATGCATTTGCCACGTTGCCTAAATTATGCAAATACATTGATATTCCCATTCAACACGCATCGGACAAAATATTGAAATCTATGAACAGGCGGGATACACAAGCAGAAATTATTTCTTTATTGGCAAAATTAAGAAAACAAGTTACGGATATTGTTATCCGTACAACTTTTATTGTTGGATACCCGGGTGAAACAGAAAAAGATTTTCAAACGCTGAAAAAATTTATTGGGGAAGAAAAATTTGAAAATGCCGGTGTATTTCAATATTCACAAGAAGAAGGCACCTTTGCAGGTAAAATGGCAAATCAAATTGCAGCGGAAGTTAAAGAAAAACGTTATGATGAATTAATGGCAATTCAAGCCAAAATTTCGGAAAACTGTCATAAAGCAACAGAAGGAAAAATATATGATGTAATTGTGGAAGGATTTGATGAAGAAGACAATACTTTAGCATTTGGGCGTTCGTACCGTGAAGCACCTGATATTGACGGACTGATTTTTATAGAAAATGCCCAAAAACTTAAAGTAGGTGATATGGTTAAAGTTAAAATTTTACAGGGATTTACTTATGAAAGTGTAGGGCAGTTAATTGTATGAATATTGAGCTACAAGCAAAACAATTTGCCACAGAAATTGGCAATATATTAGTAAATCAAAAAGCAACACTTAGCACAGCAGAATCTTGCACAGGTGGATTGGTTGCCAGTTTGTTGACTGACATTTCAGGGAGCAGCAGATATTTTAAAGGCGGTATTGTATCTTATACCAATGAAATCAAAGCACAAGTATTAGGAGTTACGCAAGAAACTTTAAATAAATTTACAGCCATCAGTGCAGAAACAGCTTATGAAATGGCGGCAGGTGTACAAAAGTTAATGAAAACTGATTTCGCAATTTCTGTTACGGGAAATGCAGGGCCTAATCCTAGTGAAGGAAAAGCGGTTGGGGTGGTATATTTTGGTTTGGCAGTTAAAAATAAAATTATTACAATAGAAAAACATTTTAATGGTACACGGGATGAAAACAAAAAAAATATTGCTTTAACAGGGTTGAGTTTGTTTTTAAGCGAATTGAAGCAGTAGAATTGAAATTTACAAAGAATCTTTTTTATGATAATATTACAACACTATGCTTATTTAATTTTTTAAGGAGGTTTTAAAATGAGAAAAATTTTAATTATGTTTTTGATGGCTTTGACTGTCAGTGTTACTGCTTTTGCAGACGGGTTTAATCCTTTTGACAAGATGTACAAAGCACAGGCACACAAAGAAATGCAACGTGGTGTAGCCCAATTTAATTATATGATTGTTGACGAAGCTGGTGTTGCTGTTCCCAATGTGGAATTACGTTATTTCAACAGAGACAACCGGCTTTTGACAACACAGTCTGATGCACAAGGAAAAATACATATGGAATTCCGTCAACCGAATTTTGTTCAACTTTCCTGTATTGTTATTGATGATATTGAATACCGTATTTTGGGTGATGACATTAGTGAAGATGTGGACAACAAAGATTTGAACAAGGGTGAAGTTGAGTATTTTGTTATTCAAAAAAATACTGCCAACCAATCCGCTTATGTATTTGAAGCTGACTGATAATTAATGTATTTAAAACAATGGAGGATATTTTCGGATATTCTCCATTGTTTTTTTGTCTTTTATTCTTTTATAATATGTTGATATTTGTGGTATAATATCTAATCATTTTTATTAAAGAGGTATAAACATTATGTCGGAAGTTTTAGGAAATTTAAAAGGAATTCGCAATTCCGTTATTGAACAATTGAATAAAATTTACGATTGTCACGTTGACAATTCTCAAATTGTCAGTCAAGAATTGGTATTAAATTTGGTAAAAATCAGCAGTATTATCAACCGTGAAATTTCTGTTTATCTTGATAGGGCAGGGGCGGTACAAAGTATTTGTGTTGGTGACAACAATACTGTCAGTTTGCCAAATATCAATAATAGGCGTGGTGAAAAACATTTAAGCGGTATCCGTTGTCTGCATACTCATCCTGGCGGTAATGCGGAATTAAGCGGTATTGATTTAAGTGCTTTACGGCTTAACCGTTATGATGCCATGATTGCCATTGGTGTTCATCCGACAGATATAGAAAAATCTTTGCTGAGTTTCGCAATTATCACAGGTTATGATGAAAACGGGGAATTTACTTTGTCTGTTTGTGACCCTGTCAGTGCTGAACAGGCAGAGAGCATTTTCTTTCCCAACTTGGTGGCTACAATAGAAAAATCTTTATCGGCTAATGATGGTGCAACAAATCTGAACAAGCAACAAGAAAAAGCAGTTTTGGTTGGCATGGAATATAATGGCATGGATATTACTTTGGGTTGGACACCAGAAGATTCTTTGGAAGAACTGAAACAACTTGCCGATACAGCGGGAGCAGTGGTTGTCAAAAAGTTTTTTCAAAAACGTTCTAAACCTGACCCTGCATATTTTATCGGCAGGGGCAAGGTACAGGAATTGGCATTATTTGCCCAACAGGAAAATATTGATTTATGTATTTTTGATGATGAACTTTCACCTGCACAACAACGTAATATTGAAGAAGCAATGGGAATTCATGTTATTGACCGTACAGGTTTGATTTTGGATATTTTTGCCCAACGTGCCCGTTCCAATGAGGGAAAATTACAAGTTGAACTGGCACAACTGCAATATATGTTACCACGTATTATGGGCAAAGGTTTGGCTTTGTCGCGGCTTGGCGGTGGTATTGGTACACGTGGGGCAGGGGAAACAAAGTTGGAATTGGACAGACGTCATATCCGTGACCGTATTGCTTTTATCAAAAACAGCATTGAAAAGGTCAAAGGTGTTCGTGATTTGCATCGTGAGGGCAGGGCTAAAGCGGAAGTTCCTACTATTTCATTGGTAGGTTATACCAACGCCGGTAAATCTACATTGTTAAATGTTTTAACCAATTCTGATATTTATGCCAAAGACCAACTGTTTGCCACATTAGATCCGACTTCACGGCAACTTATTTTGCCGGACAAACAAGAAACTGTTTTGACAGATACTGTGGGATTTATTCAAAGGTTGCCGCATCAGTTGGTTGCCGCCTTTCAATCTACTTTGGAAGATACTATTAATGCGGACGTTTTATTACACGTTATTGATGTCAGTCATCCTTTGTATCAGGAACAAAGCAACGCAGTATATAAGGTATTGGAAGAATTGCAGATTAAAGACAAGCCAATTATTACCGTGTATAACAAAATTGATAAACTGCCGGATAATTCAGAATTACTGGTACGTCTGCAAAACGCGGAAAATGCCGTTTGCGTTTCTGCCAAGCAAAATATGAATTTGGACAAACTTTTACATTTGATTGCCCAAAACTTAAAATTAAAATCAGTGGATGATTTTTTCTATATTCCATATACAGAAACGGCGATGGCAGCCAAATTACACGAATTGGGAACAGTGGTTGAAGAAGAATATTTGGCAGATTGTACCAAAGTTCACGCAATAATTTCTACAGAATATCTTAATATGTTTGAAAAATATTTAAAGAAATAGGATAGGTGTCAAATGAATTTTGCAAAAATAGAACAAGACGCACTGACGCAAGTTGGTAAACGGTCAATTTTATTGGAAGAAATTGCTTTATTTAATACTGAAAAAGTAATTAATGCTTTTAGAAAGCACACGGTGTCTGACTTTTATTTAAAACCATCAACGGGTTATGCTTACAGTGATATGGGCAGGGAAAAATTAGATTTGATTTATACAGATATTTTTAAAACGGAAGCAGCCCTTGTCCGCGGTCAGTTTGTCAGCGGTACACATGCTTTGGCGGTGGCATTGTTGGGAAATCTGAAAGCGGGTGATGAATTGGTGGCGGTTACAGGCAGTCCGTATGATACCATGCAAACCATTATCGGTTATCCAGTTGCCGCAGAAGGGTCATTAATTAATATAGGTATTAAATATAAAGAAGTAACTATGCAGGGCGACGAACCTGATTTTGAAGAAATCCGGCGAAAAGTGTCCAAAATTACAAAAATGGTACATATCCAACGTTCATGCGGGTATAGCAGTATCAGAAACACTATTGATATAGAAAAAATCGGTAAAATTATTCAATTTGTAAAAAATATCAATCCCAAGATAATTTGTTTTGTTGATAATTGCTATGGTGAATTTACGGAAAAACAGGAGCCGACAGAAGTCGGGGCTGATTTAGTGGCAGGGTCATTAATCAAGAATTTAGGCGGGGGACTTGCACCAACTGGCGGCTATATTGTTGGCAAAGCAGATTTGGTGGAAAAGGCATCCTACCGTTTGACAGTACCCGGATTGGGTGGGGAAATGGGGGCTACATTGGGTGATACTGCCCGTGAATTTTATCAGGGATTGTTTTTAGCACCCCATATTGTGATGCAGGCGGTTAAGACATCTTTATACGCTTCGGCTATTTTTAAAGCATTGGGTTATCAGGTTAAACCGGAGCCGGAAGAATTACGTAGCGATATTATTCAATGTATTACTTTGGGCAGCAAAGAGAAACTTTGCCAATTTTGCGAAGCAATACAAAGTAATTCCCCGGTTGATGCACATGTCAAACCTGTTCCGTCACCTTTGCCCGGTTATCAGGATGAAATTATTATGGCGGCAGGGACATTTGTGCAAGGGGCGTCCATTGAATTAAGTTGTGACGGCCCAATTAGGGAACCGTACAATGTATTTTTGCAGGGCGGGTTAACTTTTGAACATGGCAGGTTGGCAATTAATGCTGCAGCTAAAATGATTATGGGATAATAAAATATTAAAAATTTTAAAGAAAGAACACAAAATAAATTATTGATATTTTTTATATTCATAAAAAATATCTTGCAAAAAAACTCCTTTATGCTAAAATGACATTGGTATGTAATTTTAACATAAAGGAGTTTTTATGTATATTAAGCGTCATGCTGAAACAATCTTAAAAAAATATGGCAAACTTTTCCCTGTTATTCTTGTAACCGGAGCAAGACAAACAGGAAAAAGTACTTTACTGCAAAATACATATAAAGATTATTCGTATATTTCTTTTGATAATATCAATCAACTTAATGCTATTAAAAGTGATGTAATTGGGTTTTTAAACGATAACAGTTACCCAATTATTTTTGACGAAATTCAATTAGCAGGTGAGTGTTTTATCAATATTAAACATTTGGTTGATAAAGACAGACATAATGGTATGTATTTTTTAACAGGATCGCAAAAGTTTTCTTTAATGAAAAACATTTCAGACAGTTTGGCTGGAAGAGTAGGGATTATTGAATTGTTAGGGTTGTCAAACAGAGAAATTTTTCATGATGATTTTAGCCAACCTTTTTTACCGACCAAATCTTATTTATCTAAACGTAAAGCAAATTATTCTTTTTCAAATAATAATTTATGGTCACGTATTCAACGCGGTTCATATCCGGAACTGTACCGTAATGTAGAATTAAACGCAAAAGATTTTTATCCTTTTTATATTGATACTTATCTTAATAAGGATATCCGTCAATTGGAACAAGTAGGTAATTTATTAACTTTTCATCAATTTTTAATTGCGTTGGCTGCCCGCTCGGGTCAACTTTTAAATATGGCATCTTTAGGCAAAGAAATTGGCGTTGACCAAAGAACCATAAAAAAATGGCTAAGTATTTTGGAAGCAAGTAATATTATTTATCTTTTGTATCCGTTTAGTATGAATGTTACAAAAAGAGTTGTTAAAACACCCAAAATTTATTTTCTTGATACAGGACTGATTTGTTATCTTTGTGGATGGACTTCTCCTGACACTGCAAAACTTGGTGCTATGAACGGACAACTTTTTGAAACATTTGTTCTTAGTGAAATTATTAAATCCTATTATAATGCAGGAGTAAAACCAAATATTTATTTTTACAAGGATAGTAATGCAAATGAAATTGATTTTTTAATTTATGAAGATAATACTCTTTATCCAATTGAGGTTAAAAAAACAGCAACACCCTCAATTATTGATATTAAATGTTTTCATATTTTAAATGAAGCATATCCAACAATTAATATAGGTGATGGTGGAGTGATATGTAATGTTGAAGAGCCAATAATTATAGACAAGGACATTAGAGCCATACCAGTTAATTATATTTAAAACAAAAGGTAAGGTAATGAATAAAATCAAATCCTTTATGAAAGATAAATGCTGGCAAAACTCTAACCTTTACTATATGTCTTTATTTGACAAACTTTGCCTAACATCCTATAATATAAAATATAGGATGTTAAGCAAAAATAAGAAAATGACAAACGACGATATTATTGATGTAGAAATTGAAAACAGCGCTGATGGAAACAATGCTTCAGGTCATGACTATTCCATTATAAACTACCTTACAAAAAGTTCAACCGAAAAGGAAACTTTGTTTTTGAACAACTATAAGGAGATTGTTTCCAAGTACATTGCGGACGGTAACCCATCCAACGACACTTTGGAAAATTATTTTGGACGGATTGACACCTATCTGCATTGGTGTGCCTTAAACAAAATTCACCCGTTAAGGATTGCGGAAGAACATATTATCATTTACCGTGATTTTTTAAAGCAACAGGGTGCAAAACCATCTACCATTTATGCAAATTTGATAAGTTTAAAAAAGTTTTACCATGTGGCACAAAAATTCCATTTTATACAGGATAACCCTGTGGCGGATGTAAAATCACCCCGTGACCCGGATGCTTCCATTATTAAGTTCCCCTACCTTACCGCCGGCAAGCTGGAATATCTTTTGCATATTGTCCCCACTGACAGTGAAAAAACTTTAAGGGACAAGACCATTATTGTGTTTATGGCTTTGGAGGGGTTGCGGACGGTAGAAATTCACAGGATGAACGAAGGGGACATTAATTTTGGTCAGCAAAGCATTTTTATCCACGGCAAGGGTAAAAACGGTATTATTTATCCCCGTTCCGATTCTTTTAAGTTATTGTTACATTATTTGAAAATGAAGGATAAAAATCCTTTGAAGCAATATGGTGACGGGGAAATACCTGTGTTCACTTCCACTTCCCGTAACAAGCCCGGCAGCAGGATTGACAGACGGAATATCCGTTTGGCGGTTGATAACTGGCTGAAACAGGCGGGGTTAAAGGAACCGGGCAAATCTGCCCATATGTTGCGGCATACTTGTGCCACCCTACTATATAAGGAAACAAAGGACTTAAAAGTGGTGCAGGAAACCTTACGTCACAGCACAATAAATATGTCCGGCAAATATGCCCATTTAATGGAACGGGAGGAAAACCGCTATACTAAAAATATTCCTATTGAAATAGATATTGAGTAAAAGAAAAACCGCCACCCCAATGGGTGAACTTGTCAACAAAAAGTAGACACAAAAAAACACTAAAAGCCCATTTCGGTTTTATACTGAAGTGGGCTTTTGTAGTTCAAGGCATACGCCGCACGTTCGTTGTTATAATACTGTACATATTTTTCAAGTAATGCCAGTACATCTTTGGCATGGTAAATATCAAAATCAACATATAACTCTTCTTTCATCCAGCTGTTCAACGCTTCAATTATTGCATTGTCCTTAGGGGTCTCCCTTCTCGACATAGACCTAATTATGTTATAATCTTTGTGGGTTTGACTGAACCCATATGATGAGTAGACGCTGCCCTGGTCTGTGTGCAAGATGGTTGGCGGTGTCTGCTCCCCTTTTTTGTCCAACAATTTCAGGAATTTCTCCAGACATCTGTAATAAGTGGTATTTGAGTTTGCAGATGAGGAAACACTATGTGCCAATATCTCATTGTTGAATGTATCCACTATCAATGTCCA
>JAZLGV010000075.1:0-18487 GCA_045616505.1 Candidatus Gastranaerophilaceae bacterium | reverse complement strand
GCACCGTATTTTGAACGGCTTTGTGTTCTGTTAGCAACACCTGCAGTATCTAAAGTACCTCTAACGATGTGGTATCTTACACCTGGAAGGTCTTTAACCCTACCACCTCTGATAAGAACAACACTGTGTTCTTGTAGGTTGTGTCCAATACCTGGAATGTATGAAGTAACTTCAAATCCATTAGTAAGTCTAACTCTGGCAACTTTTCTAAGTGCTGAGTTTGGTTTTTTAGGTGTTGTAGTGTAAACTCTTGTGCAAACTCCACGTCTTTGAGGGCAATTCATCAAAGCTGGAGATTTAGTTTTATCTACTAATTTTTTACGTTCTTTACGAACTAATTGACTAATAGTCGGCATGATTTCTCCTTTTTATGTTAATTAATTAAATTTATTGCAAACACTCGCACCGCTTGATAAAAATCCAGCACGATACAACGGTTCTAGTGTAAGTATTTTTATTTAACAACAAACAAAATAGGGTGTCAATTGTTTTAACCTTATTTTGTGGCGATTGTTAAGGGGTTTGTAAATTATTTTATGAAAATTGGCAAAAAATTCATATTTCAGGTTTTTATATAGGTGTATATTAGTGTGTTTATTTGATGTGTTTACAATTTTGAGGTCTCAATTTATTTATGAAATTGAATTTGATTAAAAATCTTATAAAGACAAAAGCTCCATCTACAATGCAAAAAGCAAATGTTGCTTCAATAGTGAAAAATGCAAAGCCAGCTACTTATCATCACGTAGATGATAGTATGTTGTGTATTGCAAATATGAATAGAGCATTTATAAATTTTGATTCTTCAAAAATTGTTAAATTTTCTGATATTTCTTTTGATAAAGGAATTGCAAAAAAATCTAATGGTTTAAGATTTGACGGTATTGTTAAAGATACTTTGAAAAACGGAAAAGATATCGAAATTACATATAAAAATGGTCGTTGGGTAAAATCTGTTTTGAAACAACCTTCAACAACTTTTAGAGTTGAAAAGTTTGCGAATTATGATACAAATTCAAACAAGATAAAGTCAACTTCAAGAGTTGTTTTACAAAATAATGAACCTAAAATTGCTTACGTAACTAAAATAAGTGAAGATTATGTAAATGCAAAAAATAATTTGAATGTAAACTTTATGAGTTTTCTTCCAGTAAAACAAGGACAAAAAATGTCGAATGATGAACTTGTAAGATGTTTTAGTACAGAGATATTTAATCAATACAACCCATCTGTTTACACTAGATCAGGTGTTTTAACCTCAGATAAGAGCCACGTTTTTCTTGAAAATATAAGAAGTGGTAAATGGGAGCATCAAGGAATTGTTGATAATTTAAAAAGATTATATCAATAATTTCTAATTAAGATTAAAGTCGCCATTTTTCTTGATATGTTCTACAAGTCCGCCATCTTGAAGTAGTTTTATCATTACGTCAGGAAGTGGTGAAAATTCAATTTCAATGTTTTTTGTAATATCTTTTACAACACCTTTTTTAACATCTACTTCAAGTTCGTCTTGAGCGTCGATTTTATCTGTATCACATTCAATTGCAAGAAGTCCGATATTAATACAATTTCTATAAAAAATTCTTGCAAAAGATTTTGCTAATACTGCTTGAACTCCAGAGATTTTTATAATTTGAGGTGCATGTTCTCTTGAAGAACCAAGTCCAAAGTTGTTTCCGCCAACAACGAAATCACCTTTGTTCATAGTGCTTGCAAATGTTGGGTCAGCATCTTCTAATACGTGTTTTGCAAATTCTTCTAAATTTGAACGTAAATGAAACAATCTTCCAGGTGCTATGTGGTCTGTTGAAATGTTGTCTCCGAATTTAAATGCTTTTCCCATTTTTTTATCCTTTTTATTGTGTTTCTCTAAAAATTATAACAAAACAATATTTATTTGTAAATTTATAGACAAAGTTTATAGATGTCGTTTTTGTTTAAGCCATAAAGCTCTGAAATTATTACTGATATTTCTTTTGAACTAAAATTTTTCTTTTTTAATATATTTATTTTTTTTGTGATTTCGTCAGCGCTTAGTTCTGTTTTTTCTTTTTTGTATAGCATTACTACAATTTCACCTTTTAAAATATTTTCGTTGAAATGTTTTATTATTGCATCTACATTATCAATAACTATTTCTTCAAAAACTTTTGTTAGTTCTCTACCAACTGCGACTTTTGCGTTTGTGTCGAAAATTTTTATATATTCTAATGTTTTTAATAATCTGTTTGGCGATTCATAAAATACTAAATTTGTGTGTGAATACTCATTAAATATTTCAAGAATTTGTTTTTCTTGTTTTGGTAAAAAACCAATAAATGCAAAATCTTCTCCGTCTTTTGGAAGTTGTGAAACAAATGTTGTAACAGCATTTGCACCAGCAAGTGAAGTAATGTTTATATTGTGTTCTTTTAATTCTTTTATTAATACACACCCTGGGTCAGAAATTAGTGGTGTTCCTGCATCTGAAACAAGTGCGATAGTTTTTCCTTCTTCAATAAGTTTTAGAATACCTTCTGTGGACTCTTTTTCGTTGAATTTGTGATAAGCAATTGTTTTAGTTTTTATTTCGTAGTGATTTAATAGTTTTTGGGTTGTTCTTGTATCTTCGCAAGCCACAATATCAACTGATTTTAAAACTTCAATTGCTCTAAGTGTTATGTCTTTAAGATTTCCAATAGGTGTTGGAACTATATATAATTGAACTTCTTTACTCATAATGTTTTGTATCGTATCATTAATTTACTTGCTTGTAAATGCTTTTTGTTGTAACATGCGTGTAGAAATTTTATTATTAAAGATAAGGAGATATATTATGTCAAGAAAACCTATTATTGCAGGAAACTGGAAAATGAATTTATTACAAGAAGATGCAAAATCTTTATTTATGGGTATTGCAACTTTTGCAGAAAAATTCTCTAAAGATCAATTACCAGAAATCGTTATAGCACCTACATTTTTATCAATCCCAGCTGTTGAAAGCATGAGATGTGACAAATGCAGACCATTAGTTGCAACAGCTTCTCAAAATTGTCATTGGGAAAATTCAGGTGCTTATACTGGTGAAGTTTCAGTTGAAATGATTAAAGATGCAGGTTGTTCTTATGTTATCATTGGTCACTCTGAAAGAAGACAATATTTTTCAGAAACAGACGAAATGATTAATAAAAAAGCAAAAGCAATTTTGGCTGGCGGTTTGATTCCAATTATTTGTTGTGGTGAAACTCTTGAACAAAGAGAATCAGGTGTAACAGATGAACATATTGCAAGTCAAATTAGAGCAGCTTTAAAAGGTTTATCAGAAGATGAAATTGCAAAATCAGCAATCGCTTATGAACCAATTTGGGCTATCGGTACTGGTAAATCTTGTGATGCAACAGAAGCAAATAGAGTTATCGCAATGATTAGAAACGTAGTTAAAGAAGTTTCTTCTTCAAAAGCTGCTGATTCAATCAGAATTTTATATGGTGGTTCAGTAAAACCTTCAACAATTGAAGAACAAATGTCTAAATCTGATATTGATGGTGCTTTGATTGGTGGAGCAAGTTTGAAAGCTGATAGTTTCAATGAAATTATCGAAAAAACAATGAAAGTTGCTGTATAGTTAATAATTTAGTAATGAATGTGCATATAGGTTTTTACTTATATGCACATTTTATAAAAAGGAGAAATTTATGTCACAACAAATTCCAAATCCACCAAGAACAAGAACTACTTTAGTTTTGTTTTTGAAAGGTGCAGCAACTCCAGTTGCGTTGTTTGTGGAAAACCCAGCTGCAGATTATAAAGAACTTCAACAACTTTTGAAAGTTCCAACACCAAAAATTTATGAAAAAGAAGGTCAAGGTCCTATCAAAAAAATTAGCGTTCCAGTAAATCAAATTTTAGCTGTTGCTCTTCAAGAAGTTCCAATGCAATAGGATTTTAAAAAATGATTTTAAAAATTGACGATATCGAAAATTCAAAGAATAAAACAATGAATATATCTTTCAATGACTATATTGAAGGGTTAGAATTAACAGCTCCTTTGATTGCAAATTTGGAAGTATCATCAATGGGCGAATTTATAAAGGTTATCGGTCATGTGAAAGGTTGTGCAAAATTAACTTGTGATTTATGTTTAGAAAAATATGATTATGATATTGATTTAGATATAGATGAAATGTTTGCAAAAAATTCTTTGTATGAAGAATATTCGCAGGAAACTGAAATTAAAGAAGGACAATTTATAACTGATTTAGAGAACTCAGATGAATTGGATATTTCAGATATTTTGTATCAATCTGTAATATTAGATTTCCCAAATAAAAAAGTTTGTGGTATAAATTGTAATGGTGGGGATATTTTTCAACGAGAAGAAGAAACTCAAGAAAAAGATTTAGACCCAAGAATGGCTATATTCAAGGATTTAGACCTTGGAAAAATGAAAAAGCCGAAAAGTAATAAATAGTAAATGATAGATAGAAAGGGCGAAACAAAATAAGTTTCGTGAAGGTAAAAAAATGGCAGTACCAAAGAAAAGAACAGGACATTCAGCTCAAGGTAAAAGACGTGCAAATTGGAAAGCTTCTAAACCAGAAGTTACAGTTTGTCCAAATTGCGGACAACCAGTTTTAGCACATACAGTATGTACAGCATGTGGTTATTATAAAGGTAAAGCAGTAAGTATTAAATCACCTGATTATGTAGCAGAAGGTGAAGCTAAGAAAAAAGCTCCTAAAAAATCAACAAAAGCTGCTAAAGTTGAAAAAGCTGAAGAAAAAGAAGCAGAAGTAGTAACAGAAGAAAAAGCTGAAAAAGCAACTAAAAAAACTACAAAAGCTGCAAAAGAAGCTGATTCTACAGAAAAACCTAAAAAATCTTCAACAAAAGCTAAAAAAACAGAAGAATAGTATAATAGGAAATTAAATATGACAAGAATAGCAATAGATGCAATGGGTGGAGATAACGCTCCACAAGAAGTTGTTGCAGGTGCTGTATGGGCAGCATCAGATTATGGTGTTGCAATAGAATTAGTAGGTAAACCTGACAAAATAGAATATGAACTTGATAGAATTAATTCTGAAGGTATCGTTTCTACTGCTGGTGGGTTTAAACCTCAAAGAATAAAGGTAGATACTTCAAAACTTGATATCAAAATTACTCAAGCAAATGAAGTTATTGAAATGGGTGAAGCTCCAGGTCAAGCAATTAGAAGAAAGAAAAAATCTTCTATTGTTTTGGCTGTTGATGCTGTTGCAACTGGGAGTTCTCAAGCTGTTGTTGCTGCAGGTTCTACTGGAGCGGCTATGGCATCAAGTCTTTTCGGACTTGGAAGACTTCCAGGTATTGAAAGACCAGCTATTGCAGTTACTTTGCCTTCAATAAAAAAACCTGTAGTAATCATTGATGCAGGAGCTAACACAAATTGTACTCCTGAAATGCTTTATCAATTCGCTGTTATGGGTACAACTTTCTCTAAAAATGTTTTAGGTGTTGAAGATCCAAAAGTTGGCGTTTTGAATATCGGTGAAGAAGCAGGTAAAGGTAACGAACTTGCATTATCAACTTATAAATTGCTTGAAGCTAATCAAGATAGATTGAACTTCATGGGTAACGTAGAAGGACGTGAAATCTTCTCTGGTAACTGTAATGTTATTGTTTGTGATGGTTTCGTTGGTAACGTTGCTTTGAAAGTTACTGAAGGTGCATCTTCAATGTTGTTTAAAATGTTGAAGAAAGAATTTAAATCTGATCCATTAGCAAAAATTGCAGGTTTGATAGCAAAACCATTTATGAAAAGAATTTATAAAAAAATCAACTATGAAGAATTTGGTGGTGCTTTGTTGTTAGGTGTAAAAGGTATTACCGTAATTTCTCATGGTCGTTCAACAGCTTATGCTATTAGAAATGCAGTTAAAGTTGCTAAAGATGCAGTAGAAACTGGTGTGAATAAAAAAATTGCTGATTTCTTAGAAAATAATTCTATAAATCCAGTTCCAAATGAATAAATGATATATTAATAAAAGATTAGGTTATTTTTAAAATTATATGTTTTGCAAGTGGCTGATGCGAATATTTCGGTCAGCCCTTTTTTAAAAGGAGGAAAATATACATGACAAAGAAAATTGCATTTGTCTTCCCCGGTCAAGGCTCTCAAATGGTTGGTATGGGAAAAGATTTGTACGATAATTTTTCCGTTGCTAAAGAAGTTTTTGATAAAGCTGATGAAATATTAGGTAGAAAAATATCAAAAATTTGTTTTGAAGGTCCGGAAGAAGATTTGACACAAACTATTAATACTCAGCCTGCTATTTTAGTTACGTCGATTGCAGCGTTGGAAGTGTTGAAATCAAAACTTGATGTGATTCCAGATTATGTTGCGGGTCACAGTTTAGGTGAGTACGGTGCTATGTATTCTGCCGGTGTTTTATCTTTTGAAAATGCTTTGAATTTAATTCAAAAACGTGCAGAGGCTATGGCTAATACTTCAGGTGGCAGTATGGCTGCTATTTTGAATTTAGACGAAGAAACAATAAAATCTGTTCTAAATTCTGTAAAAGGTTATGTCGCAATTGCTAATTATAATTCTCTTTCACAAATTGTAATTACAGGTGAGGATGATCCGATAAAAGAAGCATGTGAAAAATTGCTAGAAGCAGGTGCAAGACGAGCAGTTCCATTAGCTGTTTCAGGTGCTTTTCATAGTTCAAAAATGCGTACAGCAGCTGACGAATTTATGAAATTCGAAGAAAATATTGAAATTAATAATGCAAAAATTCCTGTTGTAACAAATGTAGATGCAGAATTTACTGAAGATGCAAAAGATTTTAAATTCAAAATGCCTTTGCAAATTTATTCTGCTGTAAAATGGACACAATCTGTTCAAAATATGATAAAAGCAGGTGTTGATACGTTTGTTGAAATTGGAAATGGTTCTGTTTTATCAGGTTTGATAAGAAAAATTGATAAATCTGTCAATACTTATAATATTTATGATAAAGAATCATTAGAGGAATTTGTAGAAACATTTAGTAAGGAGTTGAATAATGTCAGATAAAAAAGTTGCTCTTGTAACAGGTGGTTCAAGAGGTATCGGAAAAGCATGTGCTATAGAACTTGCTAATGCAGGTTTTGATGTTGCGATAAATTATGTCGGAAACGAGGAAGCTGCAAATAATACAGTTAACGAGTTGAAAAATTTAGGAAGTGATTCTGTCGCTTTTAAATTTGATGTAACAAATGAAGAAGCTGTTAATGAAGGTGTAAAACAGGTTGTTGAAAAATACGGAAAAATTGACGTATTAGTTAATAACGCTGGTATTACTAGAGATGGCTTATTTATGCGTATGAATTCAGAAAATTGGAATGCAGTTATTAATACAAATTTAAATAGTGCATATTATGTAACGCAACCGATTATTAAATTAATGATGAAACAACGTTCAGGTGCGATTATAAATATGTCAAGCATTGTTGGTTTGTATGGAAATGCTGGACAAGCAAATTACGCTGCAGCAAAAGCTGGTTTAATAGGGTTTACAAAATCATTAGCAAAAGAATTAGGCTCAAGAAATATTCGTGTAAATGCAGTTGCTCCAGGCTTTATTCAAACAGATATGACTAAAGATTTAAAACTAGATGGAGTTGAAGAACATATTCCACTTCGCCGTTTAGGTTTACCTGAGGATATTGCCAAAGCGGTTAAATTTTTGGCAGTAGATGCAACTTATGTTACAGGTCAAGTTTTAGCAGTAGACGGTGGTTTGGTTGTATAATTTAAAGATTTTTTACAATTATGTTAAGTTCTTGCAAATTTATCTTTAAATAGTATAATCAGATTTGTAAAAGATAGAAATTATTAAAAAAGGAAGAAAAAATGAGTACATTAGAAAAAGTTAAAAAAGTAGTAGTAGAACAATTAAGCGTTGATGAAGCATTGGTTACTCCAGAAGCTAGCTTTACTGGTGACTTAGGTGCTGACTCTTTAGATACAGTAGAATTAGTTATGGCTTTCGAAGAAGAATTCGGTTGCGAAATTCCTGATGAAGAAGCTGAAAAAATTCAAACTGTACAAGACGCAGTAGCTTATATCGATTCTCATTCATAGTTTCGATATTAAATGAAATTATTAAGCAAAAAGGGAATGCACTTATTTCTGCAATTCCCTTTTTGCATGATAAGACAATTCAAACAACTGTTTGAAATTTAAGGAGAAAATTTATGGAAAAAAGACGTGTAGTAATTACCGGTATGGGTGCTGTGTCTCCAATGGGATTGGATTTGAAATCTTCTTGGGAAGCATTAGTTGCTGGTAAAAGCGGAATAAGTAATATTGAAAATATTGACACTGAAAAGCAATTAGTAAAAATTGCAGGTGAAATAAAAAACTTTGTTCCTGAAAATTATATTGATCCAAAAGAAGCAAAAAGAATGGATAGATTTACTCAGTTGGCAATTGTTGCAGCTGACGAAGCTATCAAAGATGCAGGGCTTGATGAAGCAGGTTATGACCCATACAGAGTTGGTGTAATCATTGGGTCTGCAGTTGGTGGATTTAACACTTTTGAAAAAAATCATATTGCAATGATAAATAGAGGTCCAACAAAAGGTTCTCCATTTACTGTTCCTATGTTAATTCCTGATATGGCAGCAGGCAGAGTATCAATGCGTCATGGCTTAAAAGGTGTTAATAAAGCTGTAGTTTCAGCTTGTGCAACAGGTTCTCATTCAATTGGTGATGCTTTTAGAAGTATTCAATATGGCGATGCAGATGCGATTGTTGCAGGTGGTTGTGAAGCTACTATTACCACTTTAGGTATTGGTTCATTTACCACTGCTAGAACTTTATCAAGAAGGAATGATGAGCCTGAAAAAGCTTCTCGTCCTTATGACAAAGACAGAGATGGTTTTGTTATGGGTGAAGGCGCAGGTATTTTAGTTCTTGAAGAATATGAACATGCTAAAAAGAGAGGTGCAAAAATTTATGCGGAAATAGTTGGTTATGGTCAATCTGCTGATGCGTATGATATTGTTGCTCCTGATCCTGAAGGTAAAGGTGCAGTTAAAGCAATGGAATTCGCACTTAAAGATGCAGGCTTATCTCCAGAAGAGGTTCAATATATAAACCCACATGGTACAAGTACAGGTTTGGGGGATATTGCAGAATCTCAAGCTATTGCTCAGGTGTTTGGCGATTTAGACAAGAATAAGAATTTATCAGTAAGTTCAACAAAAAGTATGCACGGTCACATGTTAGGTGCAACAGGTGCATTTGAAGCTATTATTTGTGTTGAAGTTATTAATAATGGTATTATTCCTCCAACAATCAATTTAGATAATTTGGATGAGCATGTTGCAAATTTAGATTATGTTCCAAATAAAGCAAAAGAAAAAAATGTAGATGTGGCTTTATCAAATTCTTTTGGATTTGGCGGTCACAACGCAACTTTGATATTCAAAAAAATATAATTAATATTTTGAATATATAAAAAAGAGTCGCTTTTTAAGTGGCTCTTTTATTTTTTTAAATTATTTTACAAATTTTTTATATAATCTCTTGTAATTTAAGTTTTATTTGTGTTACGATAAATTCGTAAGCCGAAAGTGATGGCGTTGGTATGCCATGCTTTTGCAGTTATTTAATATAAAGGAGAATAAAAATGCCAAAAATGAAAACTCACAAAGCTGGTGCAAAACGTTACAAAGTAACAGCATCTGGCAAAATCATGAAAAGACACGCAGGTATAGGACACCTTCTTGCTAACAAGAGCAAAAGTAGAAAAAGAAAACTTTTCTCTATGGATCAAGCAGCTGATACTCAGTTGAATTTGATTAACGGTGAATTACCATACAAGAAGTATAGCAGATAGGAAGGTGTAATATGAGAGTAAAACGTGGAAGTGTCAATGTAAAAAGACACAAAAAAATCTTAAAGTTAGCTAAAGGTTTCAAAGGTGCAAGAAGCAGAATATTTAAAGTTGCTAATTGTGCAGTTATGAAAGCTTTAAAATATGAATACAGAGATAGACGTGTAAGAAAAAGAAATATGCGTAGTCTTTGGATTATCAGAATTAATGCAGCTGTTAGAGCTCAAGGTATTAGCTATTCTAAATTCGTTAATGCTTGCAAAAAAGCTAACATTATCGTAAATAGAAAAATGCTTGCTGACTTGGCTGTAAATGATAAAGAAGCATTTGACGTAATCGTTGAAACTGCAAAAGCTGCTTTATAGTTTGAGTTATCAATAAAAAAAGAGTAAGATTTAAATCTTACTCTTTTTTTGTTTTTTATTTTTTTTATTTATTTTTTAGTTTTATGAGTTTTATTCATCTTTTTTTCTTCATTAGAGATTATTTCAATTTCGTGAAACATTTTTTCTTCTTTTAATTTATTCATTTTTTCTCTGAATTTTTCATCTTTTTCTTCTTCTTTGTCGTCTTCAGCTTTTTTTATAGCAAACAAACAACCACCAATTGAAAGTAAACCACCTGCTTGAAGCATAAAATCTTTAAGTTTTTCTCCAAAAGGTCTAGTAGCTGCTGTTCTGTATTGGCTTCTGTAACCATTGGTGTTAGCAGATTTTGTATAAGATATTTCACATGTAGCTGCAAATAGCGCACAAGCCGCTGCTATTCCATAAAGAGCTTTTCTTTTTGCTTTGTGTACGTTCACACCATTAAAATTTTGTTGATTGTTGTTAATGCTAGAAATACGCATAATTTTTACCCCTATTTTTATTTTTGTTATTAAGTTAATCTTTTATTTGAAAAACACATTTTGTGCATTGAGCTTTTGGATGTAACATTAAATTGTCTTCTAGGTCATACATTTTTGCTATTCTTGTATTTAAATCAGAACCGCATTTTGGACATTTTAGGTTTGTTTCACCTTTTAGAATTTTAGTTTTTAGTATGGAAATTGTGCTGTCGCTTACGTATTGTGGGTTAAATTCTTTTTCGTATTCTTTGATTTCAGCAGGTTGGCATTTTAAACCTTTTGCTAAATTTTGTCTAACTGTTGTTGGAAGAAAAAGTTCTTCTCCACCTTCTATTTTTTGCATTAAATCAGGTTCAATATGACATTTTTTTGCCAGTCCAAGAGTGTTGAGACCTAGTTCTTCTCGTTTTTTTTGAACGAATTGTGCTAACGACATATTTTCCATACGCAAATTTTAACCTAAATTTTTATAATTATCAATACTTCTGCACATATTATAAATTTTTGTGTATGTATTTTTTCGGACTATTCGAGTTTGTAAAAATATTTTATAATCAGATTATCAAATGCTTTAATTTTTTTGTTTTGCTTGTAATTTAAGAAAGGAAAAATTTATTATGAGTAAAGTTTCAAGTCAAAATTATTACCCCTCTGGTTCAGTAGATATTTTAGGGTCTTCTGCAAGGACAATTGGTGGTGAATATGGTATTAGCTCTTCTTATTCAATGTCTCCTAATGAGGCAAGAATTTATTCTTACGCACTAGATACATTAGCAAATTCTTTGCCTTCAATAAATGTATTTGATAAAAATACAATTGATGATATTCAAAAATCTGTTGATGTTTATAGAGATAAAGGGATTAACAGTATAAATAGTATGTATAATTCAAATTTGACTGATTTGAAAAATGATATTGTTTCAAGATTTGGAAATTTGGATAATTCTATTTTTGGTAATTCTTTTAACGATATTGAAAATAGTAGAGCTAATGCTGTAAGTTCATTTGCTCAAGATGTATTAGCAAGAACTTCTGATTTGAAAAATGAAGAACTTTCAAGACGTTATGCTTTGATTGATACGTTGCGAGGTTTATCAGATGGAATTTACAATAAAGCTATTAATGCCATAAATCTTTCAAGAGGAAATGCCGCAACTGCAGTTAATCAAAATTATAATAATGATAGATTAGCTTCGCAAAATTCGTCGGATATTCTTAATACGTTATTAAGAAGTGTTTTGTTGTTTTAGATAACAAAGAAAAAGGCTCGATTGTAAAAATCGAGCCTTTTTGAAATATTCTTAAAAAAGAACTACTTGATTTCAACAGTAGCGCCAGCAGCTTCAAGTTGTTTTTTGATAGCTTCAGCATCTTCTTTTTTAACGTTTTCTTTGATTGGTTTTGGAGCAGCATCAACTAAATCTTTAGCTTCTTTCAAACCAAGACCAGTGATAGCTCTAACTTCTTTCAATACAGCGATTTTGTTAGCACCAGCTGCTGCAAGAACAACTGTAACTTCAGCATCACCAGCATCAGCAGCAGGAGCTGCACCGCCAGCAACAGGAGCTGCTACTGCAACAGGAGCTGCAGCAGATACGCCGAATTTTTCTTCCATAGCTTTTACTAATTCAGCTGCTTCTAACAAAGTTAATTTTTCAATTGATTCTAAAATAGTTTCTACGTTACTCATTTTTAATTCTCCTTATAATTTTAATTTTTGTTTTCTACGTTTGTCAGCTATGCTGGTAATTTATCTTTTACTGCATCAAGCGTACGAACAAGTTTTGTAAGTACACCATTTACAGAGTTTGCAATACCAGATGCTGGTGAATTTACGCAGCCAAGCATTTTTGCATAAAGTTCTTCTTTTGAAGGAATTTTTGCAAGTGCTTTTGCTTCGTCTGCACTTAATAAGTTTCCGTCCATTGCTGCTGCGATGATTTCACCTTTTTTAGTTTCTTTAATAAAAGATTCTAAAATTTTTGCAGGTGCAACCTGATCTTTAAAACCAAATGCAAGAGCGATAGGACCTTTAAAACAACTTTCTAAAACTTCAAAGTTTGTTCCTTTGATAGCAATTTTTGCTAATGTGTTTTTTGTTACAGTATAGTCACAGCCTTCTTTTTGAAGTTTACGTCTTAGGTTTGTAATTTCTTCAACAGTAAGACCTTTGTATTCTGTTACGATAGCTACTTGAGCATCAGAAAATTGTTTTTTCATACTTTCAATTTTGTTTTCTTTAAAGGCTTTTGTTGCCATAATTTTGCTCCTTTGCTTTTATTTATCGACCTAATAATAAATGACCTCTGGTCATTTATTTAACCACAGGTCATTTACACATATATCAAATATTTTTTAATATCTAAATTGCTAGTGTAACCTCGGTCAGCGGTAAAACCTTTAATTATTAAAAACTGACTGTCTGTGGTTTATATGCAAATCTTATCAAGAACATATTTGTTTGTCAATAAATATGTTAAGTGTTTATTTTTTCTAATAATTTTTTAGCTGGAAGGTAGTTTGGCAAGATGTTTAAACAGTTGCGTAATGATTTTATTGCTAAATCATTTGTTTGTTTTTGTATGTAGCATAACGCTAATAGGAAATGAGTTTCTGGGTCTTGGTAAAAATTGTTTTTTGATTTTAATAAGTAAAATAGTGCAATATCAAGAAAGTCATTATTGAACATTGAACGTCCGATAAGTTTGTATGCTTCTTGGTTTATTGAATATAAAAAATCTGAACTGTTTATTATTTCTTCTATATATTCTGGTTTTTTAGCCATTAATAGTAAATTTATATCAACTTCCAAAAAGTTTCTAACTTGTAAGTAAGAGGGAAGTCTTTTTACACTATGGTTTATTATGTCTATTAATTTTATTGCCCAGTCTGCTCTGATATCTGAGTCTGCTATTTTTTGAAATTCAGCTAGGGCTTGGGGTAGGTTTCCTTGAAAAAAATTGCAATAAGCATATTCTAATATAAAGTTGTTATTTTTGAAAAAATTTTCAACTTGATAGTTTCCATTTAGAAGTTCTTTTCTGGCTGTTAAATAATCAAGTTGCATTATTTTTTCTTTTTGATAATAACTTTATTTGTTTTTGCTTCTTTGTTATCTACCATAGACAATAGAGAGTCAATAGCATCAACAGAGCTAGAGTTACTAAGTTTGTTTGATTGTTGAATTTGTCTGTAAACTTCTTCTCTATATATTTTTATGTCTTTTGGTGCGTTTATTGCGATTTTACAGTTATCGAATTTAGATTCTAAAATCGTAATTTCGATACTGTCATTAATAATTATTTTTTGTCCATTTTTTCTTGATAATACTAACATTTTACCTCTTTTACATCATTGTTAAAAAGTTTGTGATTAATTTTAAAATCGGTTCCTGTTAATATTACTTGTGAACCTTTTCTTGTGTTTATATTAAAAATAAGTGGTGCTAAAAGATTTATTGTTGATTCTGAAGGATTGTCGTGTGGAATTAACACAATGTTTAGTGTTAAGATGTCATCGGCTGTTTTTATATCAAGTTCTTCTTGAGTGTCTTCAGGTAATTCATAAGTGTAATCAATTCCAAAAAATCCTGCCATTGTTACTACAAATGCTAAATCAGGTGTTTTGGTTGATTGTAACCATTTGAAATTTGAATTTGATTTATGTTCTAAAAGTACAAATTCCTTGTCGTCATTGTATCCAAGTATTGGACTAACAAATTCAAATAAGTATTGTTCTGAGACATCGATTTCGCCGAATCGAGTTGTGTTAATTTTCATAGAGTTCTTTTTCCTTTAGTTATAATTAAGTTGTTATCTTTGTTTTGAATAATCTTTATAGTTCCTAAAATCGTTGTATTTCATGTGGTCGCTTGTATTTATTTCATTTCTTAGAGCGTCAAGACGTTTTTGTTGAACTTCTTTTGCAACATCTGTTGTCATTTTATTTTTATCGCTATAAATGAATTTGTCAAGTTCGCTCATTTCTTCAACAGTTACTTTGTTGCAATTATCAGGTGTATCGATGCAAATTATTCCTCTGTTGATAAAATCAGCAATTGTCCCTGTTGGATTAGTATCAAGAGCTGCTTGATAATATTCTTTTGCTTTTTCTTTATTACCTAATCTTGTTTGAATCATTCCCAAGTAATAAAAAGCATAAGGGCTGTTGTGATGCGTTTTTGTGTAATTTTCTAAATCATACAAACTTCCAGTATAGTTTCCTGCTTTATATTTTCTCATTGCAATTTGAACAGGTTTGTCTATGTAAACAGCTGCAAATGCGCCTAGTTGGGTGAATAATAATCCTAAAATTATAAATTTTTCTATCTTTTTCATGTCTTTTCTTTCCTATATCATAATTATATAGATTTTATATTATAAAATCAAATTGTTAAAATAAGTATATCTCATTTCTTTTTTATAGTATTGCATTAAATGTATGATTTTACAGAATTGCAGTTAATATCATGAGTATAAAAGCTCCTATTTGCATAGCTGTTGCCATTCGTTGTTGAAATTTATAACTATCGTATTTAGGTATGCTTTTTTGTGCAGAATACGCAGCTGCAAGTCTTTCAATTCTTGTTTCTGTGTCATCATCAGTGTATGTAGTTTTGAATAATTTGCTTTCTAGTCTGATTAATCTTGTGTTTGTTGATTCGTTAGGATATGTTTTTCTTAAAATTTCTTTTTCAAGAGATAGTAGTGGCATAGAATTTGAATCAATGTTTGTGTTGAAATTTTGTGTATCATTTTCTGTTAATTTTTTGTTTTGGTTAAATTTGTTAAAAGGTTTGATGTTGAAAGTATTGTAATCTTGATAAGTGTCATCGTCAGTATAGTCATTGTCGTCTTGTGAAATAATGTTTCTTTCTTTTAAAATAGCTTTTTTAAGTCTTTCTGTTCGAGTATTTAAATCTTCGTTATAAATTTTTTTGAATGTAGATGTTTCAAGTTTATTTAGTCTTTCTTTTACTTTTAAATTGTTAAATTTCTTTTTGAAAACTTGCATTTCAAGTTCGTCAATTATTGGGTAATTAACGTTTTTATCTGCTTCTGGATAATATTCTTCATCTTCTTCGTCAAAAGAATCTCTTTTAGGTTCTATTTGGTCTTTGATTACGTCTGCGGAAATATCTTTTTTAATTTTTTCAAGTCTTTGTGAGGTTGAACCTTTTGAAATTTCTCCGTAGATTGTTTTTTCAAGTCGTTCAATTCGTTTTGTTTCCGATTGTTTGTCAAAAGTTGTTCCGATAATAGTTTTTTCAATAAGTGCAAGCGTGTCTTGTGAGTTTGTTTTTGCAAAACTTGCTATATTAAAATTGATTATGATTTCAAAAAATATTATTAAAGCAAATAATTTTCTCATATATCCTCCGATGATATATTATGAGTTTGCTTTATTTTTAACAATTCAATTATTCAGCGATAATTTTTGAAATGTTTTTAATTAATTTTGTGTAGGTAAGTTGTATATGTAAATTTTTATTGTGTATCTCTTTGTGATACTATATTTTGTATATTATGGAAAAAGTTAAACAATTATTAAACAAGAAATTTTTATTAAATGTTGTTGTGTTTTTCGTATGTCTTTTAGTTGCGTATTTTTTTACTTACGAAAACATAACTTCAGAATGGTTTGACTGGCTGAATTATCATCATTATAATGCTTGGGCATTTTTGAATGATAGATTGTCTGTCGATTTTTTTGCAGCAAATTCAAGAACTTATTTTTGTCCTTATGTAGAGGTTTTTAATTTTGTTACTTTAAATCTTTTTAAAAATAATCTTGATTTATTTGTTTTGGTGAATTGTTTTGATAGTGCAATCTTTTTGTTTTTAGCTTTTAAAATTTGTGAATATTTTTATTCGTATTTGCCAAATTATAAGAATTGGTTTGCATTGTTATCAATTGCTTTTTTTGTTTTTTGCGTTCCTGAATTTAGAGAAGCGCAAGATTTTTCGCATGCTGAATTATTTGTTTCAAATATTATAATGATTGCATTGTTGATTTGTGTTCCCGCATTATTTGAAGATAAAACTAAAGCAGTTTTGAAAAAGATTTGTATTGGTGGTTGTTTGCTTGGTGTTGCGATAGGCTTCAAATTAGTGTCTATAATTTTTGTTTTAGGTCTTGTTGTTACTGTTTTGTTGCTTCAAAAACGAATTAGTGATAAATGGGTAAAACTATTGTGGTTATTAGTACCTTGTTTTGTTGTGTTTTTCGTGATGGATTTTTATTGGTTGTGTAAAGTGTATTCTCATTTTAAAAATCCGTTTTTTCCATATTTTAATAGTATTTTCCATTCAGAATTTATAGAACAAAGTTCATTTATGAAGTCAGATTTTGGTCATTTGTATCCGAAAAATTTATTTCAATTTTTGTTCTTTCCTCTTTTATATTTCAATCATAATAGAATGTTTGGGTATGACCGTTGCATTGTGACATATATTCCGTTTTTCAGTTTGGTTTTTTCTATTATTTTGTTCAATTTTTATTCAATGGTAAATGCTGATAATAGAAAAAAAGATAAATTTGTTTTTGTGATATATCTTGTGATGGTTGTATTAATACCGTTTTGTTTTAGTATTCATTTTGAATTAGATATTTATTTTTATTTTCTGTTTGCTTCTGTATTTATTATTTTGTCTTTGTGTATTTTAAGAGTGAAAGAAGAAATATATGATATTTTTGTTAATAAAATCAATTTAGTCTTATTTGTACTTGGGTTTTATTTTGTTACGTATTATTTGAATTTGTTAATTTTCGCTTGTAATAGATATATAATGTTGTTGTCGGTTTTTGCGTATTTAATATTGGTTTTAGTTACTTTAATAACTTCAAAATATATAAAACTAAATGCTGTTTGTTTATTGATTATAAATTTAATTTTGTTTGGTTGTATAAATAGATATGATTATAAGGATTATGATTTGTTGAGTGGCGGATATACGACAGTAATTGCACCTGATTTTAAGTATAAAGATGGTTCAACAGTTTTGGTGGGTTCTTATTTGGTATCTGCAGTTATTCCTTATCAAAATAAAAATGTTTCTTATAGATTGTTTGCAAATCCATGCAAACCTGAAGAACTTGCATTAGACGATAATATTTCTTTATACGAAGATATGTTTTCAACAGTATCAACATATTCAAAAAATGAGATTAAAAAAATATTGCAAGATAAAAATAAAAAAGTTTATATTTTGTATGTATTGGATAAAAATGGTTATTATAAAAAATTCTTGTTGCCAGGGTTGAAAAAATATAATACAAAGCGTGAAGCACAAAATTGTAAAAGTGAATATATTTACTTTTTTGACAAACAATATGAAATAACTTCATGCGAATTGAATTATGTTGGAAAATAGGTTTTAGTTTGATAATTACAGACAATTGACAATTTACAATGTTTTTGCTATTTTATTCTTGTGCAAATTATTCATTGACGTGAGTCAAATGGTGTATTTTTTGTAATAAACACTAGCAATGTTTAGTTTGTATAAGAGGTCGTCATGGGACTGTGGCACTCTGCCGGGGCGAAAGATTGAATATCTTTCGACGAGAGGAAGGTAGCGGAAGCTACCGCAAGCACAGCCTAGACAATGAAAATTGAATAAGTATAATAAAGTCGTCACGGGCCTGTGGCACTCTGCCGAGGCGAAAGATTGAGTATCTTTCGACGAGAGGAAGGTAGCGGAAGCTACCGCAAGCACAGCCTAGACAATGAAAATTGAATAAGTATAATAAAGTCGTCACGGGCCTGTGGCACTCTGCCGAGGCG
>JAZLGV010000074.1:0-4139 GCA_045616505.1 Candidatus Gastranaerophilaceae bacterium | reverse complement strand
GATATCTACAAGCGAAATCAAAATCAGCTGTCTTGTAGAAAAGAAAGATTCAGATGAAGCTATAAAAGCTCTTCATACAATATTCAACCTAGATTCAGACAGTGTCGCTGTTGTAAAAGGCGATTTACCAAATATCTAATATCTAATAGTTTTATAGGTCATAAAGTGTTTAATTTTAAGAATAACTATAAAAAAATCAAAACCATTTGCGGAAACATTGTAGATGTTCAAAACAATGAAATTTTTTCAGGGAAAATAACCGTAAGCAACGGTAAAATCCAAAATATTGAAAAAGTTGATGAAAAATTTGATACATACATTCTCCCAGGGTTCATTGATTCGCACATACACATAGAAAGTACAATGCTTGTTCCATCACAATTTGCAAGAACTGCCGTAAAAAACGGGATGATTGCAGTTTTAGCTGACCCACACGAAATTGCAAACGTACTTGGAATTAAAGGTGTCAAATTTATGATAAAAGACGGAAACAAAGTTCCGTTTAAATTTTATTTTGCCGCTCCTGCTTGCGTTCCTGCTACAACTTTTGAAACTGCAGGGGCAAAACTTGATACTTTAGAAATGAAAAAATTACTAAAAAGCGACAAAATAAAAAATCTTGGTGAAATGATGGATTTCCCTGGAGTTATAAATGAAAACAAAAAAACTTTAACAAAAATAAGACTTGCAAAACATTATAAAAAACCAATTGATGGACACGCTCCAGGCTTATCAGGAGAAGATTTAACACAATACATAAACTCTGGAATTTCAACTGACCACGAAGCATACACAGCAAAAGAAGCTGTTGAAAAAATCAACAAAGGAATGAAAATATTAATCAGAGAAGGTTCTGCGGCTAAAGATTTTGAAGCATTAAAATCAATTATCCCAAAACACTGCGACAGTTGTATGTTTTCAAGTGATGACAGACATCCTCATAATTTAATCGAAGGACATATAAATTTACTTGTAAAAAGAGCATTACAAGAAGGTTATGACTTGATGTCTGTTTTAAAATGCGCTTGCGTAAACCCTGTTCATCATTACAAACTTGATGTAGGTTTATTACAAAAAGGCGACAATGCAGATTTTATTGAAATTGATAATTTTGAAAACATAAATATTCTAAAAACAGTTATCGATGGAAAAATTGTTTGCGAAAACAATTGGTCTTTAATTCCAAAAATAAGAACTTCAAAAATAAATAATTTCAGAGCAAAACGTAAAAAAATAAAAGATTTTGAAGTATTAGACGAACACAAAAAAATTAAAGTAATAGAAGCAATAAACGGACAACTTATAACAAAATGTTCGATAGAAGAACCTAAAGTTATCGATGGAAAAATTGTTTCTGACACAGAACGTGATATTCTAAAAATCGCAGTAATCAATAGATACAAAAACACAAAACCAGTTGTTGGCTTTATCAAAAATTTTGGATTTAAAACTGGTGCAATCGCAGCATCTGTCGCTCACGATTCACATAACATAATCGCTATCGGCACAACAGATAAAGAATTAACCGAAGCTGTAAATCTTATAATCAAAAACAAAGGCGGACTTGCAGTTGTAAACGACACAAAAAATAAAATCATAAAATTACCTGTAGCAGGTTTGATGGCTACAAACGGTGCTTTTAAAATCGCAAACGAATATATTGAACTAGAAAAAGAAGCTAAAGAATTGGGTACAACCTTGGAAGACCCATTTATGACAATGTCTTTTATGGGTTTACTCGTTATCCCCGATATAAAAATCAGCGATAAAGGACTTTTTGATGTGACCCAATTTAATTTCACATCATTATTTCAAGACTAAACAATAAAAAGGTAAAAAATTGCAAAGAGAAGATAAAAATAGTGTAGGGTTGGTTGAAACAAAATACTACGAAATAAAAGAAAAAATAAAACTTGAAAACGGAGTAGATTTTGGTCCAATTACAGTTGCTTATGAAACTTACGGAAATTTAAACGAAGAAAAAGATAACGTAATTCTTTTAATACACGCTCTTACAGGAGATGCACACGCAGCAGGCTATCATTCTAAAGAAGACGCTCATGCCGGTTGGTGGGATGATTTAGTTGGGCCACAAAAAGCCTTTGACACAAATAAATATTTTGTAATTTGCACAAATATTTTTGGTGGATGTTCAGGAACAACAGGACCTTCAAGCATAAATCCTGAAACAAACAAACCTTATGGTCTTTCATTTCCTGTTTTTACAATCGAAGACACAGTAAAAGTTCAAAAAGCATTGCTTGATTCATTTGGAATAACAAAATTATATAGCGTAGCAGGTGGCTCTATGGGGGGAATGGAAGCAATGCAATTTGCAATTTCATACCCTGATTATGTAAAATCTGTTATTCTAACAGCAACAACAAGCAGATTATCACCTCAAGGAATAGCATTTAACGCTGTCGGCAGAAACTCTATAATTTCTGACCCTGCTTGGAACAACGGAAATTATTACGAAACAGAAGAAAAGCCAAATCGTGGTTTATCAAATGCAAGAATGATTGGACACATAACATATCTTTGCGAAGATGCGATGTACAACAAATTTGGAAGAAGATTGCAAGACAAAGACCATTACGATTTTAATTTTGATATAGATTTTCAAGTAGAAAGTTACTTGCAACACCAAGGTCAAATTTTTGTTGATAGATTTGATGCAAACAGTTATTTATACATAACAAAAGCTGTTGATTATTTTGACTTATCAACAAAATACGGTTCTTTGCAAAACGCTTTTGCAAAAACTAAAGCAAAATTTTTAATAACTTCTTTTTCTTCAGATTGGTTATTCCCACCAAAACATTCAAAAGAAATTGTAAAAACTTTAATGCACTTGGGTAGAGAAGTTTCTTATTGCGAAATAGACTCTCCTTGCGGACACGATGCCTTTTTACTTGAATATGAAAAACAATCAAAAGTAATAAAGAGTTTTTTAACAAACATCAAGGGGGAACAAAATGAACAATAAAATACCTAAAAAGCCCTCACTAAACTATGAAATCATAGAATCAATAATTCCCCAAAATGCCAAAATCCTTGATATAGGATGTGGCGATGGAGAACTTTTAGAACGTCTTAAAACAAACAAAAACACACAAGGACAAGGAATTGAAATTGAACAAGACCTTGTGATTTCTTGTATTGAAAAAGGTTTATCAGTAATTCAAGATAACGTTGATTTAGGTCTATCTCAATTTCAAGACAAAGTTTACGATTATGTAATTTTAAACAGAACACTTCAATCAACTCACAAAACAGAATATGTAATAGAAGAAATGCTTAGAGTTGGTAAAAAATGTATTGTCAGCTTTCCAAATTTTGCATACTGGAAAGTTAGATTTTATCTATTTTTCAATGGAAAAATGCCAATTTCTGAAAAACTACCTTATGAATGGTATAACACACCGAACATTCACTTGCTTACAATCAAAGACTTTTTCGATTTTGCAGAAAGCCATAACTTTTCTATTGAAAAAAGTATTTATTTAAACAAATCTAATGTCAAAAAAGGACTAAAATACGACATTCTAGCAAACTTGTTTGCAGAAGAAGTTATTTTTGTAATTTCAAAAGACTAGAATGACAAAAGGTTAATTCCTGTTTCTGAATCGAAT
This sequence comes from Candidatus Gastranaerophilaceae bacterium, assembly GCA_045616505.1. Lineage (GTDB taxonomy): Bacteria > Cyanobacteriota > Vampirovibrionia > Gastranaerophilales > Gastranaerophilaceae > JAKSUT01. Next base: position 504 of record JAZLGV010000074.1, on the reverse strand, counting down.
TTTCTATCAACTTTTTCATCAAATTTATTTATACAAATTTCAGATGTCAAACTTATTGTAGCAGCAATCAAATGTCCGCCAATGGTGTTGTAATCTGAACTTGATAAATTTATATGCAAATGCAAATATGGTTTATCATCCTTTTCAGAAACATTTCCTAACAAACTTGTTATTTCCATAAAATCATTAATTGTTTCTTCGTTATAAGCCTTTGTTTCAGGATTAAAATAGCCTAAAGTCACAGAATCAACAGCACCAATACCTGCAACAAAGCCTGCTTTAATATTTTCTTTTTCACAAAACTTTTTCAACGTAGAAACAATTTCTTCGCCACGATTTAATCTAATAAAATATTTACCATTATTTTCTTTATAATCCATATAAAACCCCTTTTTTCTAAATATTAACACCAACTTAAAAAAAGTAAATGATAAAAGATAAAAATAGTAAAATCTTTTTGTTTGTTGTACAATCATAAACGAAAATAGAAGTGTATAACAAAAG
>JAZLGV010000073.1:0-3780 GCA_045616505.1 Candidatus Gastranaerophilaceae bacterium | reverse complement strand
TTTTTGAATATATCTTGAAAAAGATTATCTTTTTGAGAATTGGAATCTTTTTCTTGCTCTTTTTCTACCGTATTTTTTACGTTCTTTAACACGTGGGTCTCTTGTTAATAAACCTTCTGCTCTCAATACACTTCTGTATTCTTCATTAACTTTAACCAAAGCTCTTGCGATACCGTGTTTGATAGCTCCAGCTTGAGAAACTAATCCGCCACCTACAGCTTTAACTCTTACATCATATTTTTCTTGATTATCAGTTAAAACTAATGGTCTGAACATTAACATTTCTACAGCAGGTCTGTTACCTAAATATGCTTGTAAAGTTTTACCATTAATAAATACTCTACCTTTACCTTTAACAAGTTTTACAATTGCTATTGAGGTTTTTCTACGGCCTGTAGCCATAACTTCTTTTGCGTTAGCCATAATTATTTAGCCTCCTTTTCTAAAACGATAGGTTTTTGAGCAGCATGTGGGTGTTCACTACCTGCATATACTTTAAGTTTATGGAATTGTTCATCACCTAAAGTATTGTGAGGAAGCATTCCTTTTACTGCACTTTCAATAGCAAGTCTTGCATCTTTTTGCATTAATTCTTTAAAACTTGCACTTTTCAATCCACCAGGGAAACCTGTATGGTGGTAGTAAATTTTATCAGTTTCTTTATTACCTGTAACTTGAATTTTATCAGCGTTAATAACGATAACGAACTCGCCTGTATCAACGTTTGGTGTATATTCAGGTTTGTCTTTTCCTCTTAAAATATTTGCAATTCTTCCAGCTAATCTACCTAAGATTTCGCCTTCAGCATCGATTAAATACCATTTTCTTTCAACTTCAAGAGGTTTTGCTGAATAAGTTTTCATTCGCATTTTCTCCATTATTTTAATATTCTACTTTCATCAATGTCAAACCGTATGGGTTTACAGTCTGACCTGCTTGAGTTCTATCATGACTTTCTAAAATCTCTTTCATTTTTGAAGAACTTAGATTGTGTCTTTCAATATCAAGCAAAGTTCCTACAATTGTCCTTACCATATTGTACAAAAATCTTGAACCACAAATAGTAATTTCAACTGTATCGCCAAGTTTTTGACACTCAGCCTTATAAATAAAACAATCATCATTTAAAACAGTTGTATCTGAAGCTCTGAATGCTGAAAAATTATGCAAACCTTCAAGGTATGATAAAGATTCATTCATTCTATCAATGTCTAAATCATATTTCACTAACAATAAATCACCATCAAAAGCACTTCTAAATTTTCTATTATGAAAAACATATTTATAAGTTCTTTTTCTTGCCGATTTTTGAGCATGAAAATCATCATCTACAATCTTCAAATCAGAGACGGAAATGTCTTTTGGCAATAGCCCGTTCATTGAATTACAGAACCGAGAAGCAACTATCGGCTTATCATAATCAAAATGAACAATTTGCCCTTTGGCATTTACACCTTTATCTGTTCTACCTGAAAATATTGTTTTTATTTTTGTTTTTATCAATGTGCAAAGGGCTTTTTCAACCTCAGATTGAACTGTCACCCTTTTTGGTTGCTTTTGACTTCCGAAATACCCTTTTCCGATATATTCCAGCCTAAAAGCATAACGAGTCAAAGTTTTAATCCTCTTATACTAATTGGATTAAAGCCATTTCAGAAGCGTCACCTCTTCTTGGTGGAAGTCTGTAAATTCTAGTATATCCACCTTGTCTTGAAGAATATTTTTTACCGATTTGGTTAAATAATTTTCTCAAAACTGTTTGAGATTCAACTTTTTGACCTTCTTTTACTTCTTCAACAAGTTCTTTAGTTTTAACATCAATTTGTCCTTCGATGTCTTTGTCATAAATGAACTTAGAAGCTTGACGACGTGAATGAACACTATCAACCTTTGCCATTGAAATAATATTTTCTGCATAAGGTCTTAGAGCTTTTGCACGAGCCATTGTTGTTTTTATTTCACCATGAGTGAAAAGTTCAGTAGCCAATGAACGAAGCAATGCTTCTCTTTGGTCTTTAGCCTTTCCTAAGGTGTTTTTCTTTGTTTGGTGTCTCATTTTCTTTTCCTTTTTATTTTCTTTTCTTATTTATTTCTTATAATACTTCTTCTTCAAGTTCTGGGCTTGGAGCTAAGTCTAAACCAAAATGATGTAATCTTTCAATTACTTCATCAGAAGATTTTTTACCGAAGTTTTTAATGTTTAACAAATCATGTTCTGATTTTTTCAACAATTCAGCCATTGAATTGATGCTTGCTCTTTTCAAGCAGTTATAAGCTCTTACTGACAATTCTAATTCTTCAATTGTAATTGTAGGAGCTTGCTCAACAACAGGTTCTTCTTGAACTGCAACTGTTTGAACAGGAGCGATTTGAGGTTGTCCTGTCAATGAAGCAATTTGCATAAAGTGTTCAATTAATAAAGTTGAAGCTTTGCTCAAAGCATTGTTTACATCAATAGAACCATTTGACCAAATTTCAAGAGTTAATTTATCAAAGTCTAATGAATTACCTACACGAGCAGGTTCTACATTGTAGCTAACTCTTTTGATTGGCATAAATGTTGCATCGATAGGAAGTAAATCAATTGCTGCACCTGCTTTTGGATCACGAGGAACATCATTTGCTACATAACCTTTACCAGTTTCGATTGTGATTTCTGCGTGGAAGCTACCACCATCAGCAATTGTACAAATTAACCAATCTGGGTTTACAACTTTTACACCTGCTGGAAGTTGAATATCACTTGCCAAAACCACACCAGCTTTATCAACATCTATTCTCAAAGTTTGTGGTTCTTTAGATTCAGTTTTAACAACTAAACCTTTCATATTTAACATTACATCAATTACATCTTCCAAAACACCAGGAATTGCTGTGTATTCATGAGTGATACCTTCAATTCTTGCTGATGTAACTGCTGTACCTTCTAGACTTGATAACAATACACGTCTTAATGCGTTACCAATTGTAGTACCAAAACCTTTTGCCAAAGGTTCGATTACAAATCTACCATATTGTGAACCATCTGAACTTGTTGTTGTATCTACGTTTTTAATTTTTAATTCCATGTTTATTTTCTCCTAATTAAAATTAACAATTACTACCCTTTGTTAGAACTTACTATTTTGAATAATATTCAACAACTAGTTGTTCTTTTAATTCAGGGTCAAGTTCTTCTCTTTCTGGGATTCTGTCAAATGTGATTTTTAAAGCATCTTTATCAACAGTTAACCAAGCTGAAGAACAAGGTATATCAATTAATTCAAGAACTGATTTCATGAAATCAACGCTTCTAGCTTTGATTGTTACAACATCGCCAGCTTTTAATAAGTAAGATGGAATATCAACCTTATTACCGTTTACTAAAATATGACCATGATTAACAATTTGTCTTGATTGTTTACGAGTAACACCAAAACCAGCTTTAAACAATACGTTATCTAGTCTTGATTCAAGAGTTTGTAACAAAATAGTACCTGTAACACCTTTTTTACGAGCTGCTGTATTGTAATATTTTGCAAATTGTTTTTCAGATACTAAGTAAGTTAATCTGATTTTTTGTTTTTCTTTTAAGTGAAGTGCATATTCAGAAAGTTTTTTTCTAACTGCACCATGTTGTCCTGATGCGCTTTGGCGCAATGAAGCAACAATCTTTCTGTTTGACAAATCAGTTACGCCGTGATTACGGTATAATTTGTTTGTTGGTCCTGTATATCTTGCCATTTTTCTTTTTCCTTTATTTTTTTATTTGTAAATACTTTTAATAAACTAATTGAGTTT
>JAZLGV010000072.1:0-7866 GCA_045616505.1 Candidatus Gastranaerophilaceae bacterium | reverse complement strand
GTTATTTTCTAAAATTTCGTTGAATAAAAAATCGTCATTTGAAATTTTAAGAGAATTATAAATAATTTTGTTTATATTATTGTCTAATTTAATTTTATTTGCAGTCTTACTTGATATAAAATCTTTTCTTGTTAGTTCGTTTTGAAGTTTGATAAATGTCTTTGTATTTTCATCCTTATTTTTATTCGTAGTTGAAATATTCACAAGCAAGTTCTTATTTATGTTTTTTGCTTTCTTATGATTGATTAAACTTGATTTAATAAAAGGTGAAATATAAACAAGTTCTTTATCTATATCAATTGCGTCTATTATAAGTTTTTTATTATTTTCTTTTTTTTGTTGATTATTTGTTTTTAAATTGTTTAAAAATCTATTTATAATATTATCTTTTTTTTCATCTGCTAAAATATTTTTTTTAAATTTTTCTTCTATAAAATTTTTATTTTTATTTTCAAAATTTAAATTATTAAGATAAATATTATCGGTATCTATCTGGGCGATATTATTTGTGGTGTCAAAGTTCAGTTTTTTGTTATTTTGTGAAAAATTTTTATTTTTTTTATCAAAATAATTAAAATCGCTAGACAAGATATTATTGGTATCTATCGAAGCGGTATTAAGAGTTGAGTCAGAATTATTTTTGAAATTTTTTTGAGAAATTTTTTTTAATTTATTATTTTTTTTAAAATTTAAAAAAGTTTGAATAGAAGTTTTTGTGTTGTAGCCAATTCCATAACAAATATCTAAAATTTTTATTTCATCGTTTTCAATAATTCTTGATGCTAAATCTGCTGGCAAGACAAACTTTTCAAAACTTTCAGATAACGCACCATAGGCGGAATGATATATATCATTGTCTTTTACACTAAAAAGCCCAACAGAGCCGTCATTTGTTAATATCGGATAAAACTCACTCATACTAGCATTTTACCCACTTTTTAAAGGCTGGGCAAATATGTTAATAGGGGTTAATAGTGTAATTAATTTTTTTATAAATTATCAAAATATTATTGGTATCTATCGGGGCGATACTGGAGTGGATTAGCCAATTTTTTTTTTAGTAATTTTATTTTTTTTAGTAAATTATTAAAAAAAGAGCTGAAATATTGTCAGCTCTTTTTATCAAATATTTTTAATTATTTAATTATTTTTTAGGTGCTTTTTTGTAGAATGGCATATCTGATAAGCTTTGACCTTTATATGTTACTGTATATTTATCCATACGAGCATCTCTTACTGTTGCGTAGTCACCGCTGTTTAAAGCGTTATTTTTTGAACGTTTTTTGTTCCAAGCTAGTTGTTCTTTGTTTGTTACGTATGATTCAAATTCATCAATATCGATACCAAAGTCTTCAACTTCTTTGTATTTTTCTGTTAGTTCAATATTTTGATTTTCACTGATTTCTTTATAAGTTGTGATACCATCTTTGTTTGAATCATTTTCTCTTAGGAAATCTGCATAATTATTAACGTTAGAATATGCATTTGTCATAGTGAATGTTTGTTTGCCGCCACTAGCACCATTAAATCCTTTTTTGTCACCTCTAGCTACGCCAGCCATTAGAGGGTTGTTTGGATCAATATTGATACCTGTGCTATTTGCATCTAATTTACCATAATTTGAATATGCGTTGCCTTTAGAAATTTTCCATAATGCAGAACCATTTCCAACATCAGTGTGTTCGCTTATTTCAATTTCACCTTGGCTTGGTTGGTTATCATCTACTAATATCATTGCTTCTAATTCTTTTTTGTTGAATTTTTGACCTTCTTGAACACCTAATGAACCGTCCCAGTTAGTGATACCGATTTTTTCACCGCCTGCTTCGATATCATATAAGTATGTAATAGCTCTAAATTCTTTTTCTGTTAGAGCTTCAGGATTTTTTCCAGAAACTTTATCTTTTAAAGTATTTATTTGTTTTTCAAGGTCAGCATCAGATACTTCAGTTGTATAGTTATCTGTGAATACATCAACAACTTGTCTATCATATTTTGTGTTAGTTACAGGTGTTTCACCTTGCAAGCCGTTGTCAATAGCATTTAAAATTTTAGCTTTGTTTGCATCAGAGAAACCTGTTTTAGATTCTTCTAATAATCCAGCAACTGTGTCAGCTTCCATTTTGAATACATCATCACCATTTAGTGGAACTGCACATTGATACATTTTAGCAACGTTTTCAGCAGAAGAACCGTTCATCATACCTGTTACTTCGTTTAAATCTGCTAAATCTCTGTCTTCAACAGCATATCCGTGAGTTGCACTTTTGCCAGCTTCTTTGTCAAAGTTATGATCAGTTGAATCAAATTCTTTTGTTAATTTAGATTGAATATTTTTTCTGTCTTCTTCTGATTGATTTGCTAGTGCAATACTTTGTTCTAAATGAGTTGATGCTCCATCTTTTTTACCGTCAAAAGCACCGTCAGCATTTTTTATATTATTTGCTGCTTTACCCATAGCTTCGTCAAATTCTTTATCAGAAACTTCTTGTTTTTCTTTTGCAGCTTGTTCAGCTTCAAGTTGTGTTTTTTGTTCATCAAGTTGAGTTAATTTGTTTCCTTCGTCTTCTGCTGTAGCTTTTGCAGTTGTTTCTGTTGTATTTGCTGTTGTTTCGTCTTGTGTTAATTTAGATACATTATTTTTTGAATTTTCAAGTTGTGTTTCAGCATCAACTTTTGCTTGTTGAGTAACACCTTGTTGTTCTTTAGCAGTTTCAACTTCAGTTTTAGCTTTTTCATAAGCTTGAGTTGCTCTATCAACATTAGTTTGCATTTTTTGAATCAATTCTTCATTGCCTGATTCTTTTGCACTTTCAAGAGCTTCTTGAGAACTTTTAATACCATCTTCAGCTCTGCCTAAAGAAGATAATGCTGAATTTAGGTTATCGTCTGCAGTTTTTGCAGCATCAGAGGCTTGGTTGAAAGAAATTTCAATTGAATCAGCTTCTTGTTTAGCTGTTCCTAAATCACCTAAAATACTTGTATGGTCATCAGAAGCTTGTGTTGCAGTAGTGTCTGCAGTTTTCTTTATAGCCATTTGTTGAGCAATTTTTTGAGTTAATTCTGAAATTTCTGTCATAATTACACCTACTATTTTCCTAATGATATTTATTATGTCGGTTATAAAACAAAAAAACTTTAAAATTTTACAATGATTGTTACAATTCTTAAAATGTATCGAAACTAAATCAATTTTGACTTTTGTTTTGTTTTAAAAGTTTTAAGGAATTATTATGAAAATCGGACGTCTAAATTTAAATCATAAATTTAATAATTCAATTGTTTCTTCTCCGTTAAAAACAAAAACAAATGTTCTTGCTAAAGGAAACAAAAAAGCTCTTGCCCTATCTATGATGCTATTAGCGGCAACTAATAGTGGTGTACTTATGGCACAAAACAAAAAATCAATTGCTAATAATAAAAATATTGTAAATAAATTTGAGGATAATTCTCTTGGAAAATTTGGCACATATTATTCTAATTTAATTCCTGAAGGTGAAAATATTGATGAACATTTTGCTTGTTTAAGTGAAATCAAAGATTTGTATAAAGACATTCAGGGGTGTGAATACAAAAATCCTGCTGTTTTAAACGGTATTTCTATTGACGATTTAAAAAATAAAGTATTAGTTCCTGCTCAAAAACTAGCAAATGGTGAAAAATTTGGTGCAAAACAAAAAACATTAGTATTTCTTTCTTTTAATGAAAATGCTGATTCTACAAATGCTTTTCGTCAAAATGTAACAAGTACAGCATTTACAAGTACAGAAGATAATATTTCTAATTATAATTTCAAATTTGATGAAAGTTTTTTAGGTCACTATGACAATATTATAGTTATGCAACCTAATAATATTACTGCAGATTCAGCTCTTGATAATTTATTCTCAAAACTAGAAAATTCATTAGATAGAAATTCTAAAGTTGATATTGCATTTATTGGTCATGGTGTAAATAAACAAGGTGTACGTTTTAGTCCAACTAAAAATACTGAAACTTCAACTATGGATTTATCTGATTTTAAATCTTTAGATAATGGGGGCAATGCTTTTGCACAAAGTATGAAAAATATTTTTGTAAATTGTATTGATAATGGTTATTGCCCAAGGGTTATCGGCATGGGCTGCAACACAGATTTTATGCAAGACGCAATAAATGATGTAATGCCTGAAGATTATTCTCAATTTGTAAAAGTTTTCGGTACTCCTTATGCAACAAATGGTAATTATGTAATCGGATTTAATAAAAATGTTCTTGAAATGTTTGTAAAAACCGACGCAATAAAAAATAATGTTAGTTTAATCTTGGATATTGATGACGGTAAATATGCAAAAAATAACGATACTGTTGTTGAGTCATTTGAAATCAATCCACAAACAAAAGATAACATGCAAATTGTAGATAATTATATTAAAGATGGCACAACTTCTGGTTCTTTGTCTAAAAAAAGCGGTGTTACTATGTTTTATAATATACGAAAAAATTAAGCTCTTGGGTGTGTTTGATTATAAACTTCTTTTAGATGTTGGGTTGAAACATGTGTATAAATTTGAGTGTTAGAAATACTTGCATGCCCAAGTAATTCTTGTACAACCCTTAAATCTGCACCATTTTCAATTAATCTTGTTGCAAAACTATGTCTAAACATGTGTGGAGTAACGTGTTTTGGTAATTCTATATTATTTACAATTTCGTTTATTGCATTTCTAATAGATTTATTTTGAAGTCTAAAACCTGTATTATTAATAAAAATTGGTGAACTTTCTGTTTGTGTAGGCATTTTATAACCTTTTGCAACAAGTGGTCTTACGCTATTAATATATCTTTCTAGATATTTTTTTGCTCTATCTGAAATTAAAACAATTCTTTCTTTTGCACCTTTACCAAAAACAGTAATTTCATTATTCTCTAAATTAAGATTTTCAAAATTTAGTCCGCTCAATTCAGAAACACGCATTCCAGTTGCCCAAAGAAGTTCTAAAATAGTTCTATTTCTGTAACCAGCAGGAGTATCCATTTTTACGTTGTTTAAGATTTTTTCTACCTCATCTATAGTCAAAAATTTTGGTAGTGATTTTGGACGTTTTGGTGATGTTAAATTTAATGTTGGATTTGAATCTATTAAATGTTCTCTATATAAAAATTTATAAAAAGTTCTAACAGATGCGATTTTTCTTACTACAGTTGTTTTTTTATAATCAAATCTTTGTATAAAATGAATATAATCTCTTATTTTTGAAAAATTTGCATTTAAACAAGTTTCATTATCAAGCCATATTAAAAAGCTAAGCACATCAGAATAATATGCTTTTACTGTATGAGTTGAAAAGTTTTTTTCAACAAGCAAATATGATTTGAAATCTTCTAAATATTGTTTTGAATTTTCATTCATAACTTAAAAATTTACCATATCTTAATAATTTTGCAAGATTTTAAAAATATTATACAATAATTTTAAGGATTAAGAAAGATGGAGGTATTATGAAAAAGATTTTCGCCTTGGCTGTAATTGCTGGGACAATGTGTTTGCAAGCAAATGCAACTCCGATAGTTGAATTGGCCGCTCCAAGAGCAAGAACTTCGTCAGATTTTATATTTAATGAAGCTCCTCAAAAGACTAAGAAAGTTACTCAAAAAGTTGTTATTAAAAAGAATAAAAAAACTGGAAAACAAATAAAAAAAGTTGTTAAACAAACTGTTGAAGTTCCAGTAGCTGTTGATTATAACAAAATTTTAAAAATGGTTGAATATGGTTACTACGATTCAGCAAATGATATTTTAAATAGTGAAATTAAGAAAAATCCAAAAAATATAAAAGCGTTAGCTTTAAAAACTGTTAATATGGCAAAACAAAATAAGCTAGATGCTGCTCAAGAAAGTATTGATAAATTATTAAAAACTTATCCAAACAATTCAGATTTACACTATGCACAAGGTTTAGTTCATTATCAAAGAACTAATTCTTCTAACATGAAATATCGTGCAAATATGGATGAATTATTAGATTCAGCATTGAATGAATTTAAATTAGCTATCAAATATGATAGCAATAATGCAAGAGCTTATAATGCAGCAGGGGTTATTGAATTAGTAAAAGGTAATAATGAAGAAGCTAAAAAATATTTTGATACTTCAGTTGCAAAAGATAAAGCTTATGCAGCAGCTATTGATAACTCAGGTACTATTGATTTCATCAATGGTGAATATGAGTCTGCTGAAAAGAAATTTACATCTGCCCTACATTACAATACAAAAAGTACAATTGCGATGTATCACTTAGCACAATGTAAAATGCAACAAAAAGATTATACAGGTGCAATTACTTATTTGAATAATGCAATGGCATTAAGTCCAAATTCTCCTGCTATTCTTAATTTATTAGGAAAAGCATATAAAGAACAAGGAAATGAAGCTGCTGCATTAAATTGCTTTAAAAAATCTACAATGGCAAAACCAGAATTTTCTTTATCATATTTAGATACTGCAGATATTTATGCAAAAAGAGGTGATTTTGAGTTTGCTATTGAACAATTAAAAACAGCAGATTCAATTAACGATACAAATTATGATGCGAAATTAAAAATTGCAGATTTATCTTACGCAAATGCTAATTATAATCAAGCAATCACTTATTATAACAAGTTAGTAGCTGTTGATGAATATAAAACTCCAGCGTTAAAAGGTTTAGCAAATTCATATTATGCTCAAGCTAAATTTTATGCCGCAAATTCGTCTATCGCTTCAAACAAAGAGATTGCAAAAGCTGTAAAAGCTATAAATTCTGCAATTGCTTCTGATAATAAAGATTTAGAATTATATTTAGCAAAATTAAAATTAATGAAATTAGCTAATAACGAAGAAAAAGCAAATGCAGTTACTGATGAAATTTTATCTACTGAAGCTAATGATATTATTTCAAATTTAGTTAAAGGTGAAGTTTATTTAACTAATTATGATGTTGTAAATGCTAAAAAATGTTTTGATGAAGCAATTGTTTTATCAGACAATATCGATGAAGATAGTTATTTAGCTGAAATATTCACATATAACAGACATTTTGACGAAGCTCAAAAAGTATTAAATGATATTTTGAAAGAAAATCCAGATGATGCTGATGCGGCTGCAAATATTGATTACATTCAAAAATGTAAAAAATATGCTGATAACTTCTATAAATCAGCTTTAGCATTTAAAAAAGCTAAAAACGTGACTACTGCAAAAGAATATCTTTCTCGTTCACTTTCTCTAAATCCAGATAATCCGGCGGCATATCTTCTTTTTGCTGAGTTATGTGAACAAACAGGAGAAAATTTAGAAGCACTTAAAAACTATAAAACTTACGTTGGTTATGCTAACGCACAGCCAAATGCAAAGAAAATAGACAAAAAAATAGAAAAGAAAATTAAGAATTTAGAGGCACGACTATAATGACAAAATTATTAAAAAAATTAAAAGGCATAGTAAATAAGAAAAAAGGAGACTTAAATATGCAAGAAACAATTCAAGAAAATATTGGTTTGTCAGCTGGTAAAATTTATAATTATTTAGCAGACAATGGTGAAGTTACTTTTTCAAAATTGAAAAAAGATTTAGATTTAAAAAGTAATTTTGCTGATTTAGGCTTAGGCTGGCTTGCTAGAGAAGATAAAGTTGATATTTCAAAAAATGGCAATTCAGTAAAAGTTAAATTAAGATAAAAGAAATATGGCGGTTATTTTTAATCGCCATATTTTTATTTTCCATGCTTATTAAGGTTATATAAAGGCACAATAATCATGTGATAAACTTAAATAGTAAGGTAAATTAATAGAGGAGATTATATATGATACCTATTTTAGATTCAAAAAGACAATATGCGCAAATCGG
>JAZLGV010000071.1:0-22725 GCA_045616505.1 Candidatus Gastranaerophilaceae bacterium | reverse complement strand
CGTAATGTGAAGTGTGTGTATTTTGAAAGTGAAATGAAAATCTTTTTTAGCTTTTGTTTTCGGCTTTTGTTTTGTCTTACACTATTATAAAAACATTGGTATAAAAAATATTGCTTTTTTATATACTGTTTGTATATATTTTTGTAATATTTCTTAATAATTGATAAAAGTATTATGGTTATTGTAGAATTAAAAGAGTTATTTCAAGGAGAAAAATATTGAAAATATTAATATCAAACGATGATGGTGTATTTGCAAATGGAATAAATATGTTAGCTTCAGTTTTATCTAAAGATAATGAAGTTTATATAGCTGCGCCTGACAAAGAAAGAAGTGCGGCAGGTCATTCTTTGACTTTAAATATGCCTTTGCGTGTTGATAGTATGCCAACATTTGCGAATGTTAAAAAAAGATGGGCTATATCAGGAACTCCTAGTGATTGCGTAAAACTTACTATAGCTGCAATTATGAAAGAAGAAGAAAAACCAGATATTATCATTTCGGGAATAAATCATGGACAAAATTTAGGTTCAGATATTTTATATTCGGGAACGGTAAGTTGTGCTATGGAAGGTGCAATGATTGGCGTTCCAAGTATTGCTGTCTCTTTAGCAAGTGGAAATTTTGAAAAAGAAGATTTTAGATTTTCTGCAGAATTCGTAAATGCTTTGATTAAAAAGTTGCAAGATAAAAAATATAAATTTCCAAAGAAAACAATTTTAAATATTAATATTCCTGCAATTTCAGAAGATGACATTGTTGGAGTAAAAATTACAAAACTTGGAAATAAAATGTTTACAGACGATTATGAAAAAAGAGTCGATCCAAGAGGAAAAGTTTATTATTGGCTTGCAGGTACGTTGATTAATGATAATATAGAAGCTAAAAGTGATTTTGAAGCTATAAAAAATAATTATATTTCTATAACTCCTGTCACTTATGAAATGACAAGAAGTGATGCCATGAAAGATTTGAACACTCTTTTGTGTGACGATAATTCTTGTGAGTGGTTTTAAGCATCTGCAAGGTTATCAATTTCTATTGCGTGCCTGATTAAAGCGTTAGCAAGAAGTAAAAGATATGGATTAACTTCTGTTAAATTTGACATGGTTACTTTTGCTTGAGGTTTTGGGCTTGTGTTTTCTGCGTATTTTTCTTCTTTTTTTTCAAAGTTGATATTCGTTTGAATTGAATGAGATTTTTCTTCGTTTTTTATTTTTTCTAAAAGAATTTTTTGAGGGAAGTTTTCAACGCAATTTATAAGAATGTCAAAATCGTTTATACCTTTTGTGATTAATAATATTTTGATATTTCCATAATTTCTTGTCGAAATAAGAATTGTTAAAATAGTTTCATCTCCATTTTCTCCTTCTTCTTTTTTGTTTTCGATTTCAAGTTCAAAATCTACTCCTTCTTGTAAAGGAAGCCAAGGGAGATATAAAAGCATGAAGTTTTTTAGTGCTTGTGTTTGGGACTCTTGTCCTGTTGCTGATATACTCGCATTTAAAAATTTCATAGCATCTTTGATTTGAGATAAATCACTTAAACCGTTTCGTGATGCCTCTGCCATTGCAGATATAAGTTTTGTCATTGCTTCTTTTCCACCGTCTTGCATAATTTGTGCAAGTGTTGAAAGTTTGATATTTGAATTTAAAAGTTCTGAAAGTTGTTTTGTAGCATTTGCTGAATTTGTTTTTTGTAGCATTGTCAAAACTTGTTCCATATCTTTGGGCAAATTCATTATTTCTTTTAAATAAAGACTTCTTTTGGTGTTTGCCATTTCATTCATGCGAAGTGTATTGAGTGCAGGGTAATTAAAATTATTAAAAAATTGTTTTGGTTTTTGTGCGATATTATTTGCAAGTTGGTTTAATGGAGTATTTTGTGCTGATTGAACATTTTTTGCTCCAATGATTGGTTGCCCTTGTTGAAAAGGCTTTATAGAATTATTAAAGTTGTTATCAGGGAAATTTACCATATTTTTATTATGTATATAAATTCTTATTTTTGCAACAAAAAAGGGCAAAGTTTTAACTTTACCCTTTTTACTTAATGATTTTTATTTTTTTATCAAATTAAAAACCAGCTTCGTCTTCATCTAAAATCCAACCATTTGTTAAATCAACTCTTAGTGGTTTTAGAAGTTTAACAACTACTGTTCCTTTTGGATATACAGTAAGTTTTTCGCCTTTGAATACTTTTCTCAAGAAAGCAACGAACCAGTTTTTGTTTTTGATAACACTACCTGTTGCGCTTAATTCTGTTCTTTGGTCGTTTAGTGTTGTAATTGTTTCGTTTTCAAGAACAAGAACACCATTTCTTACGAATAATTTTCCTTTTCTAACATCAACAAGTTTTCCTTGAAGGTCAGTTCCTTCGTATATAAGGATAAAGTGTTCTCTTGTAACATAGTTTCTAGGTGCTTTTGCCATATAAAGTTCACCGTTTCCTGAATATTGAGAACTTATACCTTTTTCAAGTTGGATAGGAATTAAGCAACCTGCAGGAATTGTACCGATTGAACCTTGAACGTATGCTTCAGGAATAACAAAACCTTCACCTGTTTTTTTACGCATTGCTTCTGCTAATTTTTTGTTTGGATTAAGTTTTGCTTGTTCAATCATATTTTTTAATAAAACTGCAATTTCTGCTCTTGTTGCAGGTTTGTTTGCATTTAGCATATATGGTGTATTTGGAACATGAACGTTCATATCCAAAATTTCTGCTTTACCTGCATAAGTTAAATACCAGCTTGGTGTTTGTGCTAAATCTTTGTATTTGTGTAATACTTCTTTAGCTTTTTGTGTTGTGATATTTTCTGTTGTAAGAGCATTTACGATAACTGAAACAGCTTCTGCGTGAGAAACATTGTCGTCAGGTCTAAAAGGTTGTCCTTGAGGAGGGCAAGAAATTAGTTCAAAATATAATGCTCTTTGAATCATATCGTATGCCCAATGGCTTGTTGTGATATCTGTAAAGTTTACAGGTTGAGCAACAGTTGTGTGTTGTTGTCCTAAAGCCCATATAGCCATAGATGCAAATTCTGCTCTTGTTACGTTTTCATCAGGTTTAAATGTTCCATCTGGATAACCAACGATAACATTCTTTTGAGATAATTCTTTGATTTGTGCTGCAGCCCAATGTGTTGGTGCTACATCTGGGAACATTGCGACTTGTTTTGCTTGAGCACATGTTGTAGCAAACATTAACGCAAAAAGTCCTAAAAATAATTTAGTGAAACACTTTTTCATTTAATTACTCCTTATTTTCTAGCTATTTGATTTATACCATGAATATTTTTTTACTTCAAATAATCTTTAAAATTTTTTTTCTCTATTTTGTAGCCACAACCTTCGTGAAGTTCTCCTGCGTATCTAATAAATTTTGCAGGATATTTTTTGCACATTTTAAGTCTTTTGTCATATATTGTGCAAAGTCCTTGAGGTGAAACATATTTGCAGGCAAAAATTAAATTTCCAAATTCGTCTTTACCTTTTATATAAAATCTTTTGTATTCAGGGAAAAAGAATTGGGTTATTTTAAATTCTTTTTCTGTATATGTGTCAAAGCTATACATATAGTTGCAACATTTTCCACACTTTTTGCAACTTCCTGTGATTTTGTATTTCAATCTTTCAGGAACAAAATATGATTTTATTTCATTTATTATGCTAAAAATTAGGTCTTTCATAGTAAGTTGTTTTTTTTATTTATGGTAGAATTTATTTAGTTATTATTAAAAATATTATATATCAATATAATATAAAGTATAAAGATGGATTAGTAAAATGAGTGAATTTCAAGTTCCAAAAAGAATTAAAAAAGCTAAAAAACCTGTAAACCCACAAGTTACAAATAGCTTTGTTTTTGTGGTTTCTGTTGTATTGGCTATTTTAGTAGCATTTAAATTATATTTGGTTTCCTTACCTCCAATAAAAAATTTAAACGAATTTAAACCAAATATTGTTACTAAATTTTATTCAAACGATGGTGAGGTTATAAAAACTTTCACAGCTTTTACTTTTTCAAAAGTGGAATTAAAAGATATTCCTGATAATGTTAAAAATGCGATTATCGCAACAGAAGATAAGAATTTTTACCATCATTCAGGTTATGATATGGCCGGTCTTGCACGTTCAACCCTTGCAAACATTTTGGCAGGGCACGTTGTTCAAGGTGCTAGTACAATCACTCAACAATTAGCAAGAATTTTATTCTTGTCTAATGAAAAAACATATACAAGAAAAATTAAAGAATTGATGGTAGCAGTTCGTATCGAAAAAACTATTCCAAAAGATAAAATTCTTGAAATGTATTTGAATAATGTTTATTTAGGTTCAGGTGCTTATGGTGTTGAGGGTGCTGCTCAAATTTATTTTAACAAACATTTGAACGAATTGAGCTTGGCAGAATGTGCGCTTTTGGCAGGTCTTCCTCAAGCACCATCTGTATATTCTCCTTTCCATGATAAAGATTTAGCAGTAAAAAGAAGAAATAAAGTTTTAAAAAGAATGTATCACATGAGATACATTACTAAAAAAGAATATGAATCAGCATTGAAAGAAAAATTACACTTAAATCCAATGCCTGAAATTTATACATTGAATAAAGCTCCATATTTCTGTGACTTTGTTATGGATGAACTTGAACATTTAGGTTTTGACGAAGTTGAAATTTCACAAGGTGGTTATAAAGTTATTACAACTCTTGATTATAAAGCGCAACAAAAAGCAAATGAATCAATAATTACCACAATGAACAGCTGGGGATTGACTGGTGCAAACAGACAAGCTGCATTATTCTCATTCTCTCCTGTAGATGGAAAAATTTTAGCTTATGCAGGTGGTAAAAATTATGCAAAAAGTCAATATGACAGGGTTACAAAAGCAGTAAGACCTTTGGGTTCTGCTTTCAAACCATTTGTATATGCAACAGCAGTTGAAAAAGGTTTAGGTCCAAATGATATTTTAGATGATACACCTTTTAAAGCTGGTGATTGGAAACCTAAAAACTATGGTAATAAATATAGAGGGAAAATCCCTGCATACAAAGCATTGATGGTTTCATCAAACGTATGTGCCGCAAGATTAATTGAATCTACTGGTGTTCGTTCAGTTATTCAAATGGCAAGAGTTTTAGGTTTAACAACTCCATTTGAATATGATTATACTATTGCATTAGGTTCAAATGGTGTTAAATTATACGAAGTTACTCGTGCTTATGGTGCTTTTGCAAATGGTGGTTATAAAGTTGAACCTTATTCAGTTCAAAAAATTGAAACTTCAAGAGGTAAGGTTATATATGAAGCTCCATCAGCAAAAACAGCAAAAGTTATGGATGTAAATACTGCAGCAATATTAACTGCAATGATGAAAACAGTTATCAAAAGTGGTACAGGTAAAGCTGCAAATATTGGAAAACCAGCAGCAGGAAAAACAGGTACTACTAATGATTCAAGAGATGCTTGGTTTATTGGTTATACTCCAAATGTTGTTACTGGTGTTTGGGTTGGTAATGATGATAATACCAAAAATGGTAAAATCACAGGTGGTACAGTTCCTGCTTTGATTTGGAAAGCTGTTATGGCAGTTGCAACTGAACCTTATGGTAGTACAGATTTTGATTATCCTGAAATAGAACTTAAAAATTATTCTGCAGGTAAATCAGATTCAACAGAGCAAATTACTGAATCAACAGATGATGATGAAGAGGTTTCTGAAACACGTGTTGAAAAAAGAGAAGAGCCAAGCGAAATTGAAGATAAGAAGGAAGTTGCAAAGCAACCAAAAACTCAATCTGAAAAGAAAGTTGTACCGATGGCTCCAATACCAATGGCAACACCATCTGGTATTTCAAATTAGAGAAAGTGAATTATGAAGAAAATAATTGTATTATTAGTAATAGTTTTGTTTTTGACACCTTGTTCTTATGCAGAAGAAGTTATAAAAAACGATGTAGATAACTCTCAAAAAAGTAATATTGCAAAACCTATTGCTGATACACAAAAAACAGACCTTTCTAAAAAAGAAGAAATACAAAAAAAAGATAAAAAAGAGCAAAAAACAGATGCTCTTTCTCAACCAAAGGAAGAAGTAAAAGTTCAACAGAAAAAAAATGTTGAAAAAACTTCTGCTCCCAAAAAAGAAGAAGTTGCACCTTCTAAAAAAGAAGAAAAAGTTAAAGAGGTAGCTCAAAAAACAGAAGATAAAAAAGTTGCAGAAGCGCAAAAAAAATCTGAAAAAGATAAAATAGATGAAATATTAACTAAAAAAGGATTTTTAAATAAAAATAAAAAGTCAAATTCAAAAATGACTTATTATGATGAAATAAAAATCGCTTTTCAAAAACATTATGAATATTCATCAAAATATAATCTTGAAGGGTTAAAAGACCTTTATGCAGATAATTATACAAATGCAGATGGTTTTAGCAAAGAAGTTTATTTTAAACTTGTTGAAAAAACTTGGAAATCTTATCCGAATATAAAATACAAGTTAAAACTTAAAAATATAGAAATTGCACAAAATTTTGCAGTTGTGCATGTTGAAGAAAATGCAATCGCAACAACTACTGCAAAAAATAATGATATAAAAGATATCGGAACATTGGATAGTTTTGCAGATAGTGTTTATTATTTGGAAAGAATTGGCGGTAAATGGTTAATTATTTCTGATGCAGTATTATTTGAACAAACAAATTTAAAATATGGTTCTGCAAGATTTGCAAGTACATCTTTGTCTGCTCCAACTCAAGTAAAAGCAGGTAGTCAATATACTGCAACTTTGAAGATTACACCTCCAAAAGATTCTTTTGTCGTTGCATCTATTGGCAGAGAAAATATTACTTATCCACAATCTGTTGCACAAGAAGTTTTTAGAAAATTACCTGAATCAAATATTTTAGAAAGAGTGTTTACTGCAAATACAAAAAATATTAACGAATATGCAGTAGCATCTTATGGTATTACAAAAGCTGAAATTAAAAATGGAAAAGAATTAAAAATATATGTAACAGGTTTGGGTTTTGTTATGTATAGAGTAAATGTAATTCCTAAAAATAATTTCGTAAAGGTGGAAGATGAAAAAACAAAGTAATTACATTTATTTTATTGTGACTTTTTTGTTTTTGATTTTTTCAAATTATTATTTTTCAAATTTAATTGTCGAAAAACTTACAAATGAAGGCGATAAGTCTTATGATTTTGTTAATTTGACATTGGTGCATAATACAGGTGCTGCATTTAGTATTTTACAAAATTCAACAAATTTTTTGATAATTTTTTCGATAATTGCACTTATTTTGATTGTTTTTTATGTAATAAGAAATATTGAGAATATTAGTAAAAAAGCAATATTTTCGCTTTCTATGTTAGGTGCTGGTGTTGTAGGGAATCTTTATGAAAGACTTTTTTTAGGATATGTAAGAGATTTTTTTGAATTGAAATTTTTTGATTTTCCAATATTTAATGTGTCTGATATATTTATAAGTGTAAGTGTTTTTTGTATAATTTTATTGATTTTATTTTCAAGAAAGCCAATTAAATTCTAATGAAATATATTTTAAAAGTTACAGATGAAAATGATGAAGGTTTGAGATTAGATTTGTTTCTTGCAAAAAGTTCAAATTCTTGTTCTCGTTCTCATTATCAGAAATTGATTAAGAATAAAGAGGTTTTGGTAAATAATACTTTTCAAAAAGCATCTTATGTTTTAAGACTTGGCGATGAAATTATTGTTGATGAAAATGAAAAAAGTATAGAAATATTACCTGAAAATATATCGATAGATGTTTTGTATGAAGATGAAAATATGGCAGTAATTAATAAACCTTCAGGCATGATTACTCATCCGACAGAGCAAGAAACAGAGCATACATTGGTTAATGCTTTGTTGTATAAATTTTCTGATAATCTTTCAGATATAAATGGTGTTTTTAGGCGTGGTATTGTTCATCGTTTAGATAGGAATACATCTGGACTTTTGATGATTGCAAAAAATAATAAAACGCACGAATATTTAGCGGAAAAAATTAAAAATAGAGAAATTGAAAAAAGATACTTGGCGATTGCAAAAGGTGTTTTTGAAAAAGATGAGGGTGTAATAGATTTTCCTATAGGACGAAATAAAAAAAATCCTCAAAAAATGGCCGTTACAGAAGATGGTAAACCAAGTTTGACTGAATATAAAGTTATAGAAAGATTTTCTGATTGTACGTATTTGGAATTAAATTTAAAAACAGGAAGAACTCATCAAATTCGTGTTCATTTGAGTTCGATAAATCACCCGATACTTAATGACACAATGTATGGTGCAGGTGTTTATAAAGTAAAAACAGAAGAACAGGTGCTACAATCTTATTATTTAAAATTTGCAAAACCTTTTTCTGATGATATAATAGAAATTAAGATAGACCCTGACGAAAAGATTAAAAAAGTGCTAAATTATTTATCGTCAAAAAGATAATGGAGTAGTTAAAATGAGAGCAATATTTAATTTAATATCATCATTAATTGTGTTGTACGTTATTTTCTTTGGAATTTGGAATTCTGCAATTGATATAAAAGTTGAACTTTTACAATTAGGAAATATGAATATTGTTCCAATACACATAGATTTTATATATTTAGTAGGCGCAATATTTTTATTAGGTATATTGGCAGGATTGATTTGGGCTTCAGCTCTTTTCTTGCCTTTGCATAGCAAAATGAAAGAATATCAAAAACGTATAGAAAAAGCAGGCATTTCATCTGAAGAAGATGCTTCAAAAGTTGCAGTTTTGGAAGCAAAAATTGAAACATTAGAAACAGCTTTGAAAAACGCAATTGATACACAAGCGTAAATAAGTTTTATTTAAAAATATAATAGAAATTAAAGTACACTAATTTAAAGAAAGAAGAAATATTATGGCAGAAGAAGTAAGAGTTAGAATAGCACCATCTCCAAGTGGAAATTTACACATTGGAACAGCAAGAACAGGTTTGTTCAATTTCTTGTTTGCTAAAAAGATGGGTGGAAAATATGTGTTGAGAATTGAAGATACAGATGCTGAACGTACAAGCCAAGCATATATCGATAATATTTTTGATAGTTTGAAAGCATTAGGTTTAGAGTGGGATGAAGGTCCAGATGTAGGTGGTCCTTATGGTCCTTATACTCAATCTCAAAGATTTGATATTTATCCAAAATATGCTCAAAAACTTGTAGATGCTGGATTTGCTTATGAGTGTTATTGCACTCCTGAAGAACTTGATGCAGAAAAAGAATTATCTCAAAAAAATAAAGTTGCTCACGTTTATTCTGGAAGATGTCGTAACTTAACTGAAGCAGAAAAAGAAGCATTTATAAAAGAAGGCAGAAAACCTGCTATAAGATTTGATGTTCAAAAAGCTCAAAAAGCATTTCATGATTCAAATATTTTAACATTCAAAGATTTAGTAAAAGGTGAATTACATCAAGATATGTCTTTGATTGGTGATTTTGTAATCATGAAATCAAATGGAACTCCAACATATAATTTCGCTGTTGTTGTTGATGATATGTTGATGAAAATGTCACATGTAATTCGTGGTGAAGACCATATTTCAAATACTTACAAACAAATTTTGATATATGAAGCATTAGGAGAAAAAGCTCCAGAATTCGGTCATTTAGGTATGATTTTAGCTCCAGACAGAAGTAAATTATCAAAACGTCATGGCGCAACTGCCGTTTCAGAATTTGTAGAAAAAGGTTATTTAATTGACGCTTTAGTTAATTTCGTTGCACTTTTAGGTTGGTCTCCATCTGATGGTGAAGAAATTAAATCTGTTGATGAAATTGCTAAAGATTTCAGAATTGGTGAAGTTTCGTCATCAAATTCAATATTTGAATATGATAAATTGAATTGGATGAACTCTCAATATATCAAAAAATTGAGTTTAGAAGAATTAAAAGAAAGATTGAAACCGTTCTTGGCTAAATATGATTTGAATTCTATTACAGATGCTCAATATTCAAGAATGGTAGAAGTTACAAGAGAACCTTTAACAATTCTTTCTGATATTACAGATGCAGTATCATATTTCTTTGGTGATGATGTTGAAGTTGATGAAGAAACAAAAGCAAAAGTTTTAGATGGCGAAGTTGCTAAAAAAGTTCTTCCAGATTTTATTGCAAAAGCAAAAGAATGGGATTTTATAGAAGAAAATTTACACGAAAAATTGGAAGAATTTAGAGGTTTCTACAAAGAACAAGGTATCAAACCAAAAGAAACAATGTGGGCAATTCGTGCAGCAGTTACAGGTAGAACTCGTGGTGCTGACATGTGTGCAACACTTTGTATTTTAGGCAAAGACAAAGTTATCGCAAGATGTCAAAAGGCATTATAATAATGCTTTTGCTACTTTTGTAATTTAATGTAAAGATTGTAAATTGTACACTTGAACTCTTTTGAAAAATAGAGTATTCTGATATGAAAAGAACATATTGGGGTAATTATGTTTAATGCAAAGGTAGAAGCGAGTGATATTAGCAAACGAAGTTATTCGTCTGTTGTATTTGGTGCTAAACCGATAAATAAAGAATTGGCAATGAGTATAAAAGCGAATTTGCTTTCAAAGTCTGTTCGTACTGCAGATTTGTTTTGTCATGCAACACCCGATGAAGACGCTTTTAATAGTTTGAAAGTTATAAAAAATTGGTTGAAACGAAATGGAAAAGAAGTTTCAATTTGTTTAAAAAACGGTGATGTGAGAGGTCTTTGGGGTGCAGGATTATTTCTTTTTGATAAGAAAAAAACAGAAGAACCTGCTGATAGATCAATTATTTTAGATTTTAATGATACTGCAAGATTTACAAAAGCAGCCAAGAAGTTGTTTAAAAAGATTCCAAAAGATTCAATTTTTGGATTTGATCATCATAAAACAAACGCAACGTCAGTAGATGCAGAGAATTTGTATATTGACGATACGGCAAAATCTTGTTGTGGGGTTGTTTATAGATTTTTCGAAGCATTGGAAGAAAATATTCCACAAAGTGATAGAAAAAAATTGTTTTGTGGTTTGATAAGTGATTATAAAAAATCAGGTCTTATCAAGGTTACTTGTAGTAAAGATGTTTATAAAGTCGAAAAAACAGAAAAACTGTATAAAGATGAAAATTCTTTAGAAGTTTTTGAAAAATTACAAGCTTCTTTGTCAGAAGACGATAAAATAGCTGTGTATAAACATTTAGACCTTTTGTCAAATATGCCTAAAAAATATCGTGCATTGAGAGATGATTTGTTGGAAGATTTTTCTTTTTGTTTAGGAAAAAGATTAGCATATATGTATATTCCAGCTGATAGTATTTCTTGGCGTAATTTAGGCATGGATAATAGCAAAACAAGCGAATTGATGAAGGATTTGAGAAATAGAATGTTGAGTCCAAATTTGAACGACGATGAAACAATTCCTGAACGATTAAGAAAAAATGCGGATAATTTGAAAGCTGTTATTTCTTTTTATAGAGTATCTCCAAAAGAAGATGTTTATCAAATGAGTATCACTTCAAAAGATGGTTATGCTTTAAAATTAATTAATTACGTAAAAGATAATTTAATACCAGATTTAGAAGGTGGCGGACATTCAAATAGAGCTGGCGCACGTGTTCGTTCTTTAGAAAATGCTGATATTTTTAAATTTATGAATAGCTTTATGATAGCTGATGAAGAATTGGCAAAATTGGAAGCGGAAGAAAAGAGCAAAAACGAACAATAAGTTTTAATTGTAATATTAACTAAAGAGCCTTGATTTTATTCAAGGCTCTTTGTTTTTGGTTGTTATAAAGTCAATAAGATTTTTATACTTTGTGTAACGAAATGTAACGATGACATTAAAATCGTTAAAGAAATAAAAAAATTTGCACGATACATATAGAGTTAGGATAAAAGATATGTGTCTAAGGGGTGCAACACAATGAAAGATAGATTTTTTGATTTGAATGAAGAAATGGTTGATTTCGCAGAATTGAATGGTTTCGATTTTGTGTCTGGAAAATATGTTTCAAACAACAATGTAGAAAAGAATTTGACATTTAAGTATGGAAAATTCGATGTATTGGACGTATTGAAATCAATTTTTGCAAAGTCAGAAGAATTAGTTAAGTAAAAGGAGTTTTGGGATATGAATTTGTACGAAGAATTTGAAAAACAACATGAAAAACAAATATTTTCAATAAATTGGGGCGATGTAAGTTTTGAAGAAACTGAATTGCCAAAAGCAGAAAAAATAGAGTTTGTATCAACAAGAAAGGATTTAAGTGTTTTAGAAAGCGAATTGGCTCAAATTGAAGATGATTTGAAGTTGATAGCAGAAAAGAAATTAAGATTAGCAAATTTGGCTAAATTTTATGAGTAAAAATTTTTAAAGGAGAAAATCAGATAAGTTTAAAAGAAAGGATGAATTAGAGTAAGATTAAAAAGCGGCATTTGTGAAACAAATGCCGCTTTTTAGTGTTTTTGATAAAAATTTATTTAAAAACATCAGTAACTTTTTTACCAAGTTTGTTTTCAAGAGTTGTAATGAATTTTTTTATGACTTGGTTGTTTTCACTAATTTTTTGAATTGTTTGAGAACCTTTTTTGCCAAGTGCAAGCCTGCAAAAACTTTCTGCGGTATCTTTTGATACGTTAGATATGAATTTGTCGCAATTAATAAAAGCTTGTTCGACTTGATTAGAACATCTTTTTTTGCTTAATAAATCTTGTGAAATAATCCCGTTGATAATTTTAGCTTGTTTTAAAAGTGGTGTTTGAGCTTTAAAATTAGGGGTAGTATTTGTTTTATTTTGAAAATTTCCTAAAATGGGTAAAACCTGCATTACAATAACCTCCGAATCCCTTTTTTATAGTTTATTTTATTATTGATAATTTGTCAATTAACAAAAAGGATGATAAAAATGGTGTTAAAAATAATAAAATAAACGTGGACTTGATTTTTTATCTTTATGGAGCATAATAGAAGTTGTAGGTTTTAAGTGCTTGCAAATTTGCGAGGTGTTAAAACTACAAAATGCGGGATACCCTGCCGAAAGAACGATTAAGTATCGTTCTTGAGAGGAAAGTCTGGAAGACTGCTTAAGGGTAAAACGCAAATGACAATTAAATAACGCGGGATACCCTGCCGAAGAAAACGATTGAGTATCGTTTTCAGAGAGGAAAGTCTGGAAGACTGCTCGGGGTAAAACGCAAATGACAATTAAATAACGCGGGATGGAGCAGTCTGGTAGCTCGTCGGGCTCATAACCCGAAGGTCGTTGGTTCAAATCCAGCTCCCGCAACCATTTTTAGACTTCCAAAAGGAAGTCTTTTTTAATACGGAGCTTTCTTATACAGGTTCACACAAATCGAGCAAAAGCTCTCTTTGGTTCACTTTGCAAAATCCAGCTCCCGCAACAATTTTTAAAAAGACTTCAGGCAAATATCTGAAGTCTTTTTATTTTAAAAATAAATGTAAAATTTTGAAAGGTTATATTTTGGATTATATTATTTATAAAATTATAGGGTTAATTATTGGGATAGGTGTTGTACGTTATTTAATAATGTATAAAGAATTAACTTCTTTATACATTTTAAAATTGTGTGTTCAAATTTTAGTCGTTCTTGGTTTAAGTGTTTTTATTTCTTTTTTTATAACACATAATATTTATATAGTATTGTTGCCTTTGTGGCTTTTGTTAGTATATTGGTCTATTTGTGGGTATATCGAAATTTTTAAAACAATTAAGTCTTTTATTATTTATTTAAAAAACAAATAATAATTAAGTTATCATTGAGATTTATCTTTCGTTTGTTTGCTTTGCAAAATCAAATCAATATAGTTTTCTTTTTTGAATGACAAAAGTTGGGTTGTTTGTTATAATTTCTATATGAAAAAGATAAAAGTCCAAACACGATTAAATTTTATCGTTTATTTATTAGTCTTTTTATTTCTATTAAGTTTAATTTTTGCCGTAGTTCATTTTGTATTACAAAGCGGTGTAGATTCAGTTTCTGCAAGAACAAAATCTAATTCTTGGGAGCTTATATTTTGCGTAGGCATTTTTTTTCCGTTTTTATTTAGAGAAGTCATGAAGCGTGGTGAATATGTTTCTGAAATGATTTTTAACAACGGAATACTTCAACTTATTTATAAGGAAAAAGGAAAAGTTATTAGAACTAAATCTATTGAATTGTCCTCAATAGAGGTGTTTAATGTAAATTCGTTCGCTGAAGAACATACAACTTCAAGAAGTCGTTTTTTCACATTCTCATATTCAATAATCATAAAACCTTATAAAGAAGACAAAATTTATATTGATGTAGAGCCGTCAATATTCACTACAAATAAAAAACTTTTGTTTGATTTGATTTCTATTTCGCAATTTATTCCAAATTTTTCTTATAATTTGCACACAGATGAAGAAGCAATTATTGAAGAAGTTGAATATTTCAAAAAATATGGTAAGAAAATTCCTTTATACAAAAGAAAAAATGGAATTATAGAAATTATTATGAATTGTATTCTTGTACTTGCAAGTGTTGCTATACTTGCATCACTGGTAATGTTAGCATCAACTTTTACAAAAGATTATCGCTCTGATTCTTATGTCGGGTTATTTGCACTTGTTGATGAAAACAGAAATAATGGAAATTACGACAGTGCGTTATATTATGTGAATGAAGCCAAAAAAATGGAGCCAAAAGATTATAATGTTTATTTGGCTGAAGCATACGTCTATGAAAAGAAAAAAGATTATAAAAAAGAGATAGAATGCGCAAATATTGCAAAAACGCTGTTAGATAACAAAGAAAAATCAAGATATGACAAGTTTTTCCATAATGATAATTTTGTCGCTAAATATATTTTTAAAGAGAAAAATTCAGGTTATGTGAGAACATATTCAAGGCTCGCTGATGCAAATTACAAATTAAAAAATTATAATGCAGCCGTTGATTATTACAGCTATATAATTGAAAATGGAGTTTATAAATATACAGACGCATATTTTTATAGAGGAATTTGCTTGTATTATTTGGGTAAAAAACAAGAAGCTTTACAAGATTTCAAGAAACATCAGGAAATAATAAATAATTATTTGATAGAAATGTCTGACATGAAATATCCTGAATATACAAATAAAGATTTAGAAAACGTTTTGTTGTGGATAAAGGCGTGTTTAGGGTAAATAAGTTTTACACCATTTTGTTAAATTCTACAAAAAACACTGTTTTACCGTTTTCTGAGGTGAAATCTATTTTTCCATTCATATCATTTACAAGTTGTTGAGTGATACTCAAGCCCAAGCCTGTTCCACCCTTTTTGCGAGTGACTGAAGAATCTACTTGTGTAAATCTGTCATAAATTTTTGTTTTAAAATCTTTTGGAACTTCGATACCATAATTAACGACAGAAATTTTTACTTTATTATTTGGTTCTTCGTTTATTATGATTTCTACATCTTTATTGTTTTCTGTATATTTTATAGCGTTAGACAACAAATTTGTAAGAATTTGTATAAAACGAGTTTTATCTACATTTAATTTTAATCCCAATTCTGAATTAGCATTATAATTAACTTTAATATTATATTTTTTTGCATAATCTTCAATTTCTTTTACTGTTTCAATAGTAGTTTGGTTTAAATCGATAGTTTCGTAATGATATTCCATTTTGCCTGACGTAAGTTTTTCAAAATCTAAAAGGTCATTGATTAGTGTTAGTAATCTTTTTGAGTTGCGTTGTGATATATCAAGTAATGTTTTTATTTGTGCAGAAACTTCTCCCAATGCTCCTGATAAAACCATATTTAGACCACCGATAATTGATGTTAGTGGAGTTCTTAATTCGTGCGAAATGGTAGAAAGAAACTCTGATTTTATACGGTCAATTTCTTTTTGGTCAGAGATATCCATTTTGTAATAAATAAAACCTATGACATCTTTTCTCTTATTAAGAATTGGAGAAATGCTTATAAGTTTCCAAATTGTTTTGCCACCATGATGCTCTTGAACTTCTTCTTTGATTGTTTCTTTTGTTTCAAGTACAGAATCTTCAATCTCTTTGATTTTTTTTGAAATATCTTCTGGAAAAAGATTTTCGGTAGTATTTCCAATAACGTCTTTTTTATTCACTTTGTTATTGTGTAAGAAAAGATTGTTTACTGCGATATATTTGCGATTAATATCTTTCATCACAAGTTCAAGTGGAAGATTGTTTAATAATGTCTTTTGAGCATTGAATTGATATTCAAGATCTTTTATCATTTTTGCTTGGTTTATTGCTGTTGTAATTTCTTTGGCAATAACGTCCAAGAACGTTTTATCAGCTTCTGTCCAACTACAATAGTTTTTGAAATTTTCCAAAATAAAAGCTTTTGTTCTTCCATCGGTTTCAATTTTTGTTGCCATTCCGCTTTTATAACCAAGGTTGCTATACAATTCTTTTATTTCTGTTGGCATTTCATAATCGTTGATATTATTAACAATCATAACGCTATTATTTCGCATTATTTCGCCACTAAGGTCACGAACCCAGTCATCGCTTTCTATTTTATGGATTTTTTTAATTGTTTCTTTATTAAGTCTATGTGGAGTAAAATAATCAATTTCTATATCGTATGTTTTACCTGTGATGTCTGCAAATATAACTCTATCTACGTCAAATAATTCTGCTACTTGTTTTACAAGAGAGCGTAATATATCTTGCAAGTCTTGTTTTGCGTTAATAGCAGATAGTAAAGTAAGTACAAAATCTTTTCTGTTTTGTTGTTCTTGCATGGATTTATTTTATCCTTTTTTTAGCGTGTAAAAATGTTCTTAATTATGCGTTTATAATATCGTGTAGCGAAAAAAAAGGCAAATTTTTTAGTGCTTTTTTGGATAATATCGCTCTTTTGGGTAGGTGTTTTTGTAATATTTTTTATAAAAATAATACTTTGTAATTAGCAAATTTTACCTTTAGGTAACTTTGTATATGTGAAATTAAAAATAGTCGATATGCATTTTAAAAATTATAAATAGTAAAAAAGGAGATTTAAATGGCAAAATTGTTATCAAACTCTGTAGAAGAAAAGAAAATCGAAAAAACAAGTATCAATGATGAATTTGAAAATTACTTAAATCGTCAATGTATGAAGACTACTTTTAATGGAACTGAAGTTGAAACATTTGCTTGGTATAAAAAAGTTTTGAGTTTGTTATAGTTGATTAAAAATTATATTTTTGTACTTTAGTTGCCGTGCAACTTTTATCTATTCTAAAGGCTTTTAGGAATATCCTGAAAGCCTTTTTTAAATTTTTAATATCTATTATTTTTTGTTATAAATTGCTTCGGGGTCTTTTTTCTTTTTTAAAACTTTTTTCTGATATTTTTCATCATACAAAAATTTTGTGCCGTTTACGAATGTTTTTACAATAGCATTTGCAAAACAACCTCTCGCAGACCAATATGACGTATGTGCGAAAAATGCTGAACGTTTTGACCAAATTTTTGAGTTGTCATAAATTAACCCTTGAGGATTTTCAATTTTGATTCCCATTATTTCTTCCATTTGAGAAATAGTTAGGTTATTATTTGTCGGAAAACCAAGAGGATCTTCTCTGAAATTAACTGTTAAAAGATATATGCCTTGTTCCATCACGTATTTAAGCATATTTTTGTTATAAAAAGATAGTTCATAATTTTTGTCGGTTAAGTCAGAATAAAAAAGAGGTATCGGACTTGCAAAATTTACAACTGCTCTAACTCTATCAGGAGGTGCGCAATACGCCTCTGTTGCAGAATTGATGTTTAGGTAATTTTTCTTTAATTCTGTTTCGTTTTGGTTTAGTACAAGATGACCATTTGTTGCTAAAGTTCCAATGTTTCCTTTGTCGTGCATTAAAGCAGACAGGCATGTGTTTTGTCTTGGGTTTTCTTTCACAAATTGCATAAATTCATTGTTTTTGTGTAAAGCAGTAAATAATTTTTCAAGATTGATATATGGCAATTTGTACATCAAATATTGGTATGTAACAAATGTTCCTGCTGAATAGCCGTATAAAATAACGTTTTGGTCTTCTTTTGAAAGAGCGATTACTTGGTTGTTAAGTTCGTCTAAAACAGGCAACATGTTGTGATCTTTTTGTATCCAAATCGCATCGTGCAAAAATTGTGTAAGCAAACTTCGAACTTCATAGGCAATAACAGAACTGTATGCCTTTGAGATATTTAACCTGTCTTTTACAAAGTCTAAATCGGTTTTGCTATTGTAACCCCAAAAGAAAATTTTGGGATTAGGATTGATTACTAATTTGTTATCTTTTGTCCATTTTTTTATTGTTCGATTTTTTTCAAATTTTTTCTTTAGTACGGGGTGAAGTTTGCTTACGCCGTTCATATACCAGTTTTTCATTTTTTCATCATTGTTGTTAGAGCCATTGATGTATAAGAAAGTAAGATTTTCTGTGGCATAACATTGGTTTGTAAATATGAAAATTGATAAAAATAATATTGTTAAAAACTTCTTCATAATAAGTATTTTAGCATAAAGACGTTTGAATTTTTTTAGCTTATAATAGCAAATTATTTTTTTATGAGGTTTATATGTATATCAAAGGAATATTCGCATGCAAGTATCTAAAATTTTTGGAAATGAAAATTATTCAAAAAATATAAGTTTTCAAAAAAATATTAATCCAATAAAAATTATTCAAAATAATAAAAAACCTTTAATGTTAGGTTTAATGTTGTTGGCTGCGACAAATTCGCCAATGATAAAAAATCATTCATTAGAAATTAAAAATCCACAAGAAATCGCAAAAAATGATATTGTTAATACTTATGGTAAATATGGAGAATTTTATGTTTCAAATGCTCCGATGTTAGAAGATTTTTGTGAACATAGAGAGTGTTTAAATAAAATAAACACTTTGTATAAAGAAATTCAGGGTTGTAGTTTTAATAATCCTGCGATATTTAATGGGTTTACGTTAGAAGAATTAAATGAAAAAGTTGTTTCTCCTGCACATAAATTGGCAAATGGTGAAAAATTTGGTAAAAATTCAAATAATATACTTTTTATGATGTTTGAAAAATCGTGCGATAGTGAAGGCGGATTCGATGTAGATTTGTATAAAAATACTTTTAATACTCAAAAAGATACAGTAAATGGAAATGAATATCAGTTTGATGAACCGTTTTTGAAACATTATGACAATATTATTTTAATGCAGCCAAATGATAAGCAAACCACAGACAAAACTTTAGATACTTTGTTTGCAAAATTGGAAAATAGTTTAGAAGATGGTGCTAATTTGGATATTATTTTTGAAGGTCATGGAATTGGGCTTGCAGGGGTGAAATTTAGCACTTATTTTGGTTCAGAAGCAGCAATGTTAGATGTTTCTGATTTTTTCCCAATAGAAAAAGGTGGTAATTCTTTCGCCCAAAACATGAAAAATATTTTTGTAAAATCTATTGATAATGGTAATACTCCAAGAATTATTGGAATAAGTTGTAATAGTGATAGTTTACAAAAAGCGATAAATAAAATAATGCCTGATGATTATAAGGATAGTGTAAAACTTTTTGGAATGCCATATAACACTTTTGGTGAAACGGCGATTGGTTTTAATGATAATTCGCTTGAAATAATTACACAAACTGCTCCGATAAAAAACAGTTTAGGTATGTTGATAAAAATGACAGAGAAATCTGAAATCGCAGAAGATGATAATATAGTTGATACATTTTTAGCTTATGAAAATAATGGTGAAAATGCTAAAAAAATAATTGAAAATTATCAAAATGGAAAAAATTCTGGTGTTTTGACAAAATCAAGTGGTGTTGAAATGAAATATACCCTTGAAGATATGAGCGATTTGAATTTTAAATAAGACATTTTGGTAAATCTTTCAGGACGTGGTGATAAAGATGTTGAATTTGTATTAAGTCAAAATTTGGGTTAATATAAATAAAAATATTATTTTGCAGGGTAAAAGTTTTAAATATGGAAAATTTGTATAGTGAAATTGAACAATTGGTTTTGCAGAAAAAATTTGCAGAAGCAAAAAAACTTTGTCAAAAATATATAGGAAGTCTTGATGAAAATTTGAAATATGACGCATTAAGAGGACTTTTTGCTATATATAATTACATAGGTTCAGGTTCTGTAGAAATTCAGCGAAAATGTTTGGAAATGGCGAAAAAAATAAAACTTCCTTATGTTATTGATGGAGATTTTAGATATTTGCTTCCAACTTTTTATTTTCTTTCTTTAGATTTTGAAAATAGTATTTTAGCCTGTGAAAAAATTCGTGAAAAAAATAAAAATTTTATTTTTTGGTATGAGTTATTACAAGGTTTAATTTTTGCATATCAAAAAAAAGATATAGAATTGAGAAAATTTTGGATTGAGATGCTTGAAAGGTTGAAAAAAATTGTTTCTTATCAAGATAATAAATCTGAAAAAATTAGTTTGAAATTCTTGAAATTAGAATTATTAAAAGATGAGGAAAATTATCTAAAATATTATAATTTTTTTGATGGAACACAAATAACTGATGATTTTTTATTGGTTTTTCCAAAGTATTTGAATCATTTTGGTGATGTAATGCAAGGATTTGTGTTTTTAAAAAAATTAGCTGAAAAAAATCAAAAAATAGTCTTTTATTTATCAGAAGAAAATAGACCATTGAAAGATTTATTTGAAAAAAATCTTCCTTCAAACGTTGTTGTA
The DNA here is from genome assembly GCA_045616505.1 of Candidatus Gastranaerophilaceae bacterium. Lineage (GTDB taxonomy): Bacteria > Cyanobacteriota > Vampirovibrionia > Gastranaerophilales > Gastranaerophilaceae > JAKSUT01. Next base: position 2,011 of record JAZLGV010000071.1, on the reverse strand, counting down.
ATAGATGATTTTTCAACTTGTGATATTACACCAAGTTCTTTTACAACTCTTGATTTATTACAGATAATGCCAGAATTACAAGCTGATATTCAAGTTAAAAAAGATTTCCCAATAATAAAAGTTGATAGTGAAAAGGTAGAAAAATATAAACAAAGATATTTTAGTAATGATAAATTGAAAATCGGTATAAAGTGGAAAGGTGATCCTGAAAGTGAACGAAATGTTCCAATAAAATATTTTAAACCTCTTTTTGATATAGAAAATGTTGAAATTTATTCGTTCCAAAAAGGTGATGGAATAGAAGAACTTGACCTTTTGGATAAAAATTGCAAAATAATAAGTTTAGGTGAAACCTTTGAAGATTTTTCAGATACAGCCGCTGCTATACAAAATATCGATTTGTTAATTTGTAATGATACTTCTTTGTTGCATTTGGCTGGCATGATTGGTAAACCTTGTTATGGTTTGGTTCAAAAAATACATGATGCCCGTTGGTATTCCGATTTGGCTGAAGAAAAGTTTGAATGTGCTTTAACTTCTTTATATGAAAGTGTTAGTTTGTTTAGACAAAAAGAAGAAAATAATTGGGCTGAAGTTATGGAAAGAGTTGTCGAACAAGTAAAAGTGTTTTGCAAAGATAAATGTTAATATTTTTCTAAAATTTTTTTGATTTGTATTAGCTCTTCTTTTGTAAGATATTTTGCAAATCTTGAAAATTCATACATAGCATCTTCATAGTTATATTGGTGGTTTTCGACTTTTTTAATCCATTCATTTATTTCTTTTGTAATCATTTTTACCTCTCTTTTGTAAAGATTTATGTACTAAATTTTGTAAAAATAGCAATTTTTTTTATGTTAAGTGTTATATTAACAATAATAATAAATAAGCAAGTAATATAGGAAGTGTTATCTATGCAAAAATTGTCGTCATCTAGTGGTAATGTAAGTCAGAAAAATTTAAGTGATTTTGTTAAATTTAATTCTGCAGATGCAATGAAAAGTGCGTCTATCCAAACTTCTGCAATCGTTAGCAGTATGGTTAATGAAATTGTAGAAGAATATGACAACAGTTCTAAATCATTAGCATAGTTTGAATTTTATTTTATATAAAATTCTGTGTTCACTGTAACTTTTATTTTTAAAGTTCCAGCTTCTATTGGTGTTGATGTTTCCATCGCAACATCTCCTGTTGCGTTTTTAGCAAGCATTGCGTAGTTTGTACTTCTTGCTGTTGTTGTGTTGCTATAGTTTGTAGAAACATATTTTACCCCAGTAATATATGAGCCAAGAGCTTTTGCAATTGTATCAGCTTGGGTTTTTGCATTTTTAGTTGCAGTAGATAACAATTCGTTTTTTTGCTTGTCTATTGTTGAAAGTGAAAAATTAACTGAGTTTACGCTTGTTGCTCCTAGTTGGATAGCTTTATCTATAATTTTTCCAATTTTATCAATTGATTTTGTTTTTACAATTATGTTGTTGCTTACTTGATATTTGTCAAAAGTTTTTTTGCCATTTGTATAGGTATATATTGAGCTTGCATTGAAACCCGCTGTTTTTATTGTGTCAGATTGTGTTGTATCTATCATACTTTTTAATTCAGTATAAATTTTTCCTGCGATTTCTTTGTTTGTATTTGTTGCTTTTATCATTGATTTGTTATCAGTTGTGTATATCGCAATGGAAACTTCAACAGTATCTGGTGAAAGTTCTTTTTCTGCTGTGCCAGAAGATATAACTACTCCTTTTTCGTTGCTTTGACATGTGCAATTTGCATTTGCTTTTAAAGTTGTTGTAAATGAAAGTATCATTGATAAACAAATAATAATTGAATATAATTTTTTCATATTGTTAAAACTCCTAATTATTCTACAAGAAAATGTTATCAAAAAAATAATAAAAAAGAACTAACACCTATTAAAAGGCATTAGTTCTCTTTTTTGTAAATTTGATTGAGGGATATTAGTAAATACTATCCCATTCTTTGCCGTTGTATCCTGAAACGATATTCC
>JAZLGV010000070.1:0-14958 GCA_045616505.1 Candidatus Gastranaerophilaceae bacterium | reverse complement strand
ACCTTGTAACACAAGATATTGAAGAAAAATGGACTATGCCTATCAAAGATTGGGGTTTAATTCTCAATCAACTTATGATATATTTTGAAGGAAGAATTTGATGACTGATTTTTACGTTTCATTAAAATTTGGTAAGGTCCCTGATAGAACAAATATTATTCTTTATTTGTTGCTTCTTTTAAAGAGTTATATAACCCTTCCATTATGTTATTAAAATCTTCTTCTGGTTGAGCAGATAACATTCTTATAGCATTTGATAGTTCGCTATTTTGGTCATACCATCTTCTTGCGTTTGAGCTTTTGTATAATCCAAGAACTCTGTCTAGTCCAAGACTTAATTCTTTTTCTACACTTTCTTTTTTTACATTTTTTATTTGGTTCACAATATGAATAATATTGTCAGATAGTATTTGCTGAGATGTTTCATCTAAACTTTGTATAAGGTTAAATACCTCTGTTGCTTGAGGGTTATTATCGTACCATCTTGCCATAATTTCTGCTCCCTAATCTATAATCTAATTATACTGTCTTTTTTAATGTTTTCAAATAGATTAAAAAAAGTTACAATTTTGAAGTTGAAAGTTAAAAATATTATAATATTCTTGTGGAAATGCCACATAGAGATTGTTAAATGATTAGAAAATTTTTATATATATTATTTTTAATATTTTTTTGTTGTCAGATGTGTTTTGCCGAAAATGTTTATAAAATTACATCTGTAAACTTTGATACATCTACTTCTATGATATTTTTGACATCTCCTGACACATACAACATGAGTGTTGCAAATAATATCAAATTAGTAAAATTGCAAAATCCTAAAAGAATTTATTTTGATTTGAATTCTGCTCATTTAGTTTCTACTAAAGAAAATTGGTATTTTAACAGTGGTGGAATTAAGCAAATAAAAATTAATCAGTTTTCAACAAATCCTTATAAAGTAAGGGTTGTAATGTATGTTGCAGACAATTATGACGTCACTAAATTAAATCTTTTAAAAATAAATAATAACATTGTTATCAACCTAAAAGGTGCAGTTTTAAAAAGTGAGTATTTTCAAAATATATATAGTGATTCAAGAACTTCAAGCAGTGAATTTTATGAAAATTTGTCAATTTCAAACGAAGAAATTGATAGTATAAATTCGCAAGCAAAAAAAGCTGATTCTGCTTATATGATAGATCAAATTCAAAAAAGTTTTCAGGTTCAAACGCAACCTGTAAAAACTCCTACAGTAACAAAGGATTTGAAATTAAAATCAAAATATTTTCTAAATACTATAAATGCCAAAAGCACAGGATTTTTAGTGAGTGGGTTTGGTACGGTTAATATTGAAAAACCGATGTATTTGTCAAATCCTTCAAGAGTAGTTTTTGATATTCCAAACGCTGTTTTAAATCCAAGTTTGGTAAACAAAACATTTCCTTGTGGTGAAGAATCGATTAAGGTAAGTCAATTTTCGCAAAATAAAGTGCGTGTGATAATTTATTCTCCAGAAACTTCAAAATATTTTCCTATATTTTCTTCAGACGGTCAATCGATGTTTTTTGTAAAAGCAAACCCTCAAAATTTTGCAAATTTGTTTAATACTACAAATGATGCTGTTGCATATTACGCAAATACAAACAAAGACGGTACTTCAGATTTTACAATAGTGTTTAGCGCTCCTGTTGTGCATAGTGTTCAGCGTACTGCTTCAAATTTGGTAGTTAATTTTTATAATACTTCAAGGTTTAACCAAAATACTTACAAAAATACTGTTGAAAATACAGTATTTAAGAATATGAATTTGGATATTTTACCAAAAATAGGTTTGAAATTAGATTTTCCTCTAAGCGCAAGTGCTAGTGTAAATACATATTTGGGAGCAGATGGTAAAACGATAAAAATTTCTGTAAAAGGAATGAACGCAATTCCGACATCAACTGCAATAGCTCCTGCTACTCAAACTAAAATTTTATTTGTGCATAGAAATAAGGGGGCGCAAAGAATTGTTGTATTAGATGCAGGTCATGGTGGTACTGATTTTGGTGCAATGCGTGCAGGAATAAACGAAAAAGATATTAATTTGGATGTGACAAAACGTGTCAAAGAAATTCTTGAACAAAAAGGTGTAAAAGTTGTTATGACTCGTTCAACAGATGTTTTTGTACCTCTACAACAAAGAACTCAAATAGCAACAAATACCAAATCTGATATTTTTGTAAGTATTCACGTGAACGCAAGTGTACGTCCTGAAATTTGCGGTGTTGAAACACATTATTACCATGATGAAAGTCTAGATTTGGCTTCAAGTGTTCATTCAAAAATCGCAAGTTATATAAAATCTCCTGATAGAGGACTTTTTAAATCTAAGTTCTATGTGATAAATCATACAGAAGTTCCTGCAATTCTTTGTGAAATAGGATTTATTTCAAATGATGAAGAAAGAGCAGAATTGATTACTGATAAAAGAAAACAACAGACTGCAAAAGCTATTGCAGAGGGAATTATGTCGTATTTAAAAACAAAATAAAGTTTAATTTCTTTATTTTTTTGCGTGTTCTTGATAAAATTTTTTGGAAGGTTAGTATAAATGATTAATAAAGACGGAAAAATAGCATTTTTTGACTCAGGTGTCGGAGGACTGACTGTTTTTGACAAATTTAAAAAACTTTTGCCAAATGAAAGTTATGTGTATTTTGGCGATTTGAAAAACAGTCCTTATGGTGCAAAAACTAAGTCAGAATTAATTGTTTTAGCTGATAAAGTTTTTAAATTTTTAGAAACAAAAAATGTAAAAGCAGTTTTGATGGCTTGTAATACAACTTCTGCAAATGTGTATGAAGAGTTAAAAAATAATTATTCGTTTAAAGTTTATCCGATAATCCAATCGTGTGCAAAAGTTATAGCACAATCAGGTGTAAATAGTGTTGGAGTTTTTGCAACTTGTGCAACTATAAATTCTCACGCATATTCAAAAGAATTAAAATCACATAATAGTAGTTTGCAAGTATATGAACAAGCTTGTCCAAAATGGGTTGAAATAGTTGAAAAAGGGCTTCAAAACAGTAGTGAAAGTGTGCAAATTATAAAACAAGATTTGGATTTGATGTTGGAAAACAAACCTGAAAAAATTATTCTTGGTTGCACTCATTATCCGTATTTGATAAATATTTTATCAAAATTCGCACCTAAAGATATGTTTATTGATCCATCTAAATTTTTTGCAGAGTTTGTGAAGTCTGATATGCAAAATTTAGGTTTGATTAGCGAAAACGCATCACCAAGTGAAGAATTTTATGTAAGTGCAAACAACAAAGAATTTGTTTCTGCTGCTTCTGTTTTTTATGATGTAAAATCTTTGCCGATTATTGCTGATTTATAATTTATTCTTCAAATATTATTTCGCCGTTTTTTGTGAATCCAATTAGAGTTTCTTCTGTTACGATTTCTTCTGCTTGGGTTTTAGTAATTGAATTTTCGTCAAGAATAATCGCATCTGCACAGGTTAAAAGAGCGATATCAGCACGAGATTTAATCGCAAATGTGCAATCAAATAATTCACAAAGTTGTTTGATTTTATTACAAATATCAATAGCTTTTTTGTCTGAAATCTCTTTAAATGTAAGTAATAAGAGGCTTTTTTCGTCTTTGATTAGTGAGGCAATTTCATTTAGTATTGCGTCGTCTTTTTGTGTTTCTTTGATTTCAAACTTTATTAGTTTTCTATTTTTAGTTTTTATTTCAATAAGTTGTTTTTTTAATTTTATATTCATAATTTTATTTATATTTTGTCTTTCAAGAAATACTCTAGTTGATTATATAACAAAGAGTGTGCAAATCCTCTTTTTTATTTTTTATTCTGTTCTTGTGTCTATTTTAGGTGAAAAATGCATAAATTTATATATAAAAATGTTTCATTACCCGATTTGCTAGTGCTTGCACAAAAAAATGATTATAAAGCACTAGAAGAACTTATAAGAAGAGAACAAAAGAACGTATATGCAACATTAATGTATTTGAGTTCGGATTTGAATGTGGTTTCAGATTTGACTCAAGAAGCATTGATAAATATGTCACGTTCAATAAAAAAACTTAAAAATAATAAAAAGTTTAAATCGTGGTTAAATCAAATCGTTTTAAATGTTTTTTATGATGATTTACGTAAAAAAAAGAAACATTTGAATACTATTTCAATCGAAGATAGTCAGCATGATGAAGTTAATTATTTGCAAATTTCTGATTTAAAAAATAAACCTGTCGAAAAAGTTTTATCTCAAGAACTAGATAAAATAATTAAAAATAAAATAAAAAATTTGCCTGAAAACAATAGGATTGCAATTGTTTTGAGAGTTTTTTCAGGGCTTTCTTATGATGAAATCGCAAATATTACAAAATCTACTGTGGGAACTGTTAAATCTCGTATTGCAAGAGCAAGAGAAAAATTGCAAAAAGATTTAGCAAGTTATATTTAATAAGGAGAGGTTATGTCAAAATCGTTAAATTGTGCGCAGGTTAGTGCGTTGTTGTGCTTTTATGTAGAGGATAAATTAACTGTAAATTTGAAAGATATGGTTACACGTCATTTGTCAGTTTGCAAAAAATGCAAAGAGAAATATGATGAAATGCTTGAATTATACAGAATAAAGAAATTTGAATCTCAAAATTTTGAAAATCCAGAAAAGTCAGATTATTCGTTTCAAATGTTTGAAAATATTTCTGCGTATATTGACAAAGAATTGCCTGATGCTGAAAATTTAAAAGTAAAAAAAGCAATTGTTTCTAATCCAAAATTGAGAAAAAGTGTCGATAATCTTTATTATATTGAAAAATATTTGCAAGAGTCTTTTGAAAAAACAAAAGCAGATTCAAAATTTGATTGTACTAAAAACTTTTTCAAAGACATTGATTTTGAAGAAGAAATTTATTCAAACGATGATAAATTTTTCAAAGTCGTTGCATTATTGTTTTTAATAATAACAATCTTTTCATTAATCGCAGTCGCAATTTTGTGGATTTAATTCGGCTGAAATAAAGCTGACAATTGCCCAAAAAACAAATTGAATTTGTGGTCTGAAAAATACAGTATCAACCATTCCGTGTACCATAACAGCGATAACTGCGGTAGCAGAGCAAGCTGTGATTATAAGTTTTTGTATATCTTTTGTGTGTAATGCAAATTTGAAAGCTTTGGCGATTAAAAATCCTAAGAAACCAAGAAAAGCGACAAGAGCAAATATTCCGCTTTCAACAATGGTTTCTAAATATATGCAATAACAACTTAAAGCATCAAATCCTGTTCTCATATAAAGTCCATAAATTTCTCTGAAATTTTGGTTTCCAACACCTATTCCAAGCAACCAATTATCTTTTGCCATTTGTATTGCTGCTTGATATACATTAAATCTGAATGATGTTGAAGAGTCGCTTCTCATTGCAAAAATGGAAATAATTCTTGCTCTAAGTGGAGTTATTAAAACTGCGGCACTACAAGCAATTGCAGCTAATGTTCCAATGAAAGAAACATATAATTTTTTTAATTTTTCAAAATTGTTATCCCAAATGAATTTTGCGATAAATCCTAATGAGCAAATGGCTATTGCTAAAAGCCCAATATATGCACCTCTACAACCGCTTAAAAGTAATGCGATAGTTGTAATTCCAAGTGATACAAAGTATAAAATTAGTTTTTGTATGTTTTTGTGGTTTAGTGCGGTAAACATTGCACCTATTATGCAAGGTAGTGTTACAACTAAATAACCACCAAAAAGATTTGGATTAAATGGTTGTAGAGTTCCGTAAACTCTTGTCATTACTTCTTCTTCGTTTATTCTTGTAACATCTTGCCAAGTTGAAATTTCACCAACGCAAGCAAAATTTTGAGCAAATCCAATTAAACCTTGAATTGTTGCTAAAATAGCGATTATTTCCATTGTTAGTGGAATTTTGTTAAGGTTGTTTTTGTAATACTGAACTAGTGAAAAGTAAAAACCAATATATGTAAAGGTTTTTGTGAAACCTTTAAGACTTAAATGGAATAGAGTTGAACCTGCTAAACTTACTATTACAAATAGAAAATAAATAAGTAAGAATTTTTCAAATAAGTTCATTTCAAGTTTTTCATTAGGTTTTATAAGGGTTTTTATAACTGTTAAACCTAATGTCATTAATGCTATTGTTCCAAGCAGTGAAGAAGACGCAAATGTGGATAAAATAAATACTGCAATAATTGTTGCAAATATAAGATTATCTATATTTTGAGCAAAATAACTGTTTTCCCATAAATATTTGAAAGCATTTTGTGTTGTTTTTAATATTGAATTTATACTTGAAATAATCAAGCCACAATTTTTATCAGTTGTACTCATTTTATATCCTTATTATTCTTGTGGAAGTTTTTGTGGCTCTGGTCTTGGTTCTTCTGCTTGAGGTAGTGTTTCAGCCTCATTTTGGTGAATGTTTATTGGGTTATAATCCTTATCAAGAATTTCTACATTAGAAACAGTACCATTAATTTTATATGTTTGTCCTTCTAATGTTATAGGTAAACCGATTTTGATTTTGTTTCCACCAACAACAGGACCGTCTTTTGTGATTTTTGCAATATCTGTCAAGGTAACAACGATGTCGTACATCATATATTGAGATTGGTCATCAACTACTACAAATTCTTTAGTTGCAGAAGGTAGAGAAACTTTTTTAGTTTCAATGTGGCTATCAACAACTTTTAAGTCTGTATAAGGTACGTTTCTTATTGTGATAAAAGTTTTTTCACCAGCAACAATAGGATTTTCTCCACCTGTAAGTGTTACACCACGTAAAAATACTTGAAATGTAATTGGTGAAGTTGATTCAATTTGTTTTCCTGCTGTTTGTCTGTAATGTTTAAAAGTAACAAAACCTACAAGTAAAATAGCTAAAATTATTATTACCATTATAATATCAAGTGGTGTGATTTTTTTCATTATAAATCAATCCTTTCTAAGTTTTCTAATATTTCGTCTATTGTTGTTGTTGCGCAACCAAATTGTTTTATAACAATGCTTGCTGCAATATTACCGATAACTGCTGCATATTCAGGTTTTGCTCCTGCTGCAAGAGCCATTGTGTAAGTGGCAGTAACAGTATCTCCTGCACCTGTTACATCAAATACTTTTGATTTGTTGAATACAGGAATTTTTGTCATTTTTCCTGTTTCGTCAAATGATGCCATACCGTCTGAACCGCAAGTTATTAGGACAGCTTTTGAATTTGCTGCATTAAGTAACGTTCTTCCTGCTTTTTCCATTTGTGCGTCATCTTTTATGAAATAACCTACAAATTTTTGCGTGTCAGGAAGGTTTGGAGTCATTGATGTAACTCCTTTGTAGTTGTCTAAATCTTTTTGAGCATCAACAACTATAACTTTGTTATGTTTGTCTGCTAATTCTACGGCTTTATTGATTATTCTTTGTGTAAGTGTTCCGATATGATAATCAGAAAGAATAATTCCATCGTAAAGCGGAATTGCTTTTTCCATGTTTTTTAGAATTTTATTTTCTGTTGCTTCGCAAATTGGAGCATTTGTTTGTCTATCTATTCTTACAATTTGTTGTGTTATAGATTGAGAACAAGAACCTGATATTCTTGTTTTTGTAATTGTTTTTCTTGTTTTGTCTTTTATTAAATATTTAGTTTCAATATTTGCTTTTTTAAATGTTTCAACTAATTGTCCTGCGTGGTAATCTTCACCGATTACGCCAATAACAGCAACTTGTCCGTTGTTTATTGTTGATGCGTTGTGTGCAGCATTTGATGCTCCACCTAAAATTAAATTTGTGTGAGTGTGTTGAAGGATTAATACGGGTGCTTCTCTAGAAATTCTTTCCGTATCTCCATAAATCATTTCATCAAGCGCTAAGTCCCCAATAACAAGGATTTTTGAGTTTTTTAAATCTTTAATATTTTTTATTAGTTTTTCTTTTTCTATATTCATTGACCTATTTCTTCTCGTTTTGTATTGCTCTATCATATAAAGTAATGTATAATTATAATAGATAGTTTATCACAAAAAATTTTTAAAATAACATTTAAACTTCAAAGAAGGTAGCATGGACGCATTCGAAGTTAACCCTTTAGATGATACAGAATTCAATAACATTATTTTTGATTTTGACGATGTAAAAGACAAAGTCAAAGCTAATGTTGAAAATAAACTTGCTGGAAAAGCTCCGGAAGAGGCTCTTGCAAGTTCTTCTGAATCTGAGGAAACAGCTTCTGAATTATTTTTAAACGATGGAAAAGCTACAGAGGTAAAACCAAAAGTTGTTTTACCGGAAGTTAATGTTGAAACAGAAGTGAAAAAATACGTAATTCACGTTGATCCAGATAATATTCCGTTTATGGAAAATTTATCAGTAAATGAAAGACGTAAAATTATTAATACTGTTATCAGGGAACAGGCTATTTTTTCTGAAGATGGGTTGAAAACAAAAAGACAAAGAAATTTTATTGTTCATGTGCTTTTGATTGTTATTACTTTGTCTGTGTCTTTCCCTCTATTGTTTACATTGGTGAATAAAGCCGCTAAAATTACTATTCAAAATTATGACCAAACTCGTTCTAATTTTACAAAATTGTATAAAGAACAAGGTAAAATTAAACGAAAATAATTTTGTTTATATTTCTTAACAATTCTAAATTGTACACTTTATTTTTATTTTTTATAATAGTACAATTCTTTTATTGTTTATATACACTGTTGTCTGGTGTGTGTTAGTTTTGTATAGAAGGATTTTTAAATGATTAAATTTGATTATCGTAATGTAACATCTGATATGATTGGGGAAGAGCACGGATTAAATATTCAAGCAGAATTTGATTCATATAGAGATAGAATTGCAGAAATCATTTCAAGTTTAAATAAAAGAAAAGATAAACCAGGACAATGGTTACAATGGATGAATCTTGGTTATAACGAAGAAACTGTTTGGTTGGTAAAAGAATATGCAGCAATTGTAAGTGGCAGATTTGATAATATTTTAGTTTTAGGTATTGGTGGTTCATCTTTAGGCGGAATGGCTATTTCAGAAGCATTGTTAAAACCTTATTGGAATATGCTTACACCAGAACAAAGAGAAGGTTTACCAAGATTATTCTTTTTAGATAATATAGATCCAGATCAAATTGCTGGTATGTTAGATATGTTGGATTTGAGCCGAACATTAGTAAATGTAATTACTAAATCAGGTTCAACAGCAGAAACTATGTCTCAATATATGATTGTAAAAGATATATTGGAAGAAGAGTTAGGTGATAATTACAGAAAAAATATTGTTGTAACAACAGATAAACAATTAGGAATTTTAAGACAACTTGCAGATCAAGAAGGTTATAAATCTTTTGTTGTTCCTGATGATGTAGGTGGAAGATTTTCGGTATTTTCAGCAGTAGGTTTGTTACCTTTAGCATTAGTTGGTATTGATATTGATGAAATTATCAATGGTATTAAAGATATGGATTTGGCGTTGAAAAATACCGATGTTAATAATAATATCGCTGCTCAAAATGCTTTAATTCATTACTTGATGGATACTAAAAAAGGTAAAAATCTTTCTGTAATGATGCCTTATTCTTCAAGATTAAAATATGTTTCTGATTGGTATGTTCAACTTTGGGCTGAATCATTAGGAAAAGAATTTAATAATAACGGTGAAAAAGTTAATTGTGGACCTACTCCAATAAAAGCTCTTGGTGTAACAGACCAACATTCACAAATTCAACTTTATAACGAAGGTCCTAATAATAAAGTTATTAGTTTTATTAGAGTTGAAAATTTTGATAAAATCGTAGAAATTCCAAGTATATTTGAGTACACAGGAATAGGTTATTTGGGTGGAAAAACTATTAACGATTTGATTAATGCAGAAGCAGACGCTACAAAAGTTGCTTTGGTAGATTATCAAAGACCAAATGTTACTATTTCATTACCGAAGGTTGATGGTTATAATATTGCTCAATTGCTTTATATGTTAGAAGTTCAAACTGCAATTGCTGGTGAATTGTATAATATTAATGCTTTTAACCAACCTGGTGTTGAACAAGCTAAAAATTACACTTATGCTTTGATGGGTAGAACTGGTTATGAAGATTCTGCTCAAACATTAAAGTCAAAAATTTCAATATAAAATATTGAAAAAGCTGGTTTAGCAAAAGTGAAGAATAGGTTTAGTGTTGTTGTACCATTTCTTCGAAGTTTGTTGTGTCGTTGTAGCTAAACATATGAACAAAAGTATAAAGAGCATCAGCTGAGAATTTTTTTGTTCCCATTTGAAGCATAACTCTAAGGGCTTCTTTTGTATTTCTAATTTGATATGAAGTTCTGTTTGAAGTTAAGTTATCAAAGAAATTACATACTGCGATGATTTGGGTTTCAGTGTTGATGCTTTCTCCTGATTTACCACTTGGATAACCTGTACCATCGTTAAATTCATGGTGATCTCTTGCTACTTGAGCGATGTTTTCTGGAACATCCATTTCTGCTCTAAGCATTCTATAACCAATTTTTGTGTGGTTTCTTAAATCTTCAACTTCTCTAGCTGTTAATGAAGAATTATTCATTAACAATTCTTTTGGTAATTTTGTTTTTCCAATATCGTGTAAAAGTCCTGCTAATACGATATTATAAATCATTGTTTCAGATAAATCCATGTGCCTTGCAACTGCACCACTTAAAATTGCAGTATTTAAAGAGTGGCATCTATCATATTCTCCCAATAATTTTAATTGAGAAGATAACTTAACTTTTTCTGAATTCAAAATTATATCTTGAACGATTTTATCTCTTATGTTTGCAAACATTCCTAATGTTTCTAATGGGCTTTTTTTGCCAACAGAATCAATAGTTTTATAAAAGAATGCTTTTATTTTTAATTGTGTTTGAGCGTCAATGTTAGAGTTTTTATTGACAGGCCCTTTGTATTCTGTTACATCAATATCGTCAATAGAAAGTTTGTTTCTTGTGATAGTAGAAGGTTTCATGTCAAAACCTTCGTTTAGCATGTTTTCTGTTTCGATTTGTTCGTCAGTTTTTGCTTTGAAAACAGGTTTTGGTGCTTCTGGTAAAGTTTCTATTTTTTCGATTTTAGGTGAAACAATTTCGCCTCCACCTAAATCTTCCATTTCCCATTCTTCATCAAGGAAAGAACTTTCTGATGTGTCAGTTTCTTGTTCTTGTTTAAAAAACTTTTCTGAAGGTTTTTCGTCAGGAATGTTAGATTGAACTTCTTGGTTAGGAAGTGCAAAACTTACATCTTGGTTTTCTGTTTCTTCAGTTTGTTTTACATTAATATTTTCGTCATCTCTGTATAATACAGCCATATGTTTTAGCTGTAATAATTTACCTGGAGTTAATGTTTCTCCGGCAGAGAAAATCTTTTCGCCAAATTCAGAATAGATATTGAATGGCAAAATCTTAAAATCTATAATTTCTTCAGGAGCTATTTTCTGCATACCAATATATTATATCAATTTTTTATTTCTTACACAATATAAATGGATGAAATTTTAAGTTTTTATGCAAATAATTTAAATGTTCTTTCTGTGTTAGAACTAATTACTTTTTCTAAACCTTCTTTTTCTTCTTGAATTGCAGAGTGTTCTGTTTCGATGTTGCTTAATTCCATATCTAATTTCTTTTCTTTAGTTTCAAGAGTTGCAAGTGTTGCATCATATTCAGCTTGAGCTCTTGCAATTTGTGTGTCATCTGATTCTGCATAAAGATAATCAGCATCAGTTTGATAGTTTAACACATCGAATTCTGTGTAATTAGTACGATTTTTAGTTTTTTCTACACCGTCTGCATCTGTATAAGTGTAGCTTTCAGTAGAGTATTTATCTTCTGCTAAGTTGAAGTTACCACTTACTAAGTTTTTCATTAAGTATTGTGGGTCATTCATACAAGAAGTAGGGACTTTGCTATATCCGTTAGCTTCCATTTTTTGGAAAATACTTTTAGCATATTTTGCTAATTCATCTCTACTTGCAATATTGTATTCTTTGTGCGCTGTTGGGTCATTATTAGTATAACCTTCAGCTTTTCCTATGAAACCATCAGTATAAGTTACATTTTCATGGTCTGAAATATATGCGTTTACAAATGCATCAAGGTTGCCTTTGTTTGCGTCATAAAATCCTGCGATTTTTTCGCTTACAACTAATGCACCAGAATTTGTTACTAAGTATTTTTGGTCTTCAGAGTTTGAAAATTCAGTTAAGTTTTTAACTGTTGCTTGAACTTCTCTTTGACCGTTGTTGTACATTATCTTTTGTAAGTTTAATGCTTCTTGGTATTTTGTAGAAGCATCAGTTTGAGACGTAGTCAAACGCATCTTTTGATTAGATATGGTTTGAGCTCTTAATTCAAGATCTGATAATCTTGAAGTTAGAGTCAATAATCTGCCTTGTGAAGCTGATAAACCCATTTTTCTACTGATACTCCTTTTTTACCGTAACTTACTTACCCTTACTATGTGTATCGGTAGATTTTTTTTAAACTTTAACTTTTTGATGAAAAATTTCGATTTTTGTAACAATTGTTTACAATTAATTTTTCATACTAGCTTCATCTTTTTTTATAAATTCGCAAATTTCTTCTAATCTTTTATCTTCCATTGCGTCTATTAATTCTTGAATGCATTTGATTTTTTTTAGTTCAAAACCAACTTCTGCATATAAAACGCAATCGTTACATAATCTATAACTATTTTCGTATAAAACTGAGCCTGCAAGAGGTTTGCTTTTTCCACAACAATCGCAATCAAAGATTTCGTTTTCTAAATCTGGATTTTCTTCCAAATCGTCTAATCTCATTTGTTCTACTACTTGTTGCATTTCTTGTGTAACTTCAAGTTCGCTTTTCATTTTATACTCCTTTAAGCTATTAAATCTTTCATTTCTTTTACAGCTTTTTCAAGTCCAACAAATACGGCTCTTGCGATAATGCTGTGTCCAATATTTAGTTCTACAAGATTTGGAATTTCGTGCATTCTTTTCACGTTTTCATAATCAAGTCCGTGTCCTGCATTAACTTTTAAATTTAAACTTTGTGCAAATACTGCTGCACTTTTAAGTTTTAAAAATTCTGTGTTTTCACGATTTGTTCCGAATGCTTCTGCGTAAGCACCTGTGTGAAGTTCAATAAATGGAGCTCCTGCGATGTGTGATGCTTCAATTTGTTTTGCATCAGGATCTATAAACATACTTACTTCAATACCTGCATCTTTTAATGGTTTTACAAATTCTATTGCTCTTTTTTGTTGCCCAGCTACATCGAGTCCACCTTCTGTTGTTAATTCTTGTCTTTTTTCAGGAACAATGCAGCAAGCTGCTGGTTTTAGTTCAAGAGCGATTTTTTGCATTTCGTCTGTCATTGCCATTTCAAGATTTAATCTTGTATGTAAAATTGTTTTTAATTTTATTACATCATCATCTTTGATGTGTCTTCTATCTTCTCTTAAATGAGTTGTAATTCCAGCAACTCCAAGGTTTTCGCAAATCAATGCTGCTTTGATTACATCTGGTTCTTTTGCTTGTCTTACGTTTCTAAGAGTTGCAACGTGGTCTATGTTTACACCTAATAACATGTTTAATTACTCCTTTTATATTTATAAATTATAACATGGGAATTTTTGAAGCGTATATATTCAAATATTTTATTTTGTGATAAATTTCACGAAATTTAAAATTTGGCAATTTTTTCTTGTATTTTTGATATATTTGCGTTATCTTTTTTGTATATGGTTATTAAGAAAACTAGGAAGATAATTTAAAGGAGGGTCTAGTAATTATGCCAAAAAAAACTATAACAGTTGATGGTAACTACGCTGCAGCGCACGTTGCGTATGCATTAAGCGAAGTTTCAGCTATCTACCCTATCACTCCTTCATCTACTATGGGTGAATGGATTGATGAATGGGCTTCACAACATAAGAAAAACATTTGGGGCAAAGAAGTAAGAGTTGCTGAAATGCAATCTGAAGCTGGTGCAGCAGGTGCTGTTCACGGTTCACTTGCAGCAGGTGCTTTAACATCTACATATACTGCTTCTCAAGGTTTATTATTAATGATTCCTGTAATGCACAAAGTAGCTGGGGAAATGATTCCTCACGTTATCCACGTTTCAGCTCGTGCATTGGCAGCTCAATCATTAGCTATCTTTGGTGATCACACTGACGTTATGGGTTGCAGAAACACAGGTTATGCTATGTTGGCTGCTAACAGTGTTCAAGAAGAAATGGATATGGCTTTAGTTGCTCACTTAGCAACTTACAAAGCTAAAGTTCCTTTCTTGCAATTCTTCGATGGTTTCAGAACATCTCACGAAGTTCACAAAATTGAAGAAATTTCTTACGAAGATATCGCATCTTTAGTTGAACCAAAATATATTGAAGAATTCAGAGCAAGAGCTTTACGTCCAGAAGATCCAAAATGTAAAGTTGGTGCTCAAAACACTGACGTATATTTCCAAGGACGTGAAACAGTTAATAAATACTATGATGCTGTTCCAGAAATCGTTCAAGAATATATGGATAAAGTTGCAAAAGTTACAGGTCGTCAATATCATCCATTTGATTATGTTGGTGCTCCTGATGCAACTGATGTAATCGTAGCTATCGGTTCTGGTTGTGAAACTATTGAAGAAACAATCGAATACTTGAACGCTAAAAAAGGTACTAAATATGGTTTGGTTAAAGTTAGATTATACAGACCATTTGATACAAAACGTTTTAACGAAGCTTTGCCTTCTAGCACAAAACGTATCGCAGTTCTTGATAGAACTAAAGAACCTGGTTCAATTGGTGAACCTTTATACTTAGATGTTGTAGCAGCATTAGAAAACAAAGATATCAGAGTAATTGGTGGACGTTATGGTCTATCTTCTAAAGAATTTACTCCATCTATGGTTTATGCTATTTACAAACATTCTGAAAACAATGG
>JAZLGV010000069.1:0-14338 GCA_045616505.1 Candidatus Gastranaerophilaceae bacterium | reverse complement strand
ATAAAAATTCTGATGGATATAAAGAAGGGGTTAAAAGATTAAATGATGTTTATCAAGAGATGTTAAATCGTTTGCATGGGTCAATTCCTTTTCATTCTCCAAGATATTTAGGACATATGCAGTCAGAAAGATTTATGCCTTCTGTTATTGGGTATTTTGCTTCACTTTTATATAACTTGAATAATGTTTCTTTCGAAGGTTCGCCTGTAACTGTTGAGATGGAATATGAAATCGCAAAAGATTTAGCAAAAATGGTTGGTTTCGATATAGAAACTTCTTGGGGACATTTGACAGGTGGGGGGACTGTTGCAAATATTGAGGCTCTTTGGGTTGTACGAAATACAAAATATTTTCCATTGATTGCACAAGATGTTGCTAAAAGTTTTCATAAAGATTTTGATGTAATACAGGCAAATGGAACTATTAGAAAATTATCACAAATGAGTGAATATGAGATGTTAACTTTACCTCCAAATTCCGTAAATATGCTAGCTGCAAACTTTTTGAGTGAAGATTGGGGAAGAGATATTTATCAAGATATTTTCGTGAATAAAAGAAATATTTCTCATGTTGGAATGGAAAATTTTTATAATGGTAAAATTTTAATTTCTGCAACAAAACATTATTCTTGGCCAAAAGCAGCAGAAATTTTAGGTTTTGGAAGGCAAAATGTTGTTCAAGTTGCAGTTGATGAAAATATGTGCATGGATATTGATGATTTGAGAAATAAATTGGTTCAATGTGTTGAAAATAGAGAGCCAATTGTTTCTGTTATAGCAATTGCAGGTGCTACAGAAAGTTCAGCTGTTGATTATATTGATAAGATTAAAGAAACAAGAGATTGGTTAGAAAAAGAATATAATTCATCTTTCTTTATTCATATAGATGCTGCTTATGGTGGATACGTGAAATCTTTGTTTTTAGATAAAGATAATAATATTAAACCTTATGAAAAAGTGAAAGAATATATGGGCGGTGGTTGGCCATCAAAAGAACTTTATAATGCTTTTTGTGCATTTGATTGTGCTGATTCAATTACAATTGATCCTCATAAATTAGGTTATTTGCCATATCCTGCAGGTGCGATTTTGTATAAAAATAAAATTACAAAATCTTCAACTGTATCTCACGCTCCTTATATTTCAAGTTCAACAAAACCAGCTGATGAGGATTTGTATTTCGGCGAATACGTTTTAGAAGGGTCAAAATCTGGTGCAACTGCGGCTGCTTGTTGGTTAGCACATAGAATTGTTCCGCTTAATGATTTTGGTTATGGCAAATTTTTGAAAAATGAAATCATTGATGCTCAATATATCGTTAATTTGTTTAAGCAAGAATTTCCAAAAGTTATTTGTGGAAAACGTGTAGATGTAAGAATTTTTAACGATGCAGATATAGATGTTTTATTGTATGCGTTTAATTATGAGGGAAATGACGATATAGATGTATTTAATGATTTTAATAGTAGAATATTGAAAAAAATGTGTTTTATTCCTCATGAAAATTTGGATAATAACAGATATATGGTTGTTTCTACAACTTTAGATTATAAAACTTATAAAAATTCAATTAATAATAGTTTAAAATCTTTAGGTTTAGATATTGAAAAATGGACGCATAGAAAATCTTGTGTAAATTTGTTTAGGTCAGTTGTAATGAATGTGAATTTATACACAGATGAATTGAAAGAATACTATTATAGAGGTTTTGTAAATGAATTTGTTAATTCAATTTCAGAAGTTTTAAAAGAAATGAATATAGTAAAGTAGGTTAAAATATGAAAAAGGCGAAATTTTTATTTTAAAAATTTCGCCTTTTCTTTTAAATAAATATGTTTTTAGTGATGACAGCAATTTCCATTTTCGTGATGTCCGTGACAATGGTGATGTTCACCGCCGCAAGAATTTTCACCAGTAACGATGTTTCCTGAAACATAAGCCATAATTACTTCATCTACATTTACTGGAGGGCAGCCTGTTAGGATTTCAATACCATTTTCTGCTAGCATTTGCATTGGACGTCCGCCCATTCCGCCTGCGATAACGACATTGACGCCTTGTTCTGCTAACCAGCCTGCAGATTGGCAAGAAATACCATCTTCTGGAATAGTGTTTTCAACATCTAATATTTTTTGATTTTCCATATCAACAGTTGCGATAGTAAAAGATTCGCAATGTCCAAAATGTGGGCAAAGTTTTCCTTCTTCTGTCGGAATAGCTATTTTCATATTTTATCTCCTTTATATTTGTTATTAATATTATATTTCAAAAAGTTTTAAATATGTGTTATTATTAACTAAAAGTTTATATTCGGAGTTTTTTATGCCAACAATATCTATAATAGTTCCAATTTATAACGCAGAAAAGTATTTGGGAAAATGTTTAAATAGTTTAACAACTCAAACTTTTAAGGATATTGAAATAATATTGGTTAATGACGGTTCAACAGATAAAAGTTTGCAAAAATGTGAGTTTTATGCACAACAAGATAATCGAATAAAAATAATTTCACAAGAAAATCAAGAACCTTCAGCTGCTAGAAATAATGGGGTAAAATCTGCGACAGGAAAGTATATTGGATTTGTTGATTCTGATGATTATGTTCAGCCAAACACTTACGAATTAGCTTTGAAATATATGGAAAATGAAAATGCTGATTTGGTCACTTGGGGTGTAAAAGTTATTAGAGATGATAAATCTTGCTGTGTAAATTGGTTTGAAAAATATTATTTCAAACAAAAATATTTTGGAAATATTCAAATAAAAGATATTGATTTATTTAAAATTCCTGTTGTTCCTTGGAATAAACTTTATAAGGCATCAATTATAAAAGAAAACGATATAATTTTTCCTGTTGGAAAATTGTATGAAGACGATTGTTTTTGGTGGAAGTATGTCGCTTTGTGCGAAAATATCTTTTTTATGAATGAAGTTTTGCATTTTTATAATTTACGCAATACGTCTTTGCGTGGTGAAGTTATACATAAAAAAGTTGATTGCGAAGTTGATAGAGTTTCAATGGTAGAAGATGTTTTTGATTTTTATCAAAAACATAATTTAGAAAATAAGAATTTATTAGATAAGTTGTTTCTTGCTTCTTTTATTTCTGCACATAACGAAACAAGTGACAAAATAGAAATTTTAAAAGCGGCTCAAAAACTTGTAGGAAAAATGAATTTGCTTGGTAGTTCAAATCCAGATATTGTTGAATTGGCAGATGGATTAAATAAAAAAATAAAAGAATTAGAACATGAAAATTGTGATGTTGATGAGTTTGAATTTTCAAATAAGGATTTGAGTGAAGAAGATGTTTTAAAACTTGTTGAAGATATAAAAAATAATGTGAAAGATATAAAAAATAGAGATAATTTGGCTTTTGACTCTTATATTGTTGACGAAAAATTAGAAAAGTCAGTTAAATCGTTGGATTTGTTGATAGAAAATTCAATGAAAAAACTTTCACTGCAAAATGAATTTAGTTATTTGAAAGATTTTTATCTTGAATATCCTGAAAAATTCAGTTCAGAGATGTATATAGAAGCATTAGAAGGGATGTTTGAATTTTTGGATAAATTATATGAAGTAGGTTTGCATGACGATGTTTTGAAATTTGCAAAATTTGGCAAAATGATATATCCGAGTGAAATTGAATTTTACAGAATAATTGCTGACGTATATTATTTTTCAAAGAAAAAACCAGATGTAGCTTTATTTTATTATTACAAATACACACAACAAAAAACTAAAAATTATAGAGTCTATGAAATTATGTCAAATATTTATTTTGAAAATGGTGACGTTTTTAATTCTTTGTTATGTAAAGTTAAAGCAAATTATCTTAGAGCCAATCTATAGGTAATTCTTGTCTTAAATCAAGATATGCTTCAGGAAAATTTATTTCTTTAAGTGTGTATGAAATTGTTGCGTGTAATGCTTTTGCAAAAGTTTTTTCTTTGTTAAATTCGTTGATGTTTTTGATTAGAAGAGCTAATAATGTTTTTTTATAGTCTTCAAATAAGTTTTTTTCAATCAAATATTTATAGATGTTTATAGTTACTTCAAACAAGTTTCGGTGTTGAGTAAAATTTCTATTTGCAAGATTTGTTCCTATAATGGAGTCTTTGTGTCTGCGATAAGTGTATAGTATTTGGTCTATGACATAGACTTTTTTGTGTTGAGTATAAAATCTGTAGTAAAATTCTACGTCTTCATATATTTTGTTTTCTGTCCAGTAGATGGTTTTATTTAAAAGTGATTTTCTGAAAAATTTGTACCAAGAATATGCAGGATAATCAGTTATGTTTTCAGGAGTTATTGTTAATTGTCCTTCTTTTTCATCTCTTAATTTATGAAAGTTATCAAATTTTGTTGTTAAATCCTTTTCTTGCCAATAAATTTGAGGCTTTATCCATACGGCATCGATATCTTTTTTTTCATCAAGAATTTTGCAAGGTAATTTTAAAAAATCTTTATGTGTAATGTCATCAGCATCAACGCATGCGATGTATTCCCCGTTTGTGTGTTTGAGTGCAAAATTTCTTGAAAACCCAGGGCCTTGATGCGTTGGTGTTTTAAGAAGTTTAAATCTTTTATCGTTTTTTGTGTATTCGTTGATGATAGTCAAAGAGTTATCTTCACTGTTGTCATCAACACAAAGAACTTCAAAATCTTCAAAACTTTGTTCTTGAATACTTCTTAAAGTTTCGTTAAGATATTTTTCTGCGTTATAAATCGGTATAATTACTGAATATTTAACCATTTGAGCCTTATTTGTGTCTTGTAGTATATGTATATTTTATCACTTAATTTTTAAAAACATGTTTAAATTTTGGCAATTTTTTGTTTTGATGGGTTTTAAGAAATCGTGAACATAATGAAGAGGTGGAAATGGAAATTACAAAAAATTATTCAGCACAAAATTTTGGTAATTTAAAATTTGCAAAAAATGTAGCAAATACTACAAAAAAAGCTGTTTATATAAATCCGGAAATTAAGAAAGCTGCCAAAGAATTTAATATAAAAGTTTCAAGTTTTCAAAAAGACGGTCTTGATAAAACAAAATTTGTTGTTGCCAAGAAAGGCAAAAATTTCTTTTCAAAAATTAAAGGCAGCATAGAAACTTATACTACATATATTAAAAACATGAAAATGAGTGATTTTACTGATAGCATTGCAAAAGCTGAACAAGATAAAGCTGCAGCAAAAAAATTGGCTATTGAATTGAAAAAATTAGCTAAAGATTTTAATAAGTAAGAAAAATTTTTCAATAAGTGATATAAGGTGTAAAAGGTGAGTTTTAAAATTAATTAAAACTCACCTTTGTTAAACGAATTATTTGTAAAATTCAAATTGCGTTATGCAATCATTTCTTTTTCTTCTAATTCTAATTCGTAATTTGTAATTACGGTTTTTTCATTTTTCCAGTTTTTTACAAGTTCAACGATAAAATCTCTTTTTTGTTCTGGGGTTAAATCTTGATTTATAATCGTAATTTGGCTATTCATTATTTCTACTAATTCTTCTTTGTTCATTTCTTCTCCTCAATACGTATTGTTAATTTTATAATTAATTATTAAAAAAGGCAAATGTTTTATATTTTTAATACATAGTTTTTTAATTATATTATTATAAAAATCAAAAAAATATTTTTTTGCTAGTTTTTTAAAAATTTGTTAAATTTACGAAAAATCTTATCTTTATTACAAGCTGATAGGGGGAATCGAACCCCCGACCTACTGATTACGAATCAGTTGCTCTACCACCTGAGCCATATCAGCATATTTTTTATTTTAGTTTTCTTTTTTCTTTTTGTCTTTTTTTTTACAAATTTTATCTACATTATTTGGTTGAACTTTAGATTTTTCCCTAATCTATATAGTGGATTTTTCTTGAAAAATAGTGAATTTACAATGCTCAATATCGTATAATCTAGTGTAGTAGTATATTTAAAAATTTAATTTTAAAAATATGTTGACTATTTAAAATTCCTCATTAAGAAAATAAGTATTACAAGAATAAAAAGGAGAAACTCGCTATGGGTATGGCAGCTTCACAAGCAAGGTTAATTGAATTGACAGCAAGAAAAAGTAACGTTGAGTACGAAGGACAACAGATTAACCAACAACGTGTAAATTTGGCAAACGAAAGTGGTGGCTTATTTACTGAGTTAATGAGTTTGCAAGTTCCAGTTGCACCAAAATCTATTGATTATACTTCTACCGTTTATGGTTTTACAGATGGTGCTTATGATTACACAATCACAAATGTTGCAGAAGATAGTACACAAGCGCCTAAATTCAATGCTCAAGTTACTTATTATCATGATGAAAAACAATATACAGGTTTGTATAAGGAATTTAGTAATATTCCTATTGTTATTGATACTAGTGTAACTCCTACAAGATACACTTACGGTGCAGCAGATTTATCTCCATACGATGAAACAAAAGATAAAACTGCATTAACACAAATTGCAAAAGATTTTGCAGGTAGAACAGATATTTCTGTAGTAAATAATTTTAATAGCGCTGATCCTAATGATAAGAAAAAGATATTTAGTTATAGCCGTGGTGGTCAAATTTATTATATATCATTAGACGATCAAGCAGATTCGGTAGCAGGAAAACCTGTAAAAAACTGTTATGCAGCGAATATGGACAATAGAATATATGATACAAAATACGCTTATGTTCAAAGAGAAACAAGTGGAAGATGTTCAAGTGTAACTTTGGATGGTTTTTCAACTTCTTTCCCATTGTCATCAAGAACTGAAACTGACCAAAATGCGTATAACGATGCTATGAACGAATATAATTATCAACAACAAGTATATCAACAAAGAGTAAATGAAATTAACGCAAAAACAGAAAAAATCCAACAAGAAGATAGAACTTTAGAAATGAAATTGAAACAACTTGATACAGAACAAGATGCTCTATCAACAGAAATGGATGCTGTTAAGAAAGTTATTGATAAAAACGTTGAATCTACTTTCAAAACATTCTCATAATAATAGTTTTAAAAGTGTTTTTCAAAAAGTTTTTAAGAAAATTAAGAGGTATTTATGTCATACAAAAACGATAGTTTACTTGTAATAGCAAACAAATGGGGTTCAGCTAGTGGCTCTGCAAAAGCGCAATTATTTGAAACTTATGATCAGTTAAGAGATTTGACTGTTTCTGGTGCAAGTGGTTCAACAGGTAGTGGCTTTGAAGCTGCAGGTGGATTCTTTTATAATTTAGCATCTTTGTTTGCGCCATCTTCGTTTATGACACAACTTGGTAAAAACACAACTTATGCAATTCCAGGTACTTCTTTTTATTCAAATGGCCCAACTCCGTCAGCTTCTTATGGGCTAGAAACTTATACAGGTTTTGCTGCAGGTTTAGATGGTTACGCAACAGGACAAGCAGCATCTATACTTGATTGTGTTGGGTATCCTACAGGTTACGCTTCAAGCGTTGGAAGTATCGCAGATATTGCAACTTCTACTGCTTATGCTGCAGGTACTGCAAGTGCATTTTCAAATTTTGGTAAAGGTATTTTAATACAAACTGCAGGTTTGATTTCTGGTATTGGTGGTATTGCACAAGCTGCAGCACCTTATATGGGCGAATATGGTTTAGGTGCAATCCTTGCAGGTAACGTAATGCAAGGTACTGGTTCTGCCGTACTTGCTGCTGTTGAAAGTGCTGCAGGTAAGGTTGTAAATAACGCTGATGTTATTTTGACAAACAAGGTTAAAAATATTGAAGCAGTTTGCAAAATGCTTGATACACAAGGCGATGTAATTAAGAAAATGCTTAAAGAAGATGTTGATTCTAAAAGTAAAGCTATTCAAAACATGTAGGATTTTTATTTATGTTTGCCAGAACTTTTATAAGAACTTTATTAAATTACATTTTTAAAAATAATATAGTAGCAAATAGTTTTGTAAAGATTTATTGCAAAACTCCTTGTTCTGTTGAAAATGCGGTAAAGTTTAGGGATAGTTTGTCGATACATGATTTAGAGAGAAAGAATACTGTGTTCTTTCAAAGTGTTACAGGCGATAAGATAGACTGCAAATAGTTAAGACATGTTAACATAATTGTTGAGAATGAGCAATAATGCTAAAAAACATGTTTTTATATTATTGTAAGTCTATGATGAGGGCAAGCAAAGTTGCAACTCCGACAAGTCATAGCTTTAAATATCAAAAGGTTTAGAAATTTCATCGGGTTTTCACAAGGTTATATAAGAAGGCATGATCCGATAAAAATTCTACAACAGTCTATTGTAGGGAAACTCAAAGAGTTTTTGACAATTAACAAAAAAATCAAAATGTCAAAATACAGAGTTACTTACCACAGAAGACAATTACAAAAAATGGAATCCTTGATTGCAAGTAATAGTGATCACGTTTTCCTACAAGGTCAAAAACTTAATCAACTAAGATAAAGGACTAAAACAATGGGTATTGTACTTTCAACAGTAGCGTCACAACAAAAAATCTCAAGAACAAGTGATTTGGATTACAAAATAAGCCAAGCACAACAAGCAAAAATTAGTTTGCAACGAAGTGTTGCCGAATTGCTTGATGCTGGTTCTGATTTAGATCCAAAAAGTCCAGCTGCAAAGCAATTGGAAGCAAGAAAAGAAGCTTTACAGAATTTGGAAAAGAAATTGGATATGCAAATAGACGCATATACAAAAGAAAGAGGTACAGTTGAATCAGCATTAAGTGCTATTAGATAATCTGTTAAAATTTAAAATTTAAAATAACAAAAAGGCACAAAATGTTTACATTTTGTGCCTTTTTGTTATAGTCTTGTTTTATGACAAACGTATTAATTGTAAAGTCTGATAAAACAGATGTGTATGAAAATTTAGCTTTTGAAACTTGTCTTTTGGATTATGCTACAAAAAACAAAAATGTCGCTATTCTTTTTTTGTGGACAAATGATAAGACTGTTGTTATTGGAAAACATCAAAACCCTTATAAAGAATGTAATTTAAATTATATGGAACAAAATCAAATTAAGGTTTCAAGAAGAATTACAGGCGGTGGCGCGGTTTATCATGACAAGAATAATCTAAATTTTTCATTTGTTATGTCAAAAGATTTGTATGACGTAAAAAGACAATTTGAGGTTATTTTAAAAGCATTGAAAAATTTAGGTGTTTTAGCAAATCTTTCTGGACGTAATGATGTAGAGATTGACGGTAAAAAATTTTCAGGAAATGCTTTTTATAAAACAAAAACATCTGGTTTGCATCACGGGACAATTCTTATTGATACTGATGTTGAATTAATAAAAAATTGTCTTACTCCAAATAAAATGAAAATAAAAAAACATTCTGTTTCTTCTGTTAAATCAAGAGTTATTAATTTGAAAGAAATTAAACCTGATATTTCAAAAGAAGAGATAATGAAATCGATAAGTGAAGAATTTGAAAAAGAATACGGTATTCAAAATCTTGAAAATGTGGTAGATATAAAACAAGTTAAAGAAATTACTCAAAAATACGGCTCAAGAGAATGGCTATTTGCAAAATATAAAGAAGAAGGTATAAGAGTAAGCGGAAATTTCGATTGGGGCTTTTTTGAACTTGTTTATGTTTTAGAGGATGGAAAATTTGTATTTTTTGAACCTTCAACAGATGCTTTAGAAACAGAAATTTTTGATAAGTTAAAAAGTTATATAATAGGAAAAAAATTAGAAGATATAAAAGAAATTTCTTTTGCAAAAACAAAATTGCAAAAAAAAGTTTTAAGCGATATTCTGTTATTGGTTTCAGATAAATAAGGCATTGTATATGCAAAATATTGAAATGGAAAAAAGAACTTTGTTTGTTATATTGCTAACTCTTTTGACGATGTTAGTTGAAATAGTTTTTGGTTATATAAGTAATTCAATGGCACTTCTTGCAGATGGTTGGCATATGGGAACTCATGTTTTGGCTTTTTCTATTACTTATTTTTCGTTTGTGTTAATTAGAAAAATGTCAAACAGTAATTGTTTTGCGTTTGGAACAGGTAAAATAGGCGTGCTTGCAGGTTATACAAGTTCGTTGTTTTTGGGTTTAACTGCATTTATGTTGATGTTTGAATCTGTGTTAAGACTGTTTAATCCTGATAAAATCGCTTTTGATGAAGCAATGATAGTTGTAGTTGTAGGTTTAGTTGTGAATTTGTTGTGTTTGAAAATAATGGGTAATAATCATTCTTTTCATCATTCTTACAAACACAATAGAAGTGAAAATGTTAATTATAAATCAGCCTATTTGCATATTTTGGCAGATGTTTTGACTTCTGTTCTGGCGATTGTTGCTTTGGTATTTGGTAAGTTCTTTAATTTAATATTCTTAGACGCATTGATGGGAATAGTTGGTGGAGTGATAATTTTAAGATGGGCTTGTGGGCTTGTTAAAAACAGTGTCGGTGTTTTATTGGATACGCAAGATGAGAATTTGAAAAATATAATAAAAGAACAAATAGAAAAGGATGGAGTTAGTAAAGTAGAAGATTTTAGGTTGTTTAATGTCGCAGAAAACGATTATGCTTTGATTTTAAAAATAAAACAATCAAGTAATACTGTTGAAGAATATAAAAAACGTTTAGAAAAAGTTGATATTGATTTACACTTTGTCAGTATTGAACTTGTCTGATGCTTTTTCAAATATTTTTACGGCTTCTCTGATACATTCTTCGCAAGGTCTTTTTTGATAATATTCTTTTGTTCTAAGTTGAGGGTTTACGCTTCCGTCAAAATTTATCCCTAAAAGTTCGCAACATCTTATTGAGCCAAACTCTTTTTTGAATTCTAATCCTAATTCTTGGATAAGTTTGTAGTGTTTGCCTTTTTCTTCTTGGGTTAAATCTGCATCTTTATACCCATATTTCAAGCCTGCAACCATAAACATTCCGCTTACTGCACCGCAAACTTCTCTTAGTTTTCCCATTCCGCCACCGAATGAAGATGCGATTTTTAGTGCTGTTTCTTTTGGTAAACCTAGTTCTTCTGCGTATGTTGCAAAAACTGCTTGTGCGCAATTATAACCTTGTTTGAAATATTCAACTGCTAATTCTTCTTTTTTCATATTTTTATTTTAGTACAAATCTGAAAAATAGTTAAATATTCAATATTTTAGTTTTGTAGATTGAGTTATTTCATGTTATAATTTTCACAAAAGAGGTTATGAGATGACAAAGAATTTAAAAATTATAATTTTTTCAATATTATGTTTTTCATTTTTGGTACTTTGTATTTTTGGTTTGTCAAAAATTAAAGTAGATGATTTTAAAAAAGCCGCTGTTATCTTTTTGGTTGATGCTTCAGCTTCAAATCAAGCAAATTTGCAAAAGGAAAGATTGACAATAAGACAATTATGCGGAATGTTAGATCCTGAAGATCATATAAAAATTTTAAGAGTGTCAGAAAATTCTTATTTGATTTATGAAGGCTCTCCGCAAGCTTTTTCAGAAATAAATAAGTCAATGGAAAGCTTTACTAAGTATGATGAAAAAGAATATGGTACAGCTTATGGTTTGTCTATGAAAAAAGCATTTAACCATGTTCGCAACATGAAATCTATGGGTTATATTCCGTCTATTGTTGTTCTTGGAGATTTGGAAAACGAAGGAAATACTGAAAATCAAATCGATTGGAAAACTTTTCCAAATGAAGTAAAAACATTAAAAACTCAAATACCTGAATTTTCAATGATGTTTTTATTTGCAGCTCCAGAAAAATTGGATGTAGTAAAAGAAACTTTAACTCCTGTATTAGGAGAAGAAAAGTTGATAGTTGCTCCTGAAACAACTGTAAACAAAGCAATGAGAAGATTTTTGGCGGCAATTGGAAGGTAAATGATGAAAGTATCGGTAAAGTATAAAAACGATTTAAAAGAATTTGAAAATAAAACTTCAGTAACTATCGGTTCATTAGATGGTTCAGATTTTGTTCTTTCGGATATAGAGGATAAATTTTCAGTAACAATGGCTTTTGTTCCAAAGTATCAAAAATATGTGTTGATAAATGTAAGTGAAAATGCTGATATATTGTTTAATGGTCAATCTTTCACAAAGGTTTTAGTTGATAAAACTTTTGTTTTGTCTGTAAAAACAGTTGTTGAACCGATTTCTGTAACTGTTGAATATAATACTCAAACTCAAGATAATTTAGTTACTCAAAGTACAGCAGGTATTTTTTCAAGTGAAGTTGAAAATGCAAGAGTTCGTATTATACAAGAAATTGGCGCAAGCGTTATGGAATTAAAAGAAAATATGTTATCTGTATTTTCTTTCTTGTTTTTGCTAAATGCAATAACTGTATTGTTATCAGTTGTTTCTGCGTTTGGTGTTACTAACTTTATGTTAGGTTTTTCAATTTCTAACGGAAGTTCAGGTTTAAATTTATCAACAAATGTTGGTTTTTTGATAGGTTTTTCTTTGATGACTTTAACAATTGCTATGATGCTAAAACATTCAGTATTTTTATATTTTAGAGTAGAAAATTTAAAAAATAAAAGCAAGAAATCTGAATTCCCTCATTCTTTTATGTTTATGGTTTCTTGTTCTTTCTTCTTTTTAATTTATTTGTTAAATATGATGTATTATAATCAAATTCCGAATTTTGTATTCTTTTCATTCTTGATTTCATTATTCTTTGTCGGTGGTTTGGCAGCAGTTTCTATCGCCGCTGGTTATATGAAAAATCAATATGGGATGAATAAGAAAAACCTTATCAATATTGAATATAGAGCTGATTTAGAAGGTGTAATGAGAAATTACAGAGCTCAAATTGAAAATTATATTGCAAATTTATCAGATAGAAAAATTGATTCTATAAAAAATGCTTTGTTAAACGAACAATTACGTTCAATAGTGGAAACATTTATTGGTATTTTGACAGCACCATTTTTGGCTTATGGGGTTTCAAATACTTTGGCATCATGTTTTCCAGAAGCTGCAAACTGGGTAAGAATTTCAGGTTTACGTTTTAGTCCTATTTTCTTAGTTTTATCGACTTTCTTAATTGTGTTTGCATTTTTTGCTTTTACAAGAGCATTTACAATTACGAAACAAATTAACGGTTCAGAAACTATTAAATTTGACGGATTTACAGATTTTTCTTATCACGGATGTAATATTTTAGGTGTTGATGGTGTAAGAAATTTAACAAGAGAAAAAATTATTACTCTTACTATCGCATGTATTATTATTTTGATTGAATTTACAATGAATGTTTCATACTTTATTAGTGAAATTGGTTCAGACCCTCAAGGTTTTTTCTTGAGTTGCGTTACTGCTCTTGTTCCAACTGCATTGTTGATAGCTGAAACAACACTTTTGAGTTCTACATATTATAAGATACATAATTACAATAATTTACTTATAAGGATATCTTAATATGTCAAATAAGTCGCTAATAATTGGTATTGTTATATTTCTAATTGTTTCTGCCGGCTTTTGTTGTGTTAAATCTCCCATTATTACAAGAGTAAATTTTTCTAATCAAAATGTTACACTTGATAATGATTCAAATCAAAGTTTACAAGCAGTAAGTTTTTCTAATGTTAATAGTGTTCAAAATAAAAGTTTGACTAAAAATAATCGTGCTGTTAATGCAAATAATTTGTCTGTTAATACGCAAAACAAAAACATTATTTATAAAAACAATAATAGTGTAAGAACAAATGGTGTTGTAGAAAATAATGGTTGGGATGCGCACAATAGTAATAATAATATAAACAACGGTGTTTTTAGTACAAGCAAACCGGTTGAAGTTGCCCAAAAACAGCGTGATATAGATTGGGCTACATGGCGTAGTAATGTTGTAAACCTAGTTTTAGAAACAAGTTATTCTGTGAGAGAATTGAACAAGTATGAAACAATGACTTGGTTTTATTACAAATTTAAAGTTCATTCAGATGGAACAATTACTGATATAAATGTATTTTCTTTAAATATGTATGAAGAAGATATTCAGTTAGTTAAGAGAATGATAAAATCTTTAGAGTATAATCCAACATTAAATTTCCCAAGAAATTCGCACCGAAATGTTGTTGAGGTATCTGCGTTGTATGTGATTGATGAGAATGAACAACGTACAAATCCAAATAATTTTAGAGATGTAGAACGATATAATTATTAATAAATGAAAAGCACAGCAAATAACTCATCTGCTGTGCCAAATCTCTTTTAATATCCATCTTGCTTACTAAACAGTTTGTTTAATTCTTATTTCATCAATCAAACCTTCAAAGAATTCGTTTACCAATTCTGTAACGATTTCCATTTTGTTTTCTAATT
Source organism: Candidatus Gastranaerophilaceae bacterium (assembly GCA_045616505.1). Taxonomy (GTDB): domain Bacteria; phylum Cyanobacteriota; class Vampirovibrionia; order Gastranaerophilales; family Gastranaerophilaceae; genus JAKSUT01. Next base: position 43 of record JAZLGV010000069.1, on the reverse strand, counting down.
CATTAATTCCTACCAAATAAGTATCATTTTTCATAACGACTCC
>JAZLGV010000068.1:0-3074 GCA_045616505.1 Candidatus Gastranaerophilaceae bacterium | reverse complement strand
ATTGGGGTTTAATTCTCAATCAACTTATGATATATTTTGAAGGAAGAATTTGATGACTGATTTTTACGTTTCATTAAAATTTGGTAAGGTCCCTTTTTGTGTCCGTTTTGACATTGGTATCTTATCTCAAAAGGGTGTCGATGATTGCCATTCTTACAAAAACTCCATTGTGAGCTTGGTCAAGAATTGTTTGTCCATATTTGCTATCTAATACATCTGATGCGATTTCAACATCTCTATTTACTGGACCTGGGTGCATTAAAATCACGTCTTTTGGTGCATATTCTTGCAATTTTTTCATTGTGATACCGTAGTCGTGAATATAGTCAAAGATAGGTATTCTATCTTCAAGACGTTCTTTTTGTACTCTAAGTGTCATTGCAACGCTTGCATCTTTTAGTGCGTCTTTTAGATTTCTTGTTATTGTTACATCTTTTATTTCATCTTTGAAGTAATCAGGCGCACATATCCAAATATCTGCACCAAATTTTTTGAGCAAAGTAACATTAGCGTGAGCGACTCTTGAGTGTTTTATATCTCCGATAATTGAGATTTTTTTACCTTTTACAGAGCCTAAAATTTTGTTCATAGTGTATAAGTCAAGCATTGCTTGGGTTGGGTGAGTGTGGTTTCCATCTCCTGCATTGATAAAGTGCATTGGACAGTTGATTTCACCAATCAAAGTATCGAAAATACCTGCTTGTGGGTGTCTTAACACAACGCAAGAGATACCAAGTTGATAAAGGTTTTCGATAGCATCTTTTAATGATTCACCTTTGGCAAGTGTTGAACTTGAAAATTGATATTTGTGCAAATTTAATTTGTTTGCTGCCATTTCAAAACTAAAGCGAGTTCTTGTAGATGGTTCCATAAAAAATAGTGCAATATGTTTTCCTGCGCATGATGATTGTGTTTTGTTTTGTTCAAAATCGTTTGCTAATTTTAGTATTTCTTCTATTTCTGTTGCTTCAATTTTTTTGATGTCTGTAAAATTTTGCACTTTAAAAACTCCTTATTTAGTTAATTTTTTGTATTCTTCAAGAATGTCAGGAAAAACTTCTAATGCTCTTTCAAAAATATTTAGAGAATAAGCGATTGTAAGTCCGTAGTTTGAAATAGGAACATTCGCTTCTTTTGCTTTAAGTATGCGTGAAAGAATTTCTTTTCTATTTGTCATACAAGCGCCACAATGAATAATCATTTTATATTCATTTATATTAGCAGGAAAATCGTGTCCTGCATAGTGTTCAAATTCTATATCAGCATTAGTTTTTTTCTTGATAAGTTTTGGTATTTTTACTCTTGCAATATCATCACCGATATTTTGGTGAGTGCAAGATTCGCAAATCAAAACTTTGTCGCCTGTTTTTAGTTTAGAAATAGCGGTTGCGCCTTTTACCATTTCTTTTAAATCACCTTTTAGTCTTGCAAAAAGGATTGAAAAAGATGTTAGTTTAATTTCTTTCGGCACGATTTTTGAAACTTCTGCAAAGGCTTGAGAGTCTGTTATAACTATTGCTGGTGGGGTTTTTAAGTTGTTTAATGTTTTTTCTAATGTTTCAGTTTTGGTGATAATTGCAGTTGAATTATTGTCTAATAAATCTCTGATAGTTTGTACTTGAGGAAGTATTAAACGTCCTTTTGGTGCTTCAAAATCACAAGGTACGACAAGAACTGCGGTTTCTTCTTCTGAAATCAAATCGCCAACAATTTTTATATTTTCAAAATAATTTTCAGGAACATTTTTTATAATGCTTTGTTTAAGTTTTTCAATATTCAAATTTTCTTTTGCAGAAATTTGTATTATGTCTTTTGCGTTAGTGTCGATTTTAGTTGAAGTTGAATGTGTGTCGATTTTATTTTCAACCAAAATAAAAGGTGTTTTTCTTTGGTTAAACTCATTTATTAAATTTTGTTCAAAATTATCTATTCCGTTTTCGTCAAACACGATAAGTGCTATGTCAATTCTATCAAGCACTTTGTAAGTCTTTTCAATTCTTTGAGTTCCAAGTTCTCCGACATCATCAATCCCTGCTGTGTCAATAAAAACAACAGGTCCAAGAGGTAAAAGTTCCATTGATTTTTCAACTATATCGGTTGTTGTTCCTGCGGTGTCAGACACGATAGAAATATCTTGTCCTGTTAATGCGTTGATAATACTAGATTTTCCGACATTACGTTTGCCGAAAATCCCTATATGTATTCTCATTCCTTTTGTTGTTTGCATATTTTACCCCTGTTCATATTTTAGCACATAATAAACTACAATTTTTTTTGTTAAGCAATTTTTTTTAAGTTTTTTACTTTATTAAAATATATATTTTTAAAGGTGGTTAGATGGAATTACAGAATTTATCAAATGTTTCAAAAATTCAGGCTGTTTCTGATGTTAAGCCTGCAAGTGTTGTTACAAATCCAATAAATAATACTTCAAAAGAGTATGTTTCTTCAGCTGCTTCTGCCGCAGCAAGAGCTTATGCGCTTCCAGCAGTAAGTTTTGAAGGAAAATGGGATAAGATGTTAAATGAAATTAGAAGTCCTAAAATGTCTAATAAAATAAAAATGTCTTTTGATGAAGCGGCAACTTTTTTGGAAAAATTAGGCTTTTCTTCTCGTGGCGGTAAAGGTTCTCATTGTAATTTTGTAAAAGCAGGCGAAACACCTATTACAATTCCGCATCCTCATGATGGTCATAATACAGTAAAACCATATACAATAGATGCAATTAGAGAATATGTAACAAGCCATAATATTACATCAATTTAGAGTTTAAATAATAAAAGATAACAAATAACACGTCATGCTGAATTTATTTCAGCATCTTTTCGGCTATTGCAACCGTTTGTCATGCTGAACTTGGTTCAGCATCTTTCCTGCTATGAGTAGAAACATAAAACTAATTCAATCAACTTCCACTTTGTCAATTGATAAGATTCCGTGGAAAACCAGACATTTTTCCATAATCTTATCAACATAAATGACAAGCTTACAAATTAATAAGACCCTGAAACAAGTTCAGGGTGACGCAGGAGGGGTTTGTTTTTGTTTAGCTTAACCAAGTTCGGAATGACGCA
>JAZLGV010000067.1:0-2486 GCA_045616505.1 Candidatus Gastranaerophilaceae bacterium | reverse complement strand
ATAGAAAAATTAAAAAGTTCTAACTATAAGTTATAATTTGTGTTATTCTATTTGCCGAACCCACTGGACCCGTAGCTCAAAGGAAGAGCGCTCGGCCCATAACCGATCGGTTGCTGTGTCAGGATCAGCCGGGTCCACCAAACGGAGATTTACCCAAGTGGTTGAAGGGGTCGGTCTTGAAAACCGATAGTAGGCCTCCGGTCTAGCTAGAGTTCGAATCTCTAAATCTCCGCCAGTTAAATGAAATTCCCCCCAAAATTTTGACCAATATAGGTTAAAATAGAGGAGGGATTTTTATATGCAAATAACACTAGAAGAAAAGCTCAAGTATGTGAAAATGCATTTATTTGAGCATGTACCTATTTTTGAAATTGAAAAGCAATTTAATTTTGACCATTCACGTTTAAAATAATGTTGTCCCGTCCAAATTAGACGAGTTAAACATAAACTTAAAGAAATCGGTATTATGCCGATTTTTTTATAATCTTTGAGCTCTTTCATCTTATTCCTAAAAATAAAAAAATTCTTGGAAATAGAAAGTAGGGAAAAATTCTTAGTAGAAAGTGGGGGAAATTATTTAAAAGAAACTAGTGATTTTCTTGATTTTATAATAGAAGTTTTTTATAATACTCTTGGAGATAAAATTATGGCATATTTTAAACGTTATATTGAAAAACAAATAAAAGAAGCTTTGGAAACATCTGGTGTTGTTGTGGTTGCTGGTCCAAAGTTCTGTGGAAAAACAACTACATCAGAACTTTTTGCTAAAAGCAAATATTCATTAGACACAAAGCAAAAAATAGAAATGGTTGAGGCAAATCCAGAAGCTATATTAGTTGGTGATCGTCCTCGCTTAATTGATGAATGGCAAAATGTTCCAGATTTATGGAATTGTGCAAGGAGCAAAATTGATCATAGCGAAAATAAATTTGCCCAGTTTATATTTACTGGTAGTTCGACTCCTGCTAATAAAGATAATATTTATCATAGTGGTGCTGGTCGCATTGTTACAGTTAAGATGAGGCCAATGAGCTTGTATGAATCAAATGAATCTAGTGGACTAGTATCTTTGGTTGATTTATTTAATGAAAAAAAAGAGTTATTTATTATTAATAATAATTATAGTTTGTTAGATACAGCTTTTTATATTTGTAGAGGAGGTTGGCCACTTTCTTTAGTGACCGATAGAGATAAAGCTCTCAAAATCACTTCTAATTATTGCTCAACATTATTTGAATTTGAAAATTCTAAAAATAAAAAATTTAGGAATAAAAAACCGCTAATTTTTAATATGATTTTAAGGAGCTATGCAAGAAATATCTCAACAGAAGCTAGGAAATCTATATTAATTGATGATATTTGCAAACATGATGATAGAAAAATTGACGAGGACACATTTGATGAGTATTTAGAAGCACTAAATGATTTATACATAATTAAAGATGTAGAAGCGTGGAATCCTAATTTTAGAAGTAAAACTGTAATAATCACATCACCAACAAGACATTTTGTTGATACATCAATTGCGGCATATTCTTTAAGAATGTCTCCTAATGATCTATTAAATGATCCGAATACTTTCGGTTTGTTATTTGAGGATTTTGTTGTTAAAGAGTTGTCTATTTATGCCGATACACTAGGAGGCGAAATAAGACATTTCAGAGATGGTAATGGATTAGAGTGCGATGCAGTCATTAGACTTACAAACGGCAAATATGGTCTTGTTGAAATAAAATTAGGCGGAGAACAATTAATTAATGAAGGAATATCGAACTTAAAAACAATTGAAAATAAAATATTAGAAAATAACCAAGTAAAACCTTCATTTAAAATGATTGTTACAGCATGTGGTGATGCACAAATCAAAGACGGAATATATATTGTTCCAATAAATATGCTTAAAGCTTAATATAGTGTATTCGTCCCTTAGTGGAATTAATAAAAAATATAGCCAGGCTATTAGTGAAAAACGCAAAAAATATGAAATTAAACTTATTTTTTCATTTTTGTTGATGAATCAAAAAACCAAATGTATATTTTAGTGACAAAAAAGCCAGTGATAAAAAAGTCAGTAAAGGAGTGAACTATATTTTATTCTAAAATAAAGGAATTAATCAATTAGAAGAATTCTTTAAAAAAACTAATCAAGCTATAGCAATTTATGGTAAAAGAATAGTTGGAAAAACAGCTCTTATTCTAAATGTTAATAAGCAGAACAAAACATTTGTTTACTATGAATGCTTAAAAGACACTCTTGATATGAATGCAATGCTTTTTGTTGATCAATGTAAAAAATGGGAATTGCTTTTCCTCAATATTTTTCTGCTAAATCGTTTATTGACGTATTTGAATACCTTGATAGTTCAACTCGACATGATTTCGGAATTCTTAAAAGTAAAAGTATAGTTTTAAATGAACAAGTCAAAGGGCTCGTTATTTTTTAAAGGTTTAATTTTACTCTTTTATGTAGTAATATTGTTAATAGG
>JAZLGV010000066.1:0-27837 GCA_045616505.1 Candidatus Gastranaerophilaceae bacterium | reverse complement strand
AAATCACCTATGTATCAAGGCTTAATTCAAGGGGTTGGACCTAGATATTGTCCTTCTATTGAAGATAAAATTGTTAGATTTGCTTCAAACCCTTCACATCATATTTTTATTGAGCCTGAAGGATTAAGCACTTATGAAGTTTATGTTCAAGGTTTTTCAACAAGTTTGCCTCACGAAGTTCAATTTAAAATGCTTCGTTCACTTCCAGGTCTTGAAAAATGTCATATTATAAAACCAGCTTATGCAGTTGAATATGACTATATTCCAGCTGTTCAAATAACTCATTCATTGATGACAAAACTTGTAAAAGGTTTGTTCAATGCTGGACAAATCAACGGTACATCAGGTTATGAAGAAGCTGCGGCTCAAGGTTTGATTGCTGGTATCAACGCATATAATTATCTAAATCATTCTGAAATGCTAGAACTTTCAAGAAGTTCATCATACATTGGAACTTTGATTGATGATTTAGTTACAAAAGATATTCAAGACCCATATAGAATGCTGACTTCTCGTTCTGAATACAGGTTGTTGTTAAGACAAGATAACGCAGATGCTCGTTTAACTCCAATAGGACACAAAATAGGACTTATCGATGAAGCTCAATTTGAAGTGTTTACAAATAAACAAAATACAATAAAAAGTGAACTTGAAAGACTTGCAATAGATAAAATTCCAATGGAAAGAGCTGAAGAAGTTAATAAAATTTTTGATGGTAAAACAGAAAAAATTGATAGAGGCATAAAACTTTTAGAATTGCTAAAACGTCCAAATGTTGATTATGACTTAATCAAGCAGGTTGATAAAAAAACAGAAGAATTAAATTTGTCAAAAGATGTAACAGAACAAGTTGAAATTTTGATTAAATACGATGGCTATATCAAGCGTCAACAAATGCAAATTGATCAATCAGCAAAATTAGAAAAAATCAAAATTCCTGCAAATATTGATTACAAACAAATTACACAAATTTCTTCTGAAACAAAAGAAAAACTTGAAAAAATTAGACCAACAACACTTGCACAAGCCTCTCGTATTGGCGGAGTTAAACCTGCCGACATTTCAATTTTAATGGTATTACTTGAAAGACACCAACTTGCAACCATACAGGAATAATAATGATAGAAATTTTAAAAGAAACTAAAAGTGCAGAAGGACGAGATATTAAACTTTTTGGAGATATAAAAACTCCATTCAACAAAACTATCCTTATTATTGGCGTTTTTCATGGCGAAGAACCTCAAGGAAAAGAACTTATTGAGTCTTACATAGAAAATCTAATTTACAATGGAGAAAATAGAGTTTTATTTTTACCTTGTCTAAACCCAGATGGCTACAACAAAAATAAAAGACAAAATTCTAACGGGGTAGATTTAAATAGAAATTTTCCTACAAAAAATTGGATTTTGTCTGATAATCCTGAATATTTCGGAGGAAAAGAACCTGCTTCTGAAATTGAAACAAAGTTTATGATAGAAATTATTGAAGAATATAAACCTGATGTAATTTTGAGTTTGCACGCACCATACAAAGTTGTTAATTTCGATGGGCCAGCAGAAATAATTGCAGAAAAAATTTCTGAAATTATTAAATATCCAACCTCAAACGATATAGGATATCCAACTCCAGGAAGTTTTGGAAACTACTGCGGAGTAGAAAGAAACATTCCAACAATTACCCTTGAATTAGACGAAAAAAAATCTATTGAAGAACTTAAAAAGTCTGTTTGGAAAATTTTTGATTATTTGCTTGGTTGAAGCAATCTAAAAGCATTTGCAACTAAAGCATTTGCTTGATTTAAGATAGAAACAGAAACTTGTTGTGCAATTTGATGAGAAACCATTTCTGCACAAGATTCAGCAATATCTGCATCATATATTGCTGATTTTGACTCTGAATAACAAACAGCTTTACTATCTGCCATTTGAGCTGCATTATCCAATCTCATAGAATTTGCACCGCATTGAGTTATATTATGAATTAAAGTTTCTGATGCTGTTTTTAATTTTGTCAAATACTCAGCTTTTTCTTCTTTTGTCCAACTTGATACATCAAAATCATCTGGAATATCAATTCCTAAAGCATCTGTATGGCAATCAAGCGTACAATTTGATATATCAAAAGTATCACCTGCTCTGTCACTCATTTGAATAAGTAAATCATGGCAAGAACCATCTAAAAGTTTTCTACCTTGAAAAACGGCATTATCCGCAGTTGTATCAATAAAATTAAGAATTGATTTTATTTCTTTTAGAATTCCTTTCAAATCATCATCAGTATATGTTTCATTTGATGCTTGTAATGTTAAATCGTAAATTTTTGAAATACAATCAGAAATTAAAGTTTCTGATGATTCAACTTGTGTCATTATGTCATTTCCTAATTCAATATAATTTTTTAAATTTTTATTCAATAAAACTTTGTTTGAAAAACCTTGAGCTTGTTTATATTCTACAGGAGCTTCTTTTGCATCTAAATATTTATTTCCAGAAGAAATTTGGCTCATAGAATGATTATACGCATCTGAATTACTGCTTAAAAACCATTGTAATTTTATTCTTGTAGCACCTGTTTCAAATTTCATCATAATTGAAAAACCTCTATTTTCCCAAGTATTTTATATACCGTTATAGACGACCTTATAAAAATTAACTTTAAAAATAAAACAAAAGTTTATTCGACAACTTTTCAGCTAAAACATTGATGAAATATGTTTTTTGCGGTAATATTTAAAACATATAAAAATCATTCAAATGTTGTAGGAATAAAAATGCCACATTTTTTTATAAAATCTCAAAATGTACAAAACAATAAAATTTCTATTTGCGACAAAGAAAATTATACTCATATCGCAAAATCTTTACGTATAAAAATTGGCGAAAACATATTATTAATTGATGAAAATCAAATTCAATACGAAGGAAAAGTGAACGACATTACTTCAAAAGAAATAGTTGTCGACATTAATAAAAAATATCCTTCCAAAAGATTTTTAAAATTCAATTTATACTTGGCACAAAGCCCACTAAGAAGTGATGCGCAAAATATCATTATTGAAAAAGCAACCGAACTTGGAGTAAGTGGAGTTTATCCCGTATTCACAGACAATTGTGTTTTAAAAAAATCTGTAATTGAACAAAAAATTTCAAAATGGCAAAAAATAATGTATGAAAGTTCTAAACAATGCGAAAGAGCAAATATCCCGACTTGTTTTGAACTAACTACAATACAAGAACTTGTTGAAAACAAACCTTTTGACAGAATTTATGCATTCACAGAACGTAGTGCAAAATTCAAACTTAAAGAAGAACTTGCAAAATCCCCTATTGCAGATGGCGAAAAAATACTTGTAATCATTGGCCCAGAAGGGGGGTTTTCAAAAAAAGAATTTGAATATTTTGAAAATTCAGACAAACTAAAAACTTTAACTCTTGGAGATTTAATTTTAAGAGCTGAAACTGCTGTTATAACAGCATTAGGGAATATTGTTTTATGAAAGAAATAATAGAAAAAATTAAAAAAGATACTTTGATATCACAAATAATAAATAATCTTCCACCAACAGGTAACTTTTATCTTGTAGGTGGTGCTATCAGAGATTTTTATTTTAATAAAAAGAATTTTGACAAAGACATAATCACGGAAAACATTGATGCAGAAAAGTTTTCAAAAAATTTAGCTCAAAAACTTGATGCAACTTTTGTTCCACTTGATGAAACAAATAAAATTTATCGCTTAGTATTAAAAGATAAAATAAATTATATTGATATTGCTCAATGTGAAGGTAAAGATATTATTGAAGATTTAAAAAGACGTGATATCACAATAAATTCGATTGCAGTAAATTTAAAAACTTTAGAATTTTTAGACATAAATAACGGATTAAAAGATTTAGAAAAAAAAGAAATCAAAGCAATTTCTGAAAAAAATATAATAGATGACCCTCTTAGAATTTTGAGAATTTTTAGATTTTGCGCATCTTTAAGTTTTGAAATAGAACAAAATACAAAAGATTTAGCAAAAAAACACATAAATTTAATAACAAATTGTTCACAAGAACGAATAAATTACGAACTTCTTAAACTTTTCAACGGCAAAAACGCTTCAAAAACAATTTCTCAAATGAATGAGATTGGACTTATTGATATTTTATTTCCAATAATGAAAGAAGTAAAAAAAGTTCCGCCAAATTCACATCATCATTTACCTTTAATTGGTCATTTGATAGAAACCGTAAATCAATTAGAAATCCTATATAACAATGCACCAAAAGAAGTTAAAGAACATTTTGATTTAATAGATTTTGGCGGCAACACAAGAATTTCTCACTTAAAACTTTCAGGCTTTTTGCATGACATCGGAAAGCCTTCAACTTGGACAATTGAAGAAGACACAGGCAGACATAGATTTATTAAACACGATGAAATTGGTTCAAGAATGAGCAAAACAATTTTAAAAGAAATGAAATTTTCAAAAAAACAAATTGCTTATATCTCAACAATGATAAAACATCATATTCATCCAACACAAATTGTTGATTCAAAGGATACAACAGAAAAAACTTTCATGCGCTTTATAAGAAAAATGGAAAACGACATGATAGATATAATTTACCTAGCAATGGCAGATAGACTTTCTGCAAGAGGAGAAGCTATCACTGATGAAATGATTGATACAAATTTGAATAATTTGCAAAAACTTCTTAATTTATATTTATCTAAAAAAGAAACTCTAAAACCACTACCAAAACTAATCGATGGCGAGGAAATAATGCAAATGTTTAATCTTTCACCATCACCTAAACTTGGACAAATAATAAACGAACTAAAAGAAGAACAACTTTGTGGAAACATTCTGACAAAAAATGACGCAATTGAGTTTATAAAAACAAAAATTTAGTAATTTTTACTCAAAATTTCACATTTTCCCTACAAAGATAGTAGTAAAATCGCCCAAAAACGCCCTATTAAGTGTCAATCTTACCCTAATTACTATTGTTTTCATATCACCATACCGGCAAAACCCAGTATTAAAGCTAAAAAAAACCACTCAATTAAAAATCGAGTGGGTCGTTTTCTGCATCCTAATGGTCTCTTTTTAGTGTTTATATTTAGGAGTTTATATGTTTTGGGGGTAATGTTAATTAAATTATTTGCTATTTAGTGTTTCGACTACACTTAAATCTGTACTCATATTATGGCATATAAAATTTTCGAAGTCAATCTTTTGTTCTTATATTTTTAAGAATTGTAACAACGATTATAAAACATTCGGAAAACATAATAAAATCAATATTTTTAAGACCTGTTACAATTAATTAAAATAATAATTATATAAACTATTTTTGATATAATATTAATATGGTTATGGATTTTTCCATTATTTTTTGATAGGGGATATTTTAATGAAAACAATAATCAGATTTTTTATAACAGTTGTAATCTTATTTACAACAACATCAAATGCGTTTGCCGCAAAAATACCAGACAACATTAAAACATTTATAAAAAAAGAAATACCTGGCGCAACATTCAGATTTGACGGCTTATTAACATGTCCAGATGGAAGTTTATACTTACCATTATATCCTGCGTTAATCAAAAAACCTGACACTATTGCAGTAAAAACAACTATTCCATCAGGTCAAAAACTTTCGTCTAAACCTAGCGCTATTATATTAAACAACGATTTTGTTTTATTAAAAGTCCTAACCGATTCAAAAGGCAGAAAAACTATCTTATATATGAAAGAACCACCTGTTGAAATAAAAACAGGTCTATTACCACAAGACATACTTGTCCCAACTGGTTTAATAATTCCTGACAATGTAAAAGGGATAATAGGAAACCTTCAAATCCCAACTGCAAACGATGCAGGATTAAAAGTGAAAGCCGAAAGCACCGTTAACAACAGAGTTCAAAAAGCAACAAGTTTAAGCAAAAACCAAGTACAAACAATCACTCAACTAAAAGATAAAACTTTATATATCGCAACTTGTTATTCTAAAAACATCCAAGTTGTAAAAGGCGAAAACACAACTCCCGAATATGCACTTGCACAAAGTGGGCTTATTTACGATATGAAAGCAACTCCTGATGAGAAATTCTTACTTGTCACAACATTTGGAAAAACTTTTGTAAATGTAATTTCACTAGCTGATGAAAGAATAATCAAACAAATTGATTTAACAACACCAGCAGAAGAAATTGTTATAGATAAATCTCGAAATCTTGCATACATAACAAGTAGCGCAAATTCTTTAATTTACGTTATGGATTTAAACACAATGAAGTTAAAACAAAAAATCAAAGTAAAAGGAATGTGCCAAAAACTTGCGCTTGGAGCAAACAACATATTGTTTTACACAGATAGAAAAACAAACGAACTATGGACAGTTGATATCCCAAACGATTATGCAACAAAGAACATCGGAACATTTCCAAGCATCACAAAAATATGCTATTCTCAAGGAAAAATTTATGTAATCAGCAGAATAAAAAATAGATTAGCAGTCATCGATATGGCAACAACAAGTTTAATTTTAGAACTTCCGCTTGATACAAAACCAGTCGACATGATTACATACAAGGATAAATTATTCATACTATCAGCAGGCGAAACTGCAGTTCAAGTATTAAACACAACTACAGATGAACTTGTTAAAACAATAAATCTTAACACAGGCGGTTTTTCAACAAAAATTTATCAAATTAAAAATACAAACTTAGCAATAATCACAGACACAAAAACAAACAAATATTGCGTAATCGACTTAGACAAAAATTCTTTAATAAAGACAAGTACCTTAGAAATACCTGTATCATTTATTGAAGTTTTAAAAACTATTAAAAAAACAAATTCAAAATAAGGCATTAAAAATGTGGACAGAACAAGAAGAAACAATACTTAAAGGATTAGAAGAAACTCAACACGATTTTTGGAATATAGCTCGCTCGACAGCAAACTTTTTAAATATGCTAATCAAAGCCACAAAACTTAAATCTGGAGTAGAAGTTGGAACTTCTAATGGATATTCAGGGTTATGGCTTTCAAAAGCATTAAAAGAAAATGGCGGACATCTTACCACTATTGAATATTACGAAAAAAGAATTGTACTTGCAGAAAAAAACTTTAAAGATTTTGGATTAGACGACATCATAACAATAAAACAAGGTTCAGCCTGCGATGTTTTAAAAACTCTTGACGGAGAATATGATTTTGCATTTATTGACGCAAACAAAAGAGAATATATTGAATATTTCAAAATACTTGACAAAAAGTTAAAAAAAGGTGCTATTATCGCAGCCGACAACATTACTTCTCACGCAGAAAAAGTAAAAGAATTCGTAGATACAATAAAAGCTGACGAAAATTATCAAGTCGAAATTTTAGATTTACCTGCAGGGTTACTTTTGGCTTATAAACTTAATTAGGAACGAATATTTACACCATTTGGACTATTCTAAAAAGTGCCTCAAATAAGTATAATTAATATACTTAAACATTTGGGGGCTTAATGGGAGAATTAGCAAGAAAATATCGTTATGATTACGACGAATTTTACGGCACACAACGACAACTTCCATACGTTGTAAAACCTAGAACTTCGCCTATTGCACCGCAACGCCCAAAAAGATATGTAAAACGCAAAAAAGCAAATATTTTTGCAAAACTTGTTTCTTTTGGTCTTTTGGCATGCATAGGATATGGTGTTATGCCGTTAGTTCTAAACGATTTTGTAGCCCCATTATTCGTTGGAAAACCTAATAGTGCGGTAAAAGTTGATTGCCAAGACTTATTGTTTCCAACTGCAAAATATTTAAATAACGACAATGTTCTAAACACAAACTTATTAAGAAGTGCAAGAACTAAAAAACCTTTAATGGCAAATCTTTACACAACAGAAAGAATGGTTGGACTTGAAAATAATCTTAAACTGTTGATGAATAATTATAAAACAATTCAACCATCAATATACGTTTGGGATTACGACTCAGGTAAATACGCAGATATTAATGGTTCTAAAGTATATTCTGCTGCAAGTATAATTAAATTACCTGTATTAATTCAATTATTCAAATCAATAGAAGAAAACCAACTTACTATATATGATGAAATGACATTGACACCTTACTATAAAGCTGAAGGTTCAGGAACAATCAAAAATACAATGTCAGGAACAAACTACACTATTGATGAACTTGCAAAAAAAATGATTCAAGTTTCAGATAATAGTGCAACAAATATGATTATGGCAAAAATTGGCGGAATGCCAGATGTTAATGGTGCGTTAAGAAGTTGGGGTATTCAACATACAACTGTTAATAATTGGTTGCCAGATTTAGCTGGAACAAATTATACAACTGCACGTGATTTAGCAAAAATGTTATACAACATTGATAACCCTGGATTTTTAAACATAAATTCTAGAGAATATATTATTGATTATATGAGCCATGTTGAAAACAACAGACTTATTCAAGCTGGCTTACCAAAAGATGCTATGTTTGTTCACAAAACTGGTGATATTGGAAAAATGCTAGGTGATGCAGGAATTGTTTATACCCCAGAAGGTAGAAAATATATTGTTGTAATTTTAGCTAACAGACCATATAATTCTCCATTAGGCAAAAACTTTATACAACAAGCTTCTTCTATGATTTATGAAACAATTGTTAAAGGACAAACTCTATGAGCAAAGAAATATTGCTCTTGCATGTTCCAATGGTACAAGAAACACTCAAAGATTGTGTAAGTCTTTTTGCGACAAAAATCGCAATGGGTTTATTTTCTATCAGCAACGAACTTGAACTTGCTGGATTTAGCACCGAAATAGTAAACCTTGGTATTGAAAAAATAAATAACTATAATTTTTCAATTTCTGAGTATATAAAAGAACAAGGTTTTAAAATTATTTTCATTTCGCTACACTGGCATTTTCAAACCTATGATTCAATAGAGGTTGCCCGTAAAATAAAAGAAGAAAACCCAAATGTTTTTATTGTACTTGGAGGTTTTACAGCTTCATGTTTTCCAAAACATATTTTAGAAAAATTCCCGTTTATTGATGCTATTGTAAAAGGAGAAGGTGAAATTCCGTCCGTAAAACTTGCACAAAAAATAAAAAACAACGACACAGATTTTTCTGATATTCCAAATTTATTTTGGAGAAAAGATGAAATTATCGAAAATAAAGCTTTTTGGATTTCAGATGAAAACGATTTAAATTCGTACAGCTTTGTAAATACCGTAGAAAAATTGAAAAATTGGGAGTTAAATTTTAAAGCAGGAATAGGAATAACCCTAGAAAACAATAGGTGCGACATTAAAAATGAAAAAACTTTTATATGTTGCGCAGGCAGGGGGTGTCCTGGAAATTGCACTTGGTGCGGTGGTGGATG
This sequence comes from Candidatus Gastranaerophilaceae bacterium, assembly GCA_045616505.1. GTDB lineage: Bacteria > Cyanobacteriota > Vampirovibrionia > Gastranaerophilales > Gastranaerophilaceae > JAKSUT01. The sequence continues at coordinate 18,436 of JAZLGV010000066.1, read as the reverse complement.
TGAAGCTATGACCTATATAACAGGACGAAAAAAAGTTTCACTACGTTCACCTCAAGTTATCGCTGATGAAATTATAACTTTAAAAAACAAATATGGAATAGAAAAATTTTATTTTTGCTTTGATCCATATCCTATGAGTCAAGAGTTATTTATAGAATTATTCAACATTTTAGGAACTTCTTATCCTAAACAAATAAAAGTTACATTTGAAAGTGATGGATTACCTACTCAAAAATTGATAAATGCTTTTAAAAGAAATTTATCAGATGACTCTATTTTAAATATTTCGCCTGTATTTGCACAAGATTATTTGAGAAAAGAACACAGAGCATTTTATTATACAACAGAAGAATTTATAAAATGTTTAAATTATTTAGAAGAAAAACAAGTTAAATCATATTTATATTTTGGCTCATTAATGAATGAGGACAGAAAAGAATTAAGATTAAAAAATGAACTAATCGAAAAATTAAAAAAAACATACAAATACATAACTAAAATTGATTTATATAAAATAAAAGATTGCGAACCATATTCACCTTGGGCTTTATACCCTGAAAAATACAATATGCCAAGAGATTTAGTAACTTTTGAAGATTATTATAACAACGGAAAAAGATACAGAGAATTATGGTAAAAAATTTAAAATTTTATCATTAAAGACTATTGTATTTTTTTTTAAGTTGTGCAATAATAACTCTCGTAATCTGATTAATTTATGCTTGTCAGAGGTTGAGATATGAATAGCTCACAAAAGACAATTACCCTTTGGCATGAATTATTTAGCATAGAAAAAGAAGAAAGTGAGAAATACTCAAAATAGTGAGTACGAAGGAAGAATTTAATTTTAAATACCTAAAAGATAGGGCTACCGCAGGAAGTTTCAGAAGAGGATATGAAAGTTACCTAAAAGGGGTTATTCTTGAAAGTGCACCAGAAAAAAACTTTTACAAAGCTAAAGTAAAAGGTAATTTTCAGGACTTTTACAAAACAGATTTGATTTTCAAGAAAAATACAGTTGAAGCAAGATGTGATTGTCCACTAAAAGAAGAATGGTGTAAACACGCAGTTGCAGTTGCAATAAAAGCAATCAACGAACACGCTTATGAAGATTTTTTGGAAACAAAATACGGAATAGAATCTTCTTTCCCTGATGAAGATACAGCTTTAACAGAAGAACCAACAGGCGGTTATATATTCCATTTTAACCACAAAAGAAAACCTAATTTCTTTTCAATATTAATTATTTCAAGAGAAACAAAAAAAGTTGTTCGTTCAATCGAAAACATTTTAAAAGCATTAATCGAAGCTCAAAAAAACGATCCTAATTTTTCTTTAAATGCTTCTCAAAAAGTTGAACTTGCTATATTTCAACAACTTTTAAAAACATCAAGACAAGATAAAAAAGCAGGTTGGTATGATATTCCTATCGCAAAATTTGGCGATATGTTTTCGCTTTTAGCAAAAGCTGATGAAGTTTTAGACGAAAAAACAAAACAACGATTAAAATTTTCTGATAAAGAATGGAAGCTTACTTTAACAGTAAATTCATCAAATGTTGGAAATATAATGCTAGCACTTGAATGGAAAAGACCTGACAAAGACGAAAGTTATCCATTTGAAGAAATTAGATATTTTTCAAGACAATTAAAATGGGGAAGATATAAAAACGTAATATTCCCAACAAATGCCCCAGTAAGTGTTATTCCTCAAGCTCTTATTAAATCATCTTTCACAGATTTAAAAGATGCTGATGGTGGTAAATTCATATACGAAGAATTACCAAAGTTACAAAAAGTTATGGATGTTGAAATTTGCGAACAAATCAGCAAGCTAATGCTAGAACAACGTCCACCATTGAATATTGTTACTATGGGAATTGATTATGACCAATCATTAAAAGCATCATTAGAATTTGAATATGATGGCGTAAGAGTTCCATTTTCAAAAACAAGCGAAAAAACACCTTATGTAACAATCAAAAAAGATGATAATTTGTATTGGGTAAAAAGAAATATTCAACACGAACAAGCAGCTTACAATATGCTTTTAGCTTGCAAATTTGTCCCAATGCAGACAAACAACCTTGCATTAGAAAAAGAAAACGCAATTGACTTTTACAATTACTACATTCAACAAGCAGGCGAAGGTTGGAAATTTATTGAAAAAGATGATATGAATTTCTTCAAATTGATGCCAGAACCATTCAAACTTAAAGCAGAAATTGATTTTAGCGAAAATACAACAGACGGTTTTGAATTATATTTGTATGGTCAAGCTGGTGATGAAAAAATCAAGTTTGACGAAGTTTATTCTACAATTCAAAACGGTGAAAAATACGCAAGAATAAGAAGTTTAGGTTTCGTTGAATATCCTGTTCAAAACATTTATCAAATGATGCGTTCTTTCAATTCTTTTGACGTTTACAGAAACGATGAAGACAAATTTACAGTAAAAACCTATCGAGCAGGTCTTTTGAACGAATTAACAAACTTGGGTGTTGAACTTGTATTAAGTGAAAAATTCTCAAAATTCTGGGAACAAATGTCCACTTTCTCAACAACAGAAGATGTTACATTCCCAACTGAAGTAAAAGCAGAATTAAGAGAATATCAACACAAAGGTTTCAGTTGGCTATGGTTTATGTATAAATACGGTTTGAACGGTATTTTGGCTGATGATATGGGGTTAGGTAAAACTCTTCAAGCGTTAACTCTTTTACAAAAGGCAAAAGATGAAGATGGCGCAATGCCAACACTTGTAATTTGTCCAACATCTGTTGTGTTCAACTGGGAAAGTGAAATTCAAAAATTTACACCTGAATTAACTTGTTTAAAACTTTCAGGCATTGAAAGAAAATCTTTATTTAAAGAAATTCCTAATTACGATATTGTTATTACAAGCTATGCACTTGTTAGAAGAGATATTGAAAAACTAAGAAAAATCAATTTTAGATACATCATTTTAGATGAATCACAAAATATTAAAAACGCATTATCACAAACAGCACAAGCAGTTAAAACACTTAATGCACCACACAAATTGGCTCTTTCAGGTACTCCAATCGAAAACAAACTTGAAGAACTTTGGTCTGTATTTGATTTTCTTATGCCAGGATTTTTGTTTAACATATCTGAATTTAATTTCAGATACGTTAATCCGATTATGGAACGTGCAGATAAAACTGTTGAAAAACGTTTGAAACTTCAAATTTATCCATTCATACTTCGTCGTATGAAACGTGACGTAGCAAAAGACCTACCAGATAAAGTTGAAAACATCGCATACTGCGAACTTACTCCAGAACAAAAAGACTTTTATATGGAAGTATTCGATTCTACAAAAGAAGAATTATTCAAGAGTATCGAGCAAAATGGTTTGGAAAAAAGCAGAATGTCTATTTTCTCAGCTCTTTTACGCTTGCGTCAAATTTGTTGTCACCCTAGACTATATGACAAAGATGGCTTCAAGGGTAAAATTGATTCAGGTAAATTCAATGAATTAAAAGAATTATTAAAAGAAATCATCGAAAACGGACACAGAATATTATTATTCAGCCAATTCGTAGATATGCTTGATATAATCAAAGATTGGTTGAAACGTGAAGATATACCATTTGAATATTTAACAGGTAAAACAAAAGACAGACAAGCTGCTGTTGAAAACTTTAATTCAAATCCAAGTATCCCAATTTTCTTAATAAGTTTGAAAGCTGGTGGTACAGGTTTGAACTTAACTGGAGCAGATTATGTAATCCACTATGACCCTTGGTGGAACCCTGCAGTTGAAGACCAAGCTACAGACAGAGCTTATCGTATCGGTCAAAAGAAAAAAGTATTTGTATATAGACTTATCACAAAAGGTACTGTTGAAGAAAAAATTCAAAAACTTAAAACTGCAAAAAGAGACCTTGTTGATAGCGTAATTTCTGTTGATAGAAATATCACAAAATCATTAACTATGGATGATGTAAGAGAAATTTTCTCAGTTGATTAATTTATGATAAAATCAAGATATGGAAAATACTAAAAATATCGGTCATCCAAAAGGTTTGTATCTGCTATTTTTCGTAGAAATGTGGGAAAGATTTGCATTCTACGGAATGAGAGCTTTAATAATCTTGTATATGATTCAACACCTAATGTATTCGACTGCAAAAGCAGGCAATATTTATGGACTTTATACAGGCTTAGTTTATTTAACACCTTTGATTGGTGGCTATTTAGCAGATAGATTTTTAGGTCAAAGAAAATGTATTACATTAGGCGCAATTTGTATGTGTGCTGGTTTATTTATGCTTGCATCAGGGATTAACAGCATTTTTCTTTTAGCATTATTTTTAATGATTATCGCCAATGGCTTTTTCAAATCTAATATAAGTTCAACACTCGGACTTTTGTATGGCGATGACAATGAAAGAAAAGATGCAGGTTTTACTATTTTTTATATGGGTATAAATCTAGGTGCATTTTTATCACCTCTTGTTTGCGGAACTTTGGCTATCAAATACGGCTATAATTATGGGTTTGCAGCTGCTGGTGTTGGGATGTTGATTGGACTTGCTTTATACAAATTATTGGGAAATAAATTATTAGGTGAACATGGTATTCATCCATTTACAGCAAACAAAAATAACTTAGAAAAACAAGAAGCATTAACAACCGAACAAAAAACAAAGTTAAAAGCTTTGTTCATTTTACTATTATTTACCGTTGTATTTTGGTGTTGCTATGAACAAGCAGGCTCTTCATTGACATTGTTTGCTGAATATTCAACTAACAGAGTTCTTTTTGGAAAAACTATTCCTACAGGATATTTTCAATCTCTTAACCCTTTATTTATAATTATGTTAGCACCAACAGCATCAGCAGTTTGGGGTTTTTTAAACAAAAGAGGTAAAGAACCAAGTTCTGTTCATAAATTTGCATTAGCACTAATTTTAATGTCTATATCATACATTATATTATCTTTTGCAGGATATTTTTCAGGATTTTCTAAAGTGTCACCTTTATGGTTAGTTTCTTCATATTTTATAATGACAATTGGAGAGATTTGCCTATCTCCAATTGGTTTGTCACTTGTTTCAAAACTTGCACCTAAAAAATTCTTGTCATTAATTATGGGAACTTGGTTTTTATCAAGTTTCATAGGCAATCTTTTTGCAGGTGTTTGGGGCGGAAAATATGGAACAATAAGCAACACAATATTATTCGCAACTTTGGCTTGCTGCTCAATTATAACAATGTTTATATTTCTAATTATTATGCCAAAATTAAACAAAGCGCTAGACACAGAAACTTAAAAATAAATTAGTTTTTATTCAAACAAATCTTTTAAATCTTCTTGTCTTATTGGATTTTTAAGAGCTTGTTCTTCTAAAATTTTTGTCAAAATATTTAGTTTTGCTTTTCTATCTTTCGTTTTTTCAGATTTTTCATCCTTTAAATAAATTTCAGATAAATAATTAATCATGACATCTTCGCCACCTTTTAAATAGGCAAGCATTGATGTAGCAAAAGCTTCGTCATATTTAATCTTTATCATTTCATAAGCTTTTGATTCTGAAATTCCATTTTTCATTATCGTCAACAATTCTTTTATAAAAGTAACTTCTTTTATTGTTCTTTCATTATTTGAATTTTTCAATTGATAATCGATTATATCAATACATTTTTCAAAATCTCGTTTTTGGTAATTCATACACAAATATAACCCCCAATAATTGTTAAAACAAAGTTCTAACAATGTCCACTCATCAAGAGTTTTGCATTTTTTATTGAATTTTGGTAAAACCTTTGAAATAAAAGGTTTGAAAAATTCAAAAACATTTACTGCTAAATTTGACATTTGTGGAATATATGTATGAAACGCAGGAAAACCAAGAAACGAAACATCTCTTACATAAACATCAAATGATTTGTCTAAAATTAAAGAAATCATAGATTTTAATATTTCTTTATTTGATAAATTTTCATCACACCAAACTTTTTTATCAAAATCCCAAGACGGCTTACGATTTTCAAAAAATGCTTTTCCTAGTGGGAATGAAGATGTGTTATAAAGAGTTAAAATAGATTTCAAATCAACATCACTCAAACCAAAATCATTATCAAAATCAAAAAAGGCAACTGTTGCTTGAGAAATATCTAATTTCAAATCATAACCTTGAGCAAATTCTGTTAAACATCTTTCTATTGCAACAGGAAAACTTGGATTTGCGGCAAATTTTGAAGTGTATTTATTTGTTTTTAAATGTTTAAAAATAACACAAATAGACTGATATCCTTCACCCAAAGAAGCATCTCTTACTTCTACTTCAAAACCATATTTATTATAAAACTCTATCATTTTTGCTAAAGACTCATAGCACATATATTCTTCTTTTGGAATAACAGGACAAGATGTTTTATCTTTTATAATTCTGTTTTGACAATATCTTTCAATAATTTCAGACAAACCTTGAACTAAAGCTTCTTCTTTTGTATTTCCTGCAGACATACCATTTGAAGTTATTGCACGAGTTATTGCTTTTATTGGCAAATAAACTGTTTTTTTGTTTTTTACGTCATAAAATTCTTCACAATACAAATCTGATTTTGCACTTCCTGTAAGACTTTTTTGAATTTGATAAACGATATCTTTTATATCCTTTTTAAAATCTACGTTCTCAAACACATTTGAAACAGATAAATAGTGGAAAATGTCGTTCACTCCACATTTTTTGTCATCAGAAAGAAAATCTTCAATTTTGATTTGTTTTGTTGTAGGCGATTTTATTTCTCTTATATTTGTAAATAACCCGTTTTGTAAACGTTCAATAAGTTCAGCATGCGCACTTGCTAAAGTATATTCTTTAGTTGTACCTTTGCCGTTTGCAGTTGCGACACCATCTAAAACCCCGATTTGCAAAGAAAAAACAGGTTGCTCATCAATAATATCTGATATTTTTACAAAATCTGACATTATAATTTTTAAATCAATATTGTTTAAAATTGATGTGATTTTATCAACTGTTTTTAAAGGCTCTAAATCTTTTTTCTTGCTATATTTCATAAATGCTCCTAAATAATGACTTTATGATAACACAGAATTAATATATTCAGCAAGAAACAAAAGTTAAACTTAATTTGATTTTAAATATTACTATTGATATAATAGATACACAGCTTTGCCTCCGTAGCTCAGCTGGATAGAGCGCTTCCGTCCTAAGGAAGGCGTCGTAGGTTCGAATCCTATCGGGGGTAAGGTTTATTAGAAGAAGGGATATAAAAGATGAGAATAAATTCTCAAATATTTAACAAACAAAATAATATTCAACATAAGCAACAAAATTTTGAAGCAGGTATGACTGCAAAAATTTTAAATCAGATTGAAACAACAGATACTTATAAAGTTTCAAACAACCTTGCTAAAAAAGGCATCGATAGTGATTTCCAAGAAAACAAAACACTTGCTTGGTGTTGTGCTACCGTAGTATCACTTATAGAAAAGATTAACGAAAAGTTCGGAGAAAAAATCGAATTACCAGAAGCAGTTTATGTTGATGATTTTACAAAAATGAACTTAACTTCAACTGAAACAACCAGTGGTTTTTGCAACTTTTTCCCAACTCCATTTTTATACAAACCAGAAAATTTTCAATTTACAAAAGGAAATGCAGTATTTTTTAATAGCCACGAAACAGATATTAAAAAAGCACCTGACGGAATAAAATGGTTTTTTGACTGGAAAAATATAAACGAAATTTCTGACATTGATTTTGCTATGGGAATGAGTACAACTCCGCATTTTCTAAATATCATTTTGCACGAATTTGCACACGCAATACACGAAAACAATATTTTGAAAAATATAAGCTACGACAAAATGCAAGAAAAATATCAAAAAACAAATTCAAAAATAAATTTATATGATTTTCAAACAAAAAACGGTGATTTTTTAGAAAAGAACATTTGTAAATACGGTGCAACTTCACCATTTGAAGCTATAGCATGTGATATGCCAAAAAAAATTGTAGCAACATTAGACGACGAACTTGAATTAACTTCAAACCCTTTTGCAAAAACTATTTATGGCGAAGCAAAAGACTATGAAAAAACAGAAATCAACAACATGCTAAAAAACATTTGGGACGGAGAATTTTAAAATTACAAAAGATCTTTTATATAGTTTTTAAATTCTTTTTGCAATTTTTTCGGAGCTAAAATTTTGCAATGTTTTCCCCATTTAAAAACATGCCAAATAATTTCACGACTGCCGCTAGCTTTAAATTTAACAGTTACAGTTCCATCATCTTCCAAAACTGTTTTTTGTGTCGGATGAAAATTGTATGTCAAAGCATCTTGAGCAACTTCTTTATCAAAACTCAATTTTACATTCAAAATCTCACCGTGGTAAATTCCAAAAGATAATTTTGAATATTCTGACAAATTAAACCCTTGTTTATCAAACTTATTTTCTGTCAATGTTAGATTAGAGAATTTGTGAAGATGGAAAGTATAAATATCATCACCTTTTGCCTTTTCTCTTGCAACTAAAAATATTTTTTCTCCATAAATCAAACCTAAAGGTTCAATTTCTCTTTGTTTATCATGATAAACACCTTTTACCTTAAAAGAATTTTGAATTGCTGTTCTTATTGTTTCTAAAACTTTTAAATCAATTTTGTATTGAGGCATTTGACGTACTGCATAACCTTCTGTCTGCATTATTAATTCAATTCTATTTTCTATATTTTTTAATTCTTTATTATTTAATGCTTTTAATTTTTCAACTGTTTTTTGCAATTCATTTTTCATTTCTGCGTTTGTTGTTCTTCTTTGAAGTTGTTCAATATTTGCAATTTCTTTTGATGTAAAAGAAATCAAATTTCCTATTGAATAATTACAAAATCCAACATGTTTTAAAGAATCATCAGTTTCGATTTCAGTTATTGAAGGAAATATATTCATCAAACTATCACGCATGCGAATAGCTGTTCTTCTAGAAACATTATACCTTTTTTCAATATCATTTATTGTTACGCCATTTGCTTTTGATTGCATAAATGTAGCTAAATCAATTATGTCTGAAATTCTTGAATATCTTGGTTTATCTTCTGTCATAACACACCTCTTTTTTAAAATTTTATCACACAAGAAAAAATGTGTCCATATTTGTCACAACAAACTTGTATGATTTTAAATGTAATAAGAAAAAAGGAACAAGAAAATGGCAAAAATATTAAAATCTGATTGCAGTATAGGAATAATAATTTTACTTTCACTTATCGGACTAAATTTACCTTTATTATCTTTAGTTTTTGGAATGTTATTTATTCTTTATCTTTTCACCAGTATTTCAATATAAAAAATATTTTAACTATAATAATAAATAAAAGGAGTATGATATGAAAAAAATAGAACCTAATGAACTTCAAAAAAAAGCAATTGAGCAACAAAAAGGACAAATAATGTTGCTTGCAGGCCCTGGGACAGGTAAAACTTTTACTGTTATAAACCGTATTGAAAAAATGCTTGAAGATGGTATAAAACCTTCTTCAATACTTTGTTTAACATTCTCTGATGCTGCAGCAAACGAAATGCGACAAAGACTTATCAAAAAAATGGGTGTTGTCGCATCTAGTGTTGACGTTTATACATATCACTCTTTTTGTAACGATGTAATCAAAGAACACCCAAGTGAATTTGAAATGGCTTCTAATGTAAGACTTATTACAGATACAGAAAAAATCAACATTATGAAAGAATGTATTGATGAAACCGAATTAAAGGCATTTGTTTCTGAAAGAGGTGGCAAATACTTCTATACTAAAGATTTTATAAACCACGTTGAAAAAATAAAATCAAAAAGACTTTCAAAAGAAGAATACCTTTCTTGTATTGATACAAATCCAGAATTAAAACCCAAATTGGCAATATTAGAAAGTGAAATTTTTGAAATAGAACAAAAAGGAAAAACAAAAGGTTTAAAAACTAGAAACGATGAAAAAGAAAAAATAGAAAAAAACATCGAAAAAGCAAAAGAACTTTGGACATTATACGAACTTTATTCTCAAAAAATGTTAGAACAAAATGTAATAGATTTTTCAGATATGATAAATTTTGTTTTAAACAAATTTGACGATGACAAAGCATTTTTAAAAGAAGTATCTAACAAATATTCATATTTCTTAGTTGATGAATATCAAGATACTAACGATTTACAAAACAGTATTATTTTCAATTTACTTGATGAAAACAATGAAAAAAACATTTTTGTTGTAGGTGATGATGACCAAATTATCTACGGTTTTCAAGGTGCAAACACAGACAACCTAGAAAACTTCTTAATCAAATATCCAGACACAAATGTTATCTGCTTACGAGAAAATAATCGTTCAACTCAATCAATACTTGATTTCAGTTATAACGTTGTAACTCAAGACCAAAGCAGATTAGAAAACAATCCAAAATTTGTAGAACGAGATATAAACAAAAAACTAACAGCTAAAAACGAAAATATCATAAAAAAAGATAAAAAAGTAAAACGTATTCAATTTGGAGAAACTTTACAAGAATTAAACTACATTGTTGAGGAAATAAAAAATCTTGTAGAATCTGATGATTGCCCAACAAAAGATGGCAAAAAAGATTTATCAGAAATAGCAATTATTACTAAAAAAAGAGAAGAACTTGAAACATTTTCAGAATTATTAAAAGGAAAAAATATACCTTTTCAAATTGATAACGGTAAAAGTATATTCTCAATTCGCTCTTCACTTTTAATTTACTTCTATTTGAAAGCACTACACAATCGTGCAACATCTAGCGAAAAATTATTTGGTTTACTACTTGCAGAACCTTTTAAAATCAATTTGGAAGACTATAACAGAATAAGAAAAACAAAAGAATATTTAAAAGCAAACAAAAAAGAACCAAATGATTTCATTTCCATAATGGAACAACTTTCTGATTGGAAAGATGCTGAAAAAATAAATAATTTTTTAAACACATTCAAACATTTACAAAATTATGCCACTACAAACGGACTAAGAAATTTCATAGTTGAACTTATCAATAGAACAGGTATTCTTGAATGTTTTTACAGACTTGGTGAAAACAGAATGGAAAACATAATGGGTATCAAAAAAATGATTGCAGAAGCTAATGACTGCGAAAAAACAATATCTTCAAACAGTTTGGCTGGCTTCATTGAATATTTAGATTTAAGCATAGAAAATGAAATTGAAATTTGTATTGATAAAGCAAAATATGTTCAAAATGCAGTTCAATTAACAACTTATCATGGTTCAAAAGGTAGAGAATTTGAACATGTATATCTTCCAAACTTAATTGAAAAACGTTGGGAATCTTTCAGAAGAAACGGGGAATATAAATTAATTACAGAACCTGTATTAGAAAAAGAAGAAGCTCAAATCAAAAAAGATAGCGAACTTTTAAGACTACTTTTCGTAGGTATTACGAGAGCAAAACACGCTCTTACCATATCTTTTGCAGATATGGATGATGGAAAAGCTCAACAAGTTACCAAATTCCTTCAAGATTTAAATGATGAGAATATAGAAAACATTCAAATTCCTTGTGACGAAGAAGAATTTACAAAAGAATTTGTAAGAAATATATCAAGAGCAGTTTTTGATAATCAAAAAGCTTTTAAAAACGATATTGAAGAAAAAGTTGAAAAAATTTCGCTTTCACCAAGCCGTTTAAACGATTATATTTCTTGTCCTAGAAAATTTTTCTACCTAAAAGTTTTAGATATTGATGTAGAAGAAGCAAATTGGGATAGAGCAAATTTTGGTACAATAATTCACGAATTATTAGAAAATGCAATTATTGAAGCAAGAGAAAACAACGGAACTTATCCTACAAAAGAAAAAATAAAAGAGAAATTCTGTTCAAAAATTGAAGTCGCAACTTTTACTACTCCTGAAGAAAAAGAAAAATTCTTAAAACAGGGCGAAAAGATTTTCTCAGAATATTATCCATTAACATTTGCTCAAATTCCTTGCGATAGAGTTGTTGAAATCGAATATGAATTTAAAGATATAGAAATAGAAGGTTCAACAATTAATGGAAAAATTGATAGAATAGAAAAAAATACAGACGGAACTTATGAATTATATGACTATAAAACAGGAACTTCTGTTTCTGAAACTCAAATCACAATAGGCGGAAAAAAAGAAAATTACTTTAACCAATTATGTTTCTACAAATACGCTTTTGAAAAATTAACAGGAAACAAAGTTTCAAAAGTTGGTATCATTTATGTTGAAGAAAATAAAACTAAAGTAAAAGTTCTTGATAATGACGATATGGATTACATCTCAAAACTTATAACAGAAACTTTTGAAAAAATAAAAAGCTTGAATTTCTTACCAAATAAAGAATGTAAAAATTGTGATTTTTGTGAATATAAACAATTATGCAAACTTGATGTAATCTAAAATTTATTTTTCAAAAAAGGCACTTCTTACAAAATTGTAAGAAGTGCCTTTTAGTATATTTGATTTTTTTTCAAATTTTGTATATTGTATAAGTAATTAGATATAAAAATTAACCGGAGGCACCATGTCAATAGGATTTACTGAAATATTTTTAATATTAGTTGTTATACTTCTTTTATTCGGTTCAAAAAGAATTCCTGAACTTGCAAAAGCACTTGGAAAAGCAAGTTATGAATTCAAAAAAGCTAAAGAAACCTTGAAAAAAGAAGCCGAAGGTTTAGCAGAAGATGCAGAAAAAATAGCAGAAAAAGATGCTCAAAATGACTAACGAAAATTCTGAAACAGGAAAAGAGCAAACATTTTTAGAACATCTTGAAGATTTAAGAAAAATGCTATTAAATTGCATTTTTCCTATTGTTGCACTTTCTCCAATCGGATTTTATCTTGCACCAAAACTTATTAATTTTTTAATGACTAATTCTCTTCCAAATGCTACCGCAAAATTCCATTATTTTTCACCAATGGAAGTCTTTATAGTTCAGTTAAAAACAGGGATTGTTATTTCTTTTATTCTTTGTTTTCCAATCATTGTAAAAGAAGTAAAAAAATTTGTTCTTCCTGCACTATACCAAAACGAAAAGAAATTTTTAACTTTTTTAATACTAAGTTCAAGTATATTATTTTTACTAGGAGTGGCTTGCTGCATATTTTTAATTTTACCTTTGATAATGAAATTTTCATTTTCATTTTCAAATGCCCAACTTGAACAAACAATCGGTATTAGTAATTTCATAAATTTAGCAGCAGGTCTTATACTTGCTTTTGGACTTATGTTTCAATTTCCACTTGCAATAATTGTACTAATAAAATTAGGTTTAGTAGAACTTAAAACAATTCAAAATTTACGTCCTTATGTTATTGTTATTATATTAATTTTATCAGCATTACTCACTCCGCCTGATATTGCAAGTCAAGTAATGCTCGCTATTCCAACATATTTACTTTTTGAATTAGGACTTTTGCTTGCAAAAATAATATAAAAAAAGAGTCGATATAACTTATCAACTCTTTTTTATTATTTAATAATTTGAATTATTTTGTTTTTGCTGGTTTACCTTCTGTCAATGCATCTAGTGGAACACTGAACCAGCTACCTCTGTTAGGAACAAATGATAATTTTTTACCTAACAACAAATCACCTGCAAATGTATTATCATCGAAGTTTAATTCTGGATCACAAATGATATTCAAGTGATATAAATTCATCAATTTTTTAGTAGTTGGCAAATCTACATGTTTTTCATCAACATTTCTTTCAATTTTTTGTTTGATTAATGAAGGCAAATCTGTTGCACCGTTAAAATCTTGAGGATGTTCAGAAATATATCTATTTACACCGTGCGCAAAAGGACCTGCTAAAATAACTTTATTTACACAATCATTAATCTTATTGATAGTAATCAATGAAACTGAATTTGCATAACTGTTTACCGCTTGGTTTCTAGCTTCTCGCATTTTATCTTCTGAAACAACTTTTTCAGATAATTTAAATCTTATTTTTTCAGGATCGTCATCAGGCTCTTTTACAAATTCACTATGTTTACTGATTTCTTCAATAACATCTTTATCTTTCTTTTTGTTTAAAACCATATAATTGTCTTCAACAATTCTTGCATCACCAGCTTGAAGAGCAACTTTGCCTAATTCATGCAAGCCTAATGCGTTGAAGTATGTCTTAATATGGCTCTTAACGCTTACACCTTGACGACCCAATTTACCTAAAACTGAAACATCACTTTCAATAGCTTCGTTGTTATTTGCAATAAATTTTGCAAGTTCAGTTTTTGGATCATCACTATTTGCAACTTGTTTCAATTCTTTTGCGATAAAATTATAAGCTTCAAAGTTTCCTGTTAAATAACTACTACTTTCAGAAGTTTCAAATTCAACTTTTGAATCTTTAACTTTGATATCAACGCTACCAAAACCGCCACCAGTCATTACACCCATGATGTAATCACCTTCATTCAAATCACCTTTTTCAGCCAACAATCTTGCAAGAGCAAGACCACAACCGCCCAAGTCTTTAGTTACACATAATTTGAAATCTTTTGTAGCTTTAACACCGTTTGGATCTTTTTTACCGTTTATAATATCTTTTTTGAATTTATCAAATTCAATATTATCTAATGAATTATTTTGTCTGTCACGTAAATTTGGAATAAACGCAATTCTTTCCATTCCACCGATTGCACAAGTTGTACCAGGAACGAAAATTGCTAAACCTGACAATAATTTATCTTTACCTTTTAATTTGAAATCTTTTTTTGCAACACCATCTAAAATTTTTGTTTGAGCATCTTTTACAATACCCATAATTTTATTTAAAAAGTCTTCATTTCCATTAAAACCTTTAACTGTATTGTTTACAAAGCCTTTTATTTTAAACAATTCTTCGCCATTGTCTTTTAGTGCCAAAAGTTTCATTGAACCTTTTGGATTACTTGCACCTATATCCATAATAATTTTATGTCCGAAATTCGGATTATTATTATTTTTGTTTTGCATTGGGGCTTTAAAATATGGGGTTGTATTGATACTATTTACGTTCATTTAATTTATATTCCTCTTGAACTATTACTTTACACACATCTACACAAAACATGTCAAGATTTTTTTTTGCTTACGTTTGTGTAAAATTTACACTTTTTTTACAAAACTTTATATTTAAAAAATTTATTAATTTTCAGTAACTACCATGGTTAACATCTCACCATAACTGTTAAAACCACCAGTAGATTCTTCCAAAACATACTTTGTATTTTCATCTTTTTCTAACAAAGCATCAATTTTATCAAAAGCATCATCAACTTCTTTATATTCGCCAACCAAATTTTTTGACATCATTTTTTCATCTTTGAGATACAAATAAAACATTTCGGCCTCCCTATTCAACAATTTTTTCTTTTTTATTATTATACACCAATTAATCATTTCGTGGGGTAATAATTAAATCTTTTAATATTTTTTTATCATTATTTATTATATCTAATAAATATGAAGAAATTTCTGAATAATTTCCAACTGACTCAAAAACATGCCCGCCTATTACGCCAAAAATTGATTCTTTATGATAATTTCTTCCTTGCAATTTCAAATGAGTAATTCCATTTTCAACCATCGCATCTACTTCGGATTTTTCATAACAATTGCCTACTAAAAAGGCTTTTTCTAAACCGTACTTATTACGATATGATTCAAACGGACAAAAAAGTAAAGGAGCCTTAGTTCTTTCATAATCAGATACTGGAATTGAAGTATGTTCTTTAATTGCTTCTTGGCAATTATTAATACAAACTTGATTTATTAAAACTTCTACTTTTGACAAATCTTTTATTTCATTCAAATGTTTTAGCAATTTTTTTCGACTATACTCTGGGCGAAAAACTATTCTTTCATATTTATCCATTAAACTGTTATAATATTCAGTTTCGCCGATTTTTAAAACATTTTCTAACTCAAATACAAATTTTAAAACCGATGCAATACATTTCGCATTTGGATATTTATTTTTTATATGATTGTACAATAAATCACTTGAAATAATAAATTGACAATTATGTTCATATCCAAAATCTAGTAACCAATTTGAAAATTCATCATTCAAATCGTCTTTCTCTATAAAATATTTAGAAAAAGTAAAAAGTGGAGTAATTCCTGCTTCAATAATTCTTTTTAAATGCTTTTCTATAGCTTTTTTATCTTGTGTTCTAAATTTTGAAATTCTACCACCTGTCCATTTTGACGGTATCATTCCATAAGCAAAAGATATCGGATTTTTTATTTTTAACTCTTTCGCTAATTTTGACATTGCAATTATATAAGCATCGTACGAAAACAATAATGGCAATGTCCAATCTGCGTTTTTATATTTGATTACATTTTCCATTTCTTTCATTTTCACACTCACACTTTTTCGTTACTAAACATCTAAAATATTGAGAATAACCTACTGGTTCAAATACATAACTAAATAATTTCTCTTCAAAAATAATTGGATTTGCAATTTTATCTTGCAACATAAAATTGTTTATACCCAAATCGAGCAACTCTCTTATTTTTTCATCACTCAACAAAAGAGTTTTACCTAAAAGAGAAGATAATTTTTTATTTCTTTTTGAACAATTAGCAAAACAAATTTGAGAATTATTTTTTACACAATTTTTCTCAAAATCAAAATTACACTTATCAAAATTTTTCAAATTTGAACAATTTTTTATACAATTATTATCCACTACGACATGAAAGCTAGAAACTTTTTCATATCCTTTTAATTCTTTCAAATCAGCATTTATAACATAATTTGGACTTAAAATAACTTCGTCATACTTTTCTAATAATTTGTCATAATATGATAAACAGTTTATTTTATCACCTTCAATGATTGATTTTTTTTCAGAAGCAATACACTTCAATCTTGGATATTTTGATTTCACATAATCAAGTAAATCATCATTTGATATTATCACCTTTGAATTATGCGTACCTGCAAAATTTAACAAATCATTGCAAATCGAATCAGAAAAATCTTTTTTATCAATTTTGTAATCATCAAATTTTAAAATCGGACAAATATCTAACGAGATATATTGATACAATAAATTAAAAATCGATAATTTATATTTCTCTAACGGAATATCATTTAAAATAAATACGTTTTTACTCCATGCAGTAGGCAAAACAGAACCGTACACAGAAAGATTATCTACTCTTATATTACAGTTTTGCAAATTCTGCAACAAACTAAATATTGTTGCTTGATTTTTCACAATACCAGAAAGGCTCCAATTCGCATTTTTATATTTTAATATATCCATATTAAAATATTAGCATAAACTTTTAAAGTAAACTATTTATTATTTATCTATGCCAAATTCATATACAATAGTTCTATCGTATTTTTGTCCTACTTTTAAAATTGGTTTTTCATCAAATGTATTTATTGCATTTGGATAGAATTGAGGTTCTACACACAAACCTGAACGTTTTTCATAACGTTTTCCGTCTTTACCCAAAGGCTGAGTTGGTTTTCCTAAGTGGTTACTTGTATAGAATTGAAAACCAGGTAAATTTGTCGAAACATCCATTTTTATACCTGTTTTATCAGAAACAACAGTTGCCGCTTTTATTAAATCTTTACCATTGTAACCGTCAATACAATAGTTTTGGTCATAACCTGCACCGATTTTTAGTTGATCAAAATCTTCAGAAATTCTATCACCAACTCTTTGCATTTCTGAAAAATCAAAAGGAGTACCTTTTACTGATTTTATTTCTCCAGTTGGAATTGCTATTTCATTATTTTGAGTATATTTTGTAGAATTTGGAAGTTGAACTTTATGGTCTAATACACTATTTTCTTCTGCATTTTCAGCACCATCAAGGTTGAAATATGCATGATTTGTTAAATTTAACACAGTATCTTTATCTGTTGTTGCTTCGTATTTTACATTCAACTTGTTGTTATTATCAAAAGTATAAGTTACTGAAGTTTTGACATTTCCAGGATATCCACCCTCCATATCTGGTTTTGTATAAGTAAATTTTATACCGTTTTCAACTATTTCTGAATCCCAGTTTATTATATCGAATCCAGCACCAGCTCCGTGACAATGACTTTTTCCCTTGTCTTTATTACATTCTAATTGATACTCTTTTCCAGCAATAGAAAATTTACCATCTGCAATTTTATTTGCACAAGGTCCGATTGTTCCTCCGGAATGACCAACAGGAGTACCGTCATAACCTTCTACGGAATCATACCCTTGCAAAACATCTACCATTTTTCCGTTTTTATCAGGAACTTTTATTGAAGTTATCGTTGCACCAAATGTTGATAAAGAAACTTTTGCACCATTTTTATTAGTTATTGTATAAAGTTGTGTGCGTTCGCCTTTTTTCGTTTTGCCGAAGAAACTTTTTTCAATT
>JAZLGV010000065.1:0-12480 GCA_045616505.1 Candidatus Gastranaerophilaceae bacterium | reverse complement strand
AGGACGACTACTTAAAATTAAGCAGCAAGAGCTTCGCATCTAGCGAATGCGCTTCTAGCGTCAACTACGTTATTTGTAGCACTTATTTTTTTGCTCGTTGATAACCGAGAACAGCGCTCGGACTCGCAACCTATTTCAACCGAACATCCTGTCAAAACCAGTGCGTCCCCATATTTATTAATATTTTCAAAGTTCACATTACCTATTATACAATATCTACAAGTTTTTTCAACTTTAAAATACTTATTTTTTCTCATACTTTTTTATTATTTTTTAAAAAACTATTGTTTTTATTTGAAAAATGTGTCAATATAAAATAAGTAAATTATATGTTTTGGTTTTAAGAGATATACATGAATAAATTTATAATATCAGATATTGATAAATGTACAGCTTGCAACAATTGTATTAAAAATTGTCCAGTTGAATTTGCAAACTATGTAAAATTAGAAGATGGAAAAAGAAAAGTTTACATTGACCCAACACGTTGTATCGGTTGTGGAAAATGTATTACTGTTTGTCACAACAAAGTAAGAAAATATCAGGACGATTTTACGCAATTCTTAGAAGACATAAAAACTCAAAAAGATATAATCTTTTTAGTAACACCTGAAAGTCTTACTCAAAAATTTAAAAATTATAAAAAAGTTTTAGGTTTCTTAGATTCTCTCGGAATCAAATACATTTATGATGCATCATTCGGTACAAATATCGCATCTTGGAAATATATAAACTTTTTAAAGAAACAAGGTAGAGATAAGTTTTTCATTTCACATACTTGCGGAAATATCGTTAATTTAATACAAAGATATCACAGTAGTCTAATTCCACATCTTGTGCCTGTTAACGGCCCAATCAGTTGCAGTGCTATTTATCTTAAAAAATACACTGACAAAAAAGATTATAAAATTGCAGTTTTATCTCATTGTATTGCTAACACAAAACACTTTAAAAGAGATGATTCAATTGATTACAACATAACCGTTCAAAAACTTTATGAATACCTAAAAGAAAACAATATTAGCATAAATGACTATGAGGAACGTGAATTTGATGAAATTGAAACTGAAAACGGAAAACATTTCAACAACACAAGAACTTTAATTGAAAATATTACAGAATATTTCCCTGATTACAAAATCAAACAAATCAAAGATAAAGTACATATTTTTGATTATATAAAAATTTTAACAAAAGACTATGAAAACAAAAATAAATATGACCTTTATAACATCGTAAGTTGTAAAGGATATTGTAACAACATACATACAAGACAAAATGATTACAACAATTTTAAAACCCCTCCAAAGGAAGAAGTTGTTGAAGATATAAGAGAAGCGACACTTGAAGAAACACTAAAATATTTTGACGAAAAACTTAACGAAAAAGATTTTTCAGTTAAATACGAAGATTTAAGTGCCGAATTTAAGACAGAAATTCCTGATTCAAAAGATATTGAAAAAGCTTTTGAAAGCGTTGGAAAACTCACAAAAGAAACAAGAAATATCAACTGTTCTAGTTGCGGATACAAAACTTGTACAGATTTAGCTATCGCTATTTGTCAAGGCAAAGACGTATCTCAAAGTTGTTTTGTACATAACATTGATGCAATAAACAACCAAAACAAATATATTGAAACAGTTATTGAAAACATAAGCGATGCCGTTTTTGTTACAGATAACAAGAAAAGAATTGAATACGTAAACAAAATGGGTACAGAAATTCTTGGATACGATAAATCAACATATCTCGGAAAACCATTCCAAGATTTCCTTGTAAGATTTAACTTAAAACCTCTTAGAGTTGCACCAAAACAAGAATATTTGGCTTTGCACAGAAGTGGAAAAAACATTGTAATCAACATCAATTGCAGCAAATGTACAATTGATAACAGTGAAAAATACATAATGATTATAAGAGATATTTCAAAAGAAAAAGAACTTGAAATATTAAAAAACAACTTCATTTCTATTGTTTCACACGAATTAAGAACACCTTTAACATCAATAAAAGGTGCAATTGGTTTGCTTTCAAGTGGAATGTTATGCGATATACCTGACAATGCTCAAAACCTATTAAATATCGCAACAAGCAACATCACAAGATTAAACACTATTATCAACGATATGTTGGATATTGAAAAAATCAAAGCTGGAAAAATGGATTTCCAATTCAAAGAATACGATGTGCAAACACTTGTTGATGACGCTATCAAGTTAAATGAAAATTATGCAGGTCAAAATAACGTAAAAATTAAAGCAGGAAACAAGATTTTCGATGTAAAAATCAATGTTGATAGTGGAAGATTTAATCAAATTTTGACAAATCTACTTTCAAATGCGGCAAAACACGCAACAAGCAACACAGATATCATTATTGATGCAGAAACAGTAGGTAATAATGCAAGAATATCTATCACAAACCAAGGTGAAGGTATTCCTGAAGATATTGGTAAAAAAGTTTTCGATAGTTTCTATCAAGTTGCAAACTCTATCAACAAAAAGAAAAAAGGTACTGGTTTAGGTTTGAACTTGTGTAAATTCTTAACAGAACACATGGACGGACACATTGATTACCGTTCAACTGTTGGTGAAACAACTACTTTTTATGTAGAATTTCCAATTGTTAAACCATTTGAGGGAAGTAGAAACATTCTTGTCCTAGAAGATAATGACACTGTATCAGCAGTTTTATCTCAAGCACTAAAAGAACTTGACTACAACATCACAATTGCAAAAACAATACAAGAAGCTGAAAGAAAGCTATTTGAAGAAGACAATAAATATGGTCTTTGTTCATTTGATATTATTCTTCCTGATGGCAATGGTTTGCATCTTTTAGAAAAACTTAAAAATACACAAAAATACAAAAATATGCCTGTTTTAATTGTTTCTATCAAAAAAGAAGACAAAGAAGTTACATCTAAGTACAAAGATGTTGTTTGGATAGAAAAAACATTAAACAAAATGGAATTACAAGACATTTTACAAGCTGTCGCAATAGAAAAAAACAAAGGCAAACTAAAAATTTTATACGCAGAAGATGACTATGAATTAACTGCATTAGTAAAATCAATGCTTCAAGAAGAAGCCATTGTAGATATTTCCGCTTCAAATGCAAATGCAATGGAAAAACTAAAAACAAGTAAATACGACATTATAATTCTGGATTATACATTATCAGACGGAACTTGCGAACAACTATTTAAGGCTACAAAAGAATTCCAACCTAATGCAAAAACAGTTGTGTTTACAGGTTCAGATTTTCCAGAGTCATTAAGAGACTCTATTTCAAACGTATTGTTGAAAACAGATGTTTCTGTAACAAATTTTGTAGATAAGATAAAAAAGGTGAAAAAAGAGACGTAAAATGAAAGAACTAAACAAAATTATGTATGCTGAAGACGAACCTGATATTCGTATGATTGTTCAGGTCGCAATTGAAGCCACATCTCCATGCCAAATTGCATTTGCAGAAAACGGCAAAGATTTGTTAGACAAAGTTGAAGACTTTATGCCTGACTTAATTATGCTTGACGTCATGATGCCAGAAATGGATGGACCAACAGCTCTTAAAAAACTAAGAGAAAATCCAGCAACAAAAGATATTCCTGTAATATTCATGACTGCCAAAGCTCAAGTTCACGAACTTGAAGAGTTAAAGAGTCTTGGTGTTGTAGATGTACTTACAAAACCATTTGACCCTATTCAGTTATATACAAACATAAAGGAAATATGGGACAGAACTAATGGCTAATCTTGAAGATACAATGAAAATGCTAAAAGTAGCATACTTAAAAAAACTAAAAGCAGAAGATGCACCTAATTTAAAAGAAAAGATATCTGCAACAATCGACCTTGATAAGGCTCTTGAAATCAAAGCTATCGTACACAAAATTAGTGGTACTGGTGGAATGTACGGATTAAAAGAAATTTCTGGAAACGCAACAGACTGCGAACTTTATTTAAACAAAGTTAAAGAAGCCCCTTCTCAACTTGATTCAGACCTTTTAACCCAAAAGGTTTCACATATAATTGAGTTAATTGAAAAAGAAGAAGGTTAAAAAAAGCCTAAAATTGGGTATATTATAAAATAGATGTTTTTGTTTTCGCGCATCTTTGATTTTTTTAGAAAAAGAAAAGAACGATGAGGCTTGAAAAAACAAGCTGAATGGTACTATATAGTAAAAGTTAAAACACAAAAGAGGAATAAAATGGCAAAAATAGTTATAGCTGATGATGAAGAATTTGTTAGATTTTACCTGAAAGGCTTGTTAGAACACGCTGGACACGAAATCGTAGCAGAAGTTAGCAATGGAGAAAACCTTTTTGAAACACTAAAAGATGCAAATGCTAATATACTTATCCTTGACATTAATATGCCAAATTTAAAAGGTAATGAGTTTTTAAGAGAATACGGAAAAACATTTAGGGATGTTTGTGTTATAATCCTTACTATATCAACAGCATCTGTTATAAAAGCAGAATTGCTTGATATGGGTTATAATTATTTCATAAGAAAAGATACAGAACCAGAAGAACTTTTAAACAATATTAATTCTTATTGGAAAGACTTCATGGCACATAAAGGATAGTTAAAAAGGCAAGACATGGAAAAAATAGATTTTAAATTTGTAGAATTTTTAAGCAAAAAAGTTGATGTTGAAGAAGCAATTGTTAGAGATTACTTTGAAACTCTTGAAACACCATTTGAAGTTGCACAACAACTTATTGATGAAGAAGGCATAGACAGAAAAAAACTTGGTGAAGTATGGGGAAGTTACTACAACATCGCTTATGTTGATCCATCTACTTCTATCGTAAAAGAAGAATATGTTGATATGCTAGGTTCTCAATTTATTAGAGAAAATAGCTGCTTGCCTCTATTCAAATTTGGGAAAGCTATTACAGTAGCAACTTCAGACCCTGCAAACCCTTATTTGCAAGATAAACTTGAAAAAAAACTTGATGCCATTGTAAGTTTTGTTTTTTGTTTTCCTTTTGACATTGAAACATATATGACAAAACACGGTATTAAATAATGTATAGAGTTTAAATAAAATTATTGATGAAGTAATTTGTTTTTGCTACGATTTCTATTGCAAGATTGAGAGGAAAAACAAATGAAAAAGATTTTAATTTCATTACTAACATTATTTTTTACAGCACAACAAAGTCAAGCATGCGACATAAATTCTATTATAGATAAATATGTAACGCCTGTTTCAGACAAAGTTGCGTCAGTTATGTTTTTCCCAATAAATATACTTGGAGCAGAAGTTCCAATAATCATTTTATGGTTACTTGTTGCAGGTGTATTTTTCACTCTATACCTTCGAGGAATTTGTTTTTGGGGTGTAAAACATTCTATTGAATGTCTTAAAAAGCCTAAAAAAGACGAAGCAGGCGGAGAAATTTCTCCTCTTGGAGCATTAATGACAGCTCTTTCAGGAACAGTAGGTCTTGGAACTATTGCAGGGGTTGCAATTTCAATCTCTATAGGTGGACCTGGAGCTGCATTTTGGATTTTATTCGGTGCAATTATTGGTATGGCATTGAAATTTGCAGAGGTAACATTATCTCTAAAATATAGAAAATTCAATTTAGATGGCTCAATCTCTGGTGGACCTATGCACTTTATCGCTCATGGTCTTACAAGAAGAAAAATGCGTTGGTTAGGACAGCCTTTAGCCGTAGTTTTTGCTTACCTATGTATTGGTGGAGCTTTCACTGGGGGAAATATGGTTCAAATCAACCAAACTACACAACAAATTGTTAATATCGCAGGCGGAAACACAGGTTGCCTTGCTGATTACAGATGGCTAATCGGACTTGTTTGTGCAATTCTTATGGGTTTAATCATCATTGGCGGTATCAAAACCATAACTAGCGTTGCAATGAAAGCCGTACCGTTTATGGTTTATTTATATTTAGCAGCAGCTGTTTTGATTATCATTGTAAACTGGCAAAATATTCCGCACGCTCTATATATATCACTTAAAGAAGCATTTTTCCCATCTTCTGTTGCAGGTGGAATTATCGGTATCATTATGATTGGTATGCGTCGTTCAGTTCAAACAAACGAAGCTGGTACAGGTTCTGCTCCAATCGCTTATGCAACTGCACAAGTTGATAGCCCTTTTGAACAAGGTTTTATCTCATTAATTGAACCATTTTTGACAGGTTCAGTTTGTGTTTTGACAGCAGGAATTATTATTGTTTCAGGTGTGTATGAAAACTATACAGACGGAGTTTCAGGAATTGAACTTACTTCTTCTGCATTTGAATCAGTATTCCCTTGGTTTCCATATTTGCTATCAGTAATTGCTATTTTATTTGCACTTACAACACTTATCGCTTGGGCTTATTACGGACAAAAAGCTTGGAACTACATCGTGGGCGAAGGTAAGAAAAGAACATTATTTTATCAATTAGTATTCTGCGTTGTTATCGTTATCGGTGCAATTATGAAAATAGAATCAATCATCAACCTAACAGATGCAATGATGCTTGGAATGGCAGTTCCTGTTTGTCTTGCAATGTTTATTATGGCAAAAGAACTTAAAACTGATTTGATTAAATATTGCAGAGAATACAATGTTGGAAAAATCAACAGAGACTGGTTTGCAAAACCTCAAAACGAAATTGATTCAGAAGAAATTTAGTAAAATATCAAATAAATTTATAAAAAGAATGTCGGGGTCAAAAATGAAACCGACATTCTTTATTTTTATGTAAATATTTTTTACCATTTATATTTTTTATTTAAAGTTATTTTCCTTTATTGACGATAAATAACCGTATAATACAATTACAGAAGTGTGCAATGGTAGACGAAATAAAAAAATACACAAGAGAATGGTTTGCAAAAAATCCGGATATGCAAAAAATGGTTGTATCCGAATTTTCTGACGCATATAACAATGCTGAATATAAAGATTTTCCTAAAGGTGGCGCAGTTAATTACAGCGTCTTTTCTGGAACAAAAGACGAAATATTAGAAAAATACAAATCTTTACCAGATGGAGATACGGTATTTTCTGAAAAAGAAATTATAAAAAACTACGGCGGTGTCGATTTTCTTTTTAACCTTGCAGATTCTGATAAAGACGGAACTGTAACAGAAGAAGAAGTTAAACAAATAAATGCAGTTGTAAACAAAAACGAATTTCACCAAAAAGATTCTCCTTTTGAAGGACAATACAATGGATTTACACAAAACGATTTGCGAATAATCTATGAAAATGCACTTAGTGCAACTGATGCCTCATACCAAAGAGGAAGCAACAATAGTGAAATTTTCAACTTCGCAAACGGTGACAAAACAGTAATATACAAAGACAAAACAGGACATATAACCAAAAAGAGAGAAACAGGAAAAGGAGATAAAAAAAATACAACAAAAGAAGTTTTATATGATTACAACTCACAAACAAAAACAGAAATTATAAAAGACAAGAATGGACAAGTACGTTCAACCAAAACAGATGCTCCAAATGAAGAATTTGACAAAGAAGAAAAAACCTACAATTTAAATTTATTCGGAAAAGAAATTAAATTTTCTAAAACTGAAACATCAGGACAAGTTGCAAAAACGGTTTCTGTTGATGACAAAAAGTTGTATGAAAAACAAGACCTCAAATTTGATTCTGACGGAAAAATAGCCACTACAAAACAAGGAACAGTAGGTGATTGTTGGCTTTTATCGGCTGTAAATTCTTTGAATTCAACAGAAAAAGGACAAGAAATAATAAAAAATGCTATTCATCAAAACGATGACGGCTCATTTACTGTAAAATTAAAAGGTGTAAATAAAGAATATACATATACACCTGAACATATAGCAAGCTACGCTTACTCATCATCAAATAAAGCTCTAACAATATCAGAGGGCGATATAGATATGAACCTTATAGAAATGGCAGTTGCAGACTATAAGATAGAAAAAAAAGAACAGATGGAAAAATTAAAAAGAGAGGATATGGATAATTACCTAAAAACTCCTTTTGCTGATAGACAAATTAACAAAAGTAATCCACTAGACGGTGGCGACGCTCGTGATGCCATTTTTTATTTAACTGGTTTGAAATACGATGCTCAAGCTCTTTCTTCTGAAACTGGTAAAAAAATGGAAATTTTAGATAAGAAATTTGAAGCTGCTGATAATTACGCATTAATGTGTGATTTCAAAAATCCTGTAGGTGATAATATCGTAAAAGACCATTTATACAGTATAAAGAAAGTTACAGAAGATGCTGTATATGTTGTAAACCCTTGGGATAGTTCAAAACTTTTAGAATATCCAAAAGAAAACTTTATTAAAAATTCATCTCGTTTAGTTTTATATGATATGTCAAAAGCAAAACCTTAACGCTTTTATAAACATTTCCCTAATATAACTTATTTTTAAGTCCTACGCAAAATCCCTTGACAATTTGTTAGGATTATCTTACATTTGTAGTAGAGAGGTTTTATATTACTTGAAACCGTATATTAACTAGACTTAAAAATTATATTAAATGTTAATAAATAAAATTACATATCCCAATATAGCATTTAGCCAAAACCAAGAAACTTTGCACAATCATCAACCTAAAAAAAGAGTTAATGTAGCAGCAAGTGCGTTTATTGGTGCAGTTTCACCTGTCATTGCAATAAATATGCTAAAGAAGGGAAATGTAAGTGAAATAATAAATAGTTTTAAAAAGAATAAACCTGTAGCTGATAAATTTAAATCAATATGGAAATTATTGGAGATTGAAAATTTTGGACAAATTTTTGCCACAACAACTGGTGGTATAGTAGGAGGTTTGTTTGCGGGTTTAAAAAATTCTAATACAAAACAAGAAAAAGAAGCTAAATATAAAGAAGGCATATTTGAATTTTTAAACAATATGACTCCAACAACTCTTGTTGCGCTTGGAACTTTATTGATGAAAAAAGCAGGAAAAGAAAAATCAATTCCTTTGAAAGCTGGTCTAATTTTTTCATCCGTTGCAGGCGGTATGTTTATTGCAAATAAAACATCAAACA
Organism: Candidatus Gastranaerophilaceae bacterium; assembly: GCA_045616505.1. Taxonomy (GTDB): domain Bacteria; phylum Cyanobacteriota; class Vampirovibrionia; order Gastranaerophilales; family Gastranaerophilaceae; genus JAKSUT01. The sequence goes on along the minus strand of JAZLGV010000065.1, from coordinate 3,448 downwards.
AAATATATCAAATGACGTTTGATAAGAATAAAAAAGAAGAAGATAAGACAAAACGTAATTTCAAAATTTCAGATACATTTGTGCATGTAGATGATTTAATCAGCCTTGCAGTTTTGACCAAAATCCCATTTGCGAACAAATTACAAATTGACAAACTGCTACCACTGATTTATGCAAAATCAGGATATGAAGTAGGCGTTGCAGAAAAATAAAAAACCTTTTAACACTCTGATAATATAATAAAAATTAAAAAATCCCCTCTAAAAGTATTAAAAAGATGTAATACAATAGAATAAAATGCCCAATTATGATATATTAAACACATTATAAAATCGTGTAATTTAATTAATTGAATCAGTATAAGGGAATAGAGATGGAAGGAAAAAATATTACCAAGCCAAAGAAACTAAGAAAAATGGCAGTTTTAACATTTGCTTTGGTTTGTACAATATTAGGATTTGACTTATCAAATATAGCAAACGCAACAACGGAAGATACTTATATTCAACCTGATAGTGCAGTATTAGGCAAAAATTATTACTTTGACAAAACTAATACAACAGGTGATTTAGGTAGTGTAACAGTTAATCTACCCGATGTAGGGGAAAAAACTTATGGCATACAAAATAATGGTGGAACAACTACTAACACAAGGGTTACTGAATTGATAGATATAAAAAACAATTCAGATGCAAGAAAAATTTATTATAATTGCTCTAATACTGAAAGTTCCGGTGGCGGTGCAATTTCTCATTCATCAGGGCATGTAGATACAATAAATAATAATTTTATAAACAATTCATCAACAAATGAAGGTGGAGCTATTAATTCTAGTAGCAATGATGGAATTGAAGAAATTATAGCAGATTTTATTGGTAATCATCTAATATCAACAAATAGTGTCACTTTTGGAGGAGCGATTAACAATAAAAGAAATATAAATAGTATAATAGGTAATTTTATTGGAAACTATGCCTATACTTCGTCTAATTACAATGCTTTAGGTGGAGCAATTCGTAATAATGCTGGCGTCATCTCTAATATAAATGGTAATTTCATTAGTAATTATGTTAAAACAGATGGAAGCAGCAACAACTATGCACAAGGTGGGGCTATCTTTAGTGATATAGCCGTTGTAAGTAACGTAAACGCTTCAGGTGATTTTATTGGAAATTATGCTATAGCAACTAATATTTCTTCAATGGCACAAGGTGGTGCAATTTATAATGATGCTTCAATGACCTTGAACGCCACAAGTAAGGATATGTTATTTACTGGAAACTACGTAATATCTGGAGACGGTTCTGACAAAACAAAACAACAAGGTGGCGCGATTTATAATGCTACATCGAGTGCTGGAAAAACTCTTAATTTTAACACAGGTGCAGGTCATAAAATATCATTTATTGCACCTACAACAAAATTAGTTTCAGGTGCTGAATATGATACAATCTATAATAACGGCACAATAAATATGAATTATGATGGAGCAAATTCAACATCAGGTAGCGTACTTTTAGGTACTGGACTTGGAGGCTCTGGAACAACAAATATAAAAGGTGGTACATTAAATATTGATACTAGCAATAATGACGTAACTTTAGAACAAAATTCTATTGTTAACGATAGTGCATTAAACATAAACTATACTGGTTCTGCAGCAACATCTGGTAGTACAATTTTAAAATCAAATCTTTCAGGTACAGGAACAACAAATATAAAAGGTGGCACATTAAATATTGATACTACCGATAATAATGTAACTTTAGAACAAAATGCCATTGTTAACAACGGCACATTAAACATAAACTATACTGGTTCTGCAGCAACGTCTGGTAGTACAGTTTTAAAAACAAATCTTTCAGGTTCTGGAACGACAAATTTAAAAGGCGGCACATTAGATATAGAAGCACCGGCAGATAAAACAATAACTATAGATCAAGAAATCACATCAGATTCCCACGATACTATAAACCTAAAAAGTGGCAATATTTCGTTAAATCGATCTATAAATAACCTAACAATGAATAATAATGCAAACACAACAAGAAACAATCTTGATGCAAACGTTGTTTGGAATTTAAATGGCGGAACTCTTCACTATACAAATGATTCTTATTTAGGTAATACCGCAAACCCAAATTCAGTTAATTTTAATGGTGGTACATTAGATATGAGAAACAATGCTACATCTAGTATTGCGTTGTTAGATTTAACATTAAGTGCCGATTCTAATTTATATGTAGATGCAGATTTAGCAACAGAAACTATGGATACTTTAAATCCTGAAAATATAAATGCTTATGGTGGCACATTACATATCGCAGGTATCAATTTACTTTCAGATTCCACAAAAAATGAAACTGAAATATTATTTACAGATAATGCAAGCTTGAAAGGGCTAGTTGATTATACTGGTAGTCAAAAGATAGCATACTCACCAATATATAAATATGACGTTGCTTATAACAATGCAACAGGTAAATTCTTATTCACAAGATTTGGAACAGGTGTAGGTGGTTCATCAAATAATAGTTTTGATATCTATAACCCTGCAATCTTGCCATCACCAGTTGCAGCACAAATTTCTGGCTATGCAACAATGATGGAAAACTTCAATCAAGGTTTTAAAACTATTGATAATATGATGAATATGCCAAGTAGCGTTAGAAAAGCATATATTGATAGAAACAAATATGCTTTAGCTGATGAAACACCAGTTTACACAGCAGGCGCATCTAAATCTGCTTGGGTTTCACCTTATACATCATTTGAAAACGTAAAACTAGATAATGGACCTGACGTTGATGCTATCACTTATGGTTCATATTTCGGCGGTGATAGTGAAGTTTACTCACTACGTCACGGTTGGGACGCTATTTATTCATTATACGCAGGATACAACGGCGCTTACCAAACATTTGAAGGTGTTAATATGAACTACAACGGTGGTTCTGTTGGCGCAAGTGCAAACTTCTTCAAAGGTAACTTCTTCACAGCAATCAACCTTGCAGTTGGTGGTGGGGTTTCTAGTGCAAACACAATGTTTGGTATGGAAAATTCAACATTGTTAAACGCAGGTGCAGCCGTTAAAGCTGGATATAACTTTGAATTTAAAAACGGATTACACATCTTACAACCTAGTTTGATGATTGGATATTCATTTGTGAATACTTTTGATTATACAAACGCTGCAGGGGTAGATATAACATCAGACCCACTACATGCAGTTGTTATCCAACCACAATTAAAATATATCTTGAATCTTAAAAACGGATGGCAACCTTATGCAGTAATTGGTGCAGTATTTAACATAATGGATAAATCAAAATTCTACGCACAAGATATAGCTTTGCCTGAAATGTCAATGAGACCTTACTTGCAATACGGTATTGGTGTTCAAAAACAATGGGGTGACAGATGCACGGGTTACGCTCAAGCAATGGTA
>JAZLGV010000064.1:0-18430 GCA_045616505.1 Candidatus Gastranaerophilaceae bacterium | reverse complement strand
TCACCCGTTTCAGGAGTGTAAAGACCTTCAACAGGTGCTACATCTACTATATCAATGCCGAAACCTAATTCTCTAATCGCATTTACGATTGGTGCGTTTGCAATATTGACTGTAGGAGTTTCTATAGTCGGATCTTCTACGATAGGATTTTCTATAGTCGGATCTTCGTCTATAGGTTTAGTTTCCTCATCGTCTATAGGATCTGTATCTCCATCATCAACTACAGGTTTAGTTTCTTCGTCGCCTGTTGTTGGTTTTGTATCATCGTCATCAACTACAGGTTTAGTTTCTTCATCGCCTGTTGTTGGTTTTGTATCATCGTCATCAACTACAGGTTTAGTTTCTTCGTCGCCTGTTGTTGGTTTTGTATCATCATCATCAACTACAGGTTTAGTTTCTTCGTCGCCTGTTGTTGGTTTTGTATCATCGTCACCAACTACAGGTTTAGTTTCTTCATCGCCTGTTGTTGGTTTTGTATCATCGTCACCAACTACAGGTTTAGTTTCTTCGTCGCCTGTTGTTGTTTTTGTATCATCGTCACCAACTACTGGTTTAGTTTCTTCATCGTCTGTTGTAGTTGTTGTATCTTCATCATCAACTACAGGAGTTGTTTCTTCTTTTTCTTCAGGAATTTCATAAATTGTCGGGTCTGTTGGTTGTTTGCAACTTGACATTCCAACGGCTGCCATTCCAAGAATTGCTGCTGCTGCCAACGCTTTCATTGTTTTTCCTGTTTTATTTACTCCCAAACCTTCAAAAGCAGGTTTTTGGGGTTGTGGTTTATTTTCAGTAGTTGGGCTTGTTGTATTTGTTAAAGCACCTATACCTTGTATCATCATAATGGATACTCCTATCTTTACACACGTTATATTGTTAAAAACTAATAATCATGTCTTTTTGACTATTTTTTAAGTTTTTTTTACAAAAACATACAATAAATAGTTTTATTTTTCAATAAATATATTAGTTAATGTAAAATATCGTTGATTATATGGGGTTATCAAGTTGTATTTTGTTGTTAATTATTATTTATAAAATCTAAAACAAATTCTAATGCTTTTTGTGAAAAAACTTCTTTCATTTTTTTTCTTGAATATTTTGGCGAAAGTTGTATGCGTTTTATTTCGGTTGCATATTTGTTTTTTGCTGCAACAAACATTGTACCTACTGGTTTCCCTTTTTCTGCTCCAGTTGGACCTGCAATTCCTGTTGTGCAAAGTGTTATGTCACAACCAGTTTTGTTAAACAAGCCTTCTGCCATTTCTTTTGCGCATTGTTCGGAAACTGCTCCATAAGTATTTAGTGTTGCTTCTGTTACACCTAAAATTTCCATTTTGGCTTCGTTTGCATAAGTTACAAAATTTTCTTTTATATAAGATGAACTACCTGAAATATCAGTAAGTTTTGAACTAACCAAACCTCCTGTGCATGATTCTGCTGTGGAAATGGTTAAATTCTTTTCAAAAAGTACATTTGCAACTTTTTGTTCTATATTTTCGTTTTTAAAAAAGTCTAGTAATTTTTTCATATTACAAGAGTAATATTATAGAAAATTTTTGTCAATAAATATGTAAGTTAGTTTTAAAAAAATTAAAATTTTATATTATTAATAATTGTAAATCAAAACTTGAAATAACGTATTGACTTGAAATTTTGTTTGTCATAGGATTGTTGTACCGAGTGTATCTCGGGGTCGAAATAGATAGCCGGAAAGTAACAATATTACTTGTGTTGCTCTCTATTTGGCAAGTACAAATGGGTTTTATATAAACCCGCAAGAAAATACAAAGGAAGAAAAATGGCAAGCAATACTAGACCAAGAATCAGAGTTTGTTTGAAAGCATACGATCACAAATTGATTGATGTGTCAGCAGACAAAATCGTAGAAACAGCAAAAAGAACAGATGCTAAAGTTGCAGGACCTATTCCTTTGCCTACAAGAAGACGTATATATTGCGTTTTGCGTTCACCACACGTTGATAAAAAATCTCGTGAACATTTTGAATTAAGAACACATAAACGTATTATTGATATATACGATCCAACTCAACAAACTACAGAAGAGTTAAGTAGATTAGATTTACCAGCTGGTGTAGATATTGAAGTTAAATTGTAATTTCGATAACCAGTTTTGAAAATTGAATAAGCATTATGCAGATAATGTGATTCTACGTGAGTTCAATATGGGAACTCAAGGCAAAGTAATTAAGTATGTAACGTAGCGCTCGCAAGAAGATGTGACTTGACACTAAAAATATTGATTAGTCAATGTTTGTCAAGAAGCTAGAAAGGTAAAAAACATGACATTAGGTGTAATTGGAAAAAAACTTGGAATGACTCAAGTTTACGATGAACAAGGGTTAGTAATACCTGTAACAGTTATTAAAGTTGACCCAATCGTTGTTACTCAAGTTAAAACAGTTGAAACTGATGGTTACAACGCAATTCAAGTAGGTACTGTAGCAGCTAAAGAAAAACATTTAACAAAAGCTCAAATCGGTCACTTGAAGAAAAACAATATCGAAAATGTAAGACATTTACAAGAATTCAGAGTAGAAAATCCTCAAGATTATACTGTAGGTCAAAAAATTGAATTATCAGTTCTTGATAATGTAGAAAAAGTTGATGTTACAGGCAAATCAATAGGTAAAGGTTTCCAAGGTACTGTTAAAAGATGGAACTTTGGAAGAGGACCAATGGGACACGGTTCTAAAAACCACAGAGAACCAGGTTCTATCGGTGCAGGTACAACTCCAAGCCGTGTTATCAAAGGTAAAAGAATGGCTGGTAACATGGGTAACGAAAGAGTTACAATTTCAAAATTATCTTTAGTTAAAGTTGATGCAGAAAACTCATTAATCTTGATTAAAGGTTCAGTTCCTGGATGTGAAGGAAGATTGGTTACAATTAAACCTTCAAGAACAAAATGGAATTAGTTCGAGCGAGCCGAGAGTGAAAAGGCTTGCGAAGAGCAAGACTTTGGAACTCGTTTAAGGCGAGCGAGAAAGAGCGAGCCGAGAGTGAAAAGGCTTGCGAAATATAAGTAAAAACACAAAAACCGATCTTGCCATATAAAGCTATTTTAGCAAGGGGTAAGCGGAAATCGAAAAGGAAAAAGAAAATGTCAAAAGAACAAAAAATATTAAGTGCAACAGGTAAGGAAGCAGGAACAATTGCTTTGAACGAAGCTGTTTTCGCTGTTGAGCCAAACCTACATTTAATGCACTTAGCTTTAAGAAGACAATTAAACAATGCTAGACAAGGTTCAGCTTGTACTAAAACAAGAGCAGAAGTTTCTGGTGGTGGTAAAAAACCTTGGAAACAAAAAGGTACAGGTAGAGCAAGAGCTGGTTCATTACGTTCACCATTATTCGCTGGTGGTGGTGTAGTATTTGGACCAAAACCAAGAAGCTATGCTTTCTCTATCCCTCAAAAAGCTAGAAAAGTTGCTTTGAAATCAGCTCTTTCAGCTAGAAGCGAACAATTAGTTGTAGTAAAAGATTTCTCTGAAATTAAAGAACCAAAAACAAAATTAATGGTAAAAGCATTAGCTTCATTAAAAGTTTCAGGAAAAGTTTTAATTATCGCTGATACAAAAGCTGCTGAAAACCAATATTTAGAATTAGCAGCAAGAAACATTCCATCAGTGAAAATGTTATTACCTACAAACTTAAACGTAAAAGACTTGTTAGAAGCAGATTTCGTTGTAATGACAGAATCAGCAGTAAACGATATAACTGAAAGGCTACAATAATGGAAAGAACAAATACAGAAAAGCTATATGACATCATTAAAAAACCTTTAATTACTGAAAAATCAATGATGGCAGTAGCAGAAGGAAAATATACTTTTGAAGTTGAACAAACTGCAACAAAAGTTGAAATTGCTCAAGCAGTTGAATTAGCTTTTCCTGGTAGAAAAGTTAAAAAAGTTCAAACAGTTTATATGCCATCTCACGCAAAAAGAATGGGTTATAAATTTGGTAGAACTGATTCAGGCAAAAAAGCAATCGTTACAATCGAAGGCGATCCAATTGAAGAATTGGCAGGCGCATAAGATTTAAAAAGGCACTAAGCCGAAGTAAAGGTAGTAAACGCGAAAAGATTTTAGGTTTAAAATCAAGGATGCGTAAGGAAAGGAAAATAGGAAAATGGCTATAAGAAAGATTAATCCAACTTCTCCAGGTCAAAGAGGAATGACAAAAAGTGATTATCAAGAAATAACAACTTCAACTCCTGAAAAATCACTTTTAAGACCTCTAAAAAAGACAGCTGGTAGAAATAACACAGGTAGAATCACTTGCCGTCATAAAGGTGGCGGTGTAAAACAAGCTTACCGTGTAATCGATTTCAAACGTGAAAAATTTGGTATCCCTGCAACAGTTAAAACTGTTGAATATGACCCAAACAGAAACGTAAGAATTTCATTAGTATTCTATGCTGATGGTGAAAAAAGATATATCTTAACTCCAGAAGGATTGAATGTTGGTGACGTTATCGTTTCAGGTCCAGATGCTCAAATTCAAACAGGTAACGCTTTACCTCTAGAATCAATTCCTCTAGGTTCGTTGGTTCACAACATTGAATTAGAACCAGGCAGAGGCGGAATTTTGGTTCGTACAGCAGGTAGCTCAGCTCAATTAATGGCTAAAGAAGGTAACTATGTAACTATCAAACTTCCATCAGGCGAAATGCGTATGGTAAGAAAAGAATGTTTAGCTACAATAGGTATCCTTGGTAACGCTGAATTCAAAAACTTATCTATCGGTAAAGCTGGTAGAAAAAGATATATGGGTATAAGACCAACAGTTCGTGGTGTTACAATGAACCCTTGTGATCACCCTCACGGTGGTGGTGAAGGTAAAACTGGTCCAGGTGGAAACCCTAAAACACCTTGGGGTAAACCAGCATTGGGTGCTAAAACTAGAAATTCTAAAAAAGCATCTAATAAATACATTGTAAGAGCTAGAAAAAAATAACAAGAATTAATTAAAATAAGGAGAATAAATTAATGGCACGTTCATTAAAAAAAGGTCCATACGTAGAAGAATCTTTACAAAAGAAAATTGATAAAATGAATGCAAATTCAGAAAAGAAAGTTGTAAAGACTTGGTCAAGAGCATCAATGATTGTTCCTGATATGTTAGGACACACAATAGCAGTTCATAACGGTAAAACTCACGTACCAGTTTATGTAACAGAACAAATGATTGGACATAAATTAGGTGAATTTGCACCTACAAGATTGTTCAGAGGTCACGCAGGTAGTGATAAAGTTGCTAAAAAGTAACACATAATTGAAAGTAAAGGATACAAAAATGGAAGCAAAAGCAAGACAAACAGATATAAAAATGACAGCAAGAAAATTACGTCGTGTAATCAACGAAGTAAGAGGTAAAGCTGTTGTTGAAGCACAAGCATTGTTGCGTTTTATGCCATATTTTGCAGCTAGAGTAGTAGAACAAAACTTGAAAGTTGCTGTTGCTAACGCTCAAGAACAATATGGTGTAGCTCCTGATGCATTAAAAGTTTCTGAAATATTTGCAGACGAAAGCAAAACATACAGACGCGGTAAACCAAGAGCTCAAGGTAGAATCTACAAAAGATTGAAACGCACATCACATTTAACAGTAAAAGTAAGTGATAATAAGTAATAAAGGAACGAAATAATGGGACAAAAAACACATCCAACCGGATTTAGAGTAGGTATAATCAAACCTTGGGTTAGCACATGGTATGCTAAAGTTAAAGATTATGCTCAATTTGTTGCAGAAGATGCAAAAATTAGAAAATTCGTTAAGAAAAAATTATATACAGCAGGTGTTTCAAGAATTCTTATTGACAGAAAAGCAACTAGCTTGGTAGTAACAGTAGTTACAGCAAAACCTGGTATCGTAGTTGGTAGAGGTGGTCAAGGTATTGAAGACTTGAAAAAAGATGTAACAAAACACATTGGCAAACCTGTAGTAATTAATGTAGTAGAAGTTGCAAGAATTGATGTTGATGCACAATTAGTTTCTGAATCAATCGCATTACAATTAGAAAAACGTATTGCATTCAGAAGAGCAATGAAACAAGCTATGCAAAGAACAATGAGAGCTGGCGCTCAAGGTATCAAAGTTATGGTATCTGGTCGTTTAGGCGGTGCTGAAATCGCTCGTTCTGAATGGGCTAAAGAAGGAAGAATTCCTCTTCAAACATTGAGAGCTGATGTTGATTACGGTTTTGCAGAAGCTGATACTATAATGGGTAAAATCGGTGTTAAAGTTTGGATTTTCAAAGGTAACTTGATGCCAAATGAACAAGCTGATGCAAACATTAAATCACAAAAGAAAGCAAATGATTCTGAAGGTAAATCTGCTGGCAGACGTCCTAGAAGAAGCAAAGCAATCGAAACAGAATAGTAAATAAATAAAATAATTATATTGAGGTAAAAATTATGTTAATGCCAAAAAAAACAAAATATCGTAAGATGATGAAGGGTCGTATGAAAGGCACTGAAACAAGAGGTACTCAATTAGAATTTGGTAAGTATGCTCTTCAAGCCGTTGAACCTGGTTGGATTACAAGCCGTCAGATAGAAGCAGCAAGACGTGCAATGACTCGTGAAATTAAACGTGGTGGTAACGTTTGGATTAAAATATTCCCAGATAAACCAATCACAGCAAAACCAGCTGAAACTCGTATGGGTTCAGGTAAAGGTAACGTAGAATACTGGGTAGCTGTTGTAAAACCTAACAGAATTCTATTTGAATTAGATTACTTTGACAGAAATGTTGCAATCCATTCATTAGAACTTGCAGCTCAAAAACTTCCAATCAAAGTAAAAGTTGTTGAAAAACAACAAGAAAATGCGTAAATTTAGTAAAATTTAAGTAAAGTAAGGATAAAAAAATGAAATTGCAAGAAATGCGTGAAAAAACAATTGATGAATTAAAATCTTTCATCGTTGATTCAAAGAAGCAATTATTTGATTTGAGATTGCAAAAAGCAACTCACAAATTAGAAAACACAGCTTTGATTCAAAATACAAAAAAATTGATAGCACAAGCAAAAACAGTAATAAGAGAAAAAGAGGTAACAAATGCCTAAGAAAGAAAAAACTGGTGTTGTAGTTAGCAACAAGATGGATAAAACAGTAGTTGTTAAAGTAGCATCTTATGCTCCACACCCAAAATACAAAAAAATTATGGAAACAAACAAAAACTACAAAGCTCATGATGAACAAAATATTTGTTCAGAAGGCGATACTGTAAGAATAGTAGAATCTAAACCAATTTCAGGTGGAAAAAGATGGTCTATTCTTGAAGTAGTAGAAAAAGCTAAGTAGCAAAAAAGTTTTTTACAGGTTTTTAAATTTGTAAAAGGCAAAGATATTAAAAATGAAGGAAATAGAACAATGATACAACAAGAAACAAGATTGCAAGTTGCAGATAATACAGGTGCAAAAGAATTATTATGTATCCGCGTAATGGGAAGTTCTAACAAGAAATTCGCAGGTGTGGGTGATGTAATTGTTGCAACAGTAAAAGACGCAACTCCAAACATGACAGTAAAAAAATCTGAAGTTGTAAAAGCTGTTGTTGTAAGAACAAAAGCTGACATCAAGAGAAATGATGGTTCTGTTATCAGATTTGATGATAACGCAGCAGTAATCATTTCAAAAGATGGCAACCCAAGAGGAACTCGTGTATTTGGACCAGTAGCACGTGAACTTAGAGAAAAGAACTTTATGAAAATCGTTTCTTTAGCACCAGAAGTTATCTAGTGAAAGAATCGAACGTGTAAAATTCCAAGACACAAGAGTTATAAATCTAAAAATAAAAGGAAAATAGAAATGGCAAAAGAAACAGTTAAATTGCAAGTAAAAACAGGTGACAGAGTTATGGTTACCGCTGGCAAAGATAAAGGTAAAATTGGAAACATTAAAAAAGTTGTTCCATCAGAAAACCAAGTTTTTGTTGAAGGTGCAAACTTAGTTACAAAAGCGCAAAAGGCAAACCCAATGGCAGGTGTTCAAGGCGGTTTAGTTAAAATCGAAGCTGCTTTAGATGCATCAAACGTAATGGTTATTTGTCCTAAATGCGAAAAACCGACAAGGATCAAACACACTATCGTAGATGGTAAAAAAGTACGTGTTTGTAAAAAATGTGGTGAACAATTAGACGTTTAATGCTCGTGGTTAGAAGTTGTCGGACTTTTAGATGCACGAAGACTAGAACGCCTTACAAATTGGAGAAATTAAAATGACAGTTACAGAAAGTTTAAAGAAAAAATACGAAACCGAAGTAAAAAAAGCAATGAAGGAAAAATATAATTATGCAAATGATCATATGATTCCTAAACTAAGTAAAATAGTTATCAACATGGGTGTTGGTGAAGCATGTCACAACGCTAAACTAGCTGAACAAATTGAAGAACAATTAACAAAAATAGCTGGTCAAAAAAGTGTTGTAACAAAAGCTAAAAAGTCAATCGCTTCATTCAAATTAAGAGAAGGTATGCCAGTTGGTGCAATGGTTACTCTTAGAGGCGAAAGAATGTATGACTTTTTACAAAAAGTTATTTGTGTTGTTCTTCCTCGTATCAGAGACTTTAGAGGTGTATCTTCAAAAAGTTTTGATGGTCGTGGAAACTATACATTAGGTTTGAAAGAACAAACTTTATTCCCTGAAATCAAATACGAAGAAGTTGATTTGGTTAAAGGTATGAATATTTCAGTTATTACTACTGCAAATACAGATGATGAAGCTAGAACATTGTTAGCTGAATTAGGAATGCCATTCAAAAAGTAGTAATTATAAAGTGAAAAAAATAGGAATGTTAATTCATTCAAAGAATATAAGAAAAGGAGAAATTCATGGCTAAGAAAGCGATGATAAATAAAGAAGAAACAAGAGCAGCATTAGCAGCAAAAGGTAAATATCCAAAAGTAAGACTTCACAACAGATGTTCAATTTGTGGTCGTCCTCACGGATATCACAGAGATTTTGGTATTTGCAGAATTTGCTTAAGAAAAATGGCTCACCAAGGTTTACTTCCTGGTGTTACAAAAGCAAGCTGGTAGTTTCTTAATTAACATATATTAATTTTTAGATAATTTCCATATTCAAATTTTTTTGAGTATGGTATTATCTAAATAGCGAAATATAAATGTATTACTATACTGCTTGAAAGTTCAAGTAAGTAGCAATTGTAAAGGAAAATAAAATGAACACAGATCCAATAGCAGATATGCTAACAAGAATTAGAAATGCTAATATGGTATCTCACGAATCAGTTGAAATGCCAAGTTCTAAATTGAAAGTTGAATTAGCAAAATTATTAAAAGAAGAAGGTTACATTGTTGATTATTCAACTCGTCAAGAAGGTAAATTCGCTTATTTGACAATTGAATTAAAATATGACGACAAAAAACCTGTAATCGAAAATTTGAAAAGAATTTCAAAACCAGGTTTGAAAACATATTGCAAATCAAAAAATCTTCCACAAGTATTTGGTGGTTTAGGTATTGCAATTATTTCAACAAGCAAAGGTTTGATGACAGATAGAAAAGCTCGTAAAGAAAACTTGGGTGGCGAAATTATTTGCTACGTTTGGTAGTTTTTGAAAGAGTAATAATGGATTTTGGGTTAAATTGGTAGAAAAGCCCAGAGGGGAAACCCTTATTAATACTAAATAAAGGAGAAATATAAATGTCAAGAATAGGAAAATTACCGATAGAAATTCCAGCAGGTGTTGAAGTTACTATCGATGGTCAAACAGTTACAGCAAAAGGACCTTTGGGAACTGAAACTGTAGAAGTTAGAGAAGAAATACAAGTAAAAATAGAAGACAACAAAGTTATATTGACAAGAATTAATGATGAAAGAAAAACTCGTGCATTGCATGGTTTGTCAAGAACATTAGTTGCTAATGCTATCACAGGTGTTAAAGAAGGCTTTGTTAAAAACTTAGAAATTCAAGGTGTTGGTTACCGTGCTGCAATGCAAGGTACTACATTGAATTTGGTATTAGGTTATTCTCACCCTGTAAATATTGAACCTCCAAAAGGTATTACAATTACAGTTGAAGCTAACACAAAAATCTCTGTAAAAGGTTCAAACAAACAAACAGTTGGTGACGTAGCAGCTTTAATCAGATCTAAGAGACTTCCTGAAGTTTACAAAGGAAAAGGTGTTAGATATGAAGGCGAATACATCAGACGTAAAGCTGGTAAAGCAGGTAAAAAATAGTAAGTAAATAATTGCCCGTATAAACCCTTAAATATAATTTAAGAAGGTTTGGGTGAAAGGAAATTAAAATGATTAAATCACAAAACAAAAAAGCAAAAGTACAAAAAAGACATAAAACTATCAGAGTTAAGTTGACAGGTACAACAGAAGCTCCAAGATTAGCTGTTTATAGAAGTACAAAACACATTTATGCGCAAGTAATTGATGATGTAAAAGGTGTTACATTGGCTTCTTGCTCAAGTATCGATAAAGATATTAGAGAAAAAATCAATCATGGTGGAAACATCGATGCTGCTAAATTGATTGGTGAAACAGTTGCAAAAAAAGCATTAAAAGCTGGTGTTAAAGATGTTGTATTTGATAGAGGTGGATTCCTTTATCATGGTAGAGTTCAAGCATTAGCTGATGCGGCTAGAGAAGCTGGATTAAACTTCTAAAATTATCTACTTGACGTAAGATTTTGTTTTTGTTAAACTAATAATTGAAGTTAGGATTTTACATAAGTAGCGATAATTTCAAGGTTGATGACAAGTTCATCGAAATATAAAAATCGAATAAAAATATGCAAATAAACCTTTGCGCTTGTAGCTCAGCAGGTAGAGCACTCCCCTTTTAAGGGATAGGTCGCGCGTTCGAATCGCGCCAAGCGCAAATGTTTTTTTATTTTTTAATAGTTAATATGTTTTTTTTATGTTATAGTTATTGATAATAGTGTATAAATTTTTATTATAAAAGGATAAGAATGAAAGTATTAATATTAGCCGGTGGGCTAGGAACAAGATTATCGGAAGAAACAAGATTGCTTCCAAAACCAATGGTTGAAATTGGCGGAAAGCCTATCTTATGGCATATTATGAAAATTTATTCTTATTATGGATTTAATGATTTTATTGTATTAACAGGGTACAAATCACATGTTATAAAAGATTATTTTGTGCATTATTATCAAAGATATTCAGACATTACTGTTGATATGCTTAATAATTCTGTTGAAGTGCATAAGATGAAAACTGAACCTTGGAAAGTTACAATGCTATATACCGGCGAAAATACAATGACCGGTTCAAGAATTAAAAAAGCACAAGACTATGTCGGAAATGAACCATTCTTATTAACTTATGGTGATGGAGTTAGTGATGTAGATATTAATGAGCTTATTAAATGTCACCAAAAAAGCAATAAATATTTAACACTAACTGCGGTAAAACCATCAGGAAAGTTTGGTGCATTAGATATAGCACAAGACGGAACAATAAATACATTTACAGAAAAACCTCATGGTGATGGCAACTGGATAAATGGCGGTTTTATGGTTTGTGAACCTCAGGTTTTTGACTTTATTGAAAAAGATAGAACGGATGTTATTTTTGAAAGACAACCTCTTGAAGATTTAGCAAAGCAAGGAAAATTAAATTCATACAAACATGATGGTTTTTGGTATCCTATGGATACATTAAAAGGTAAAAATGACTTAACTGAAATGTGGCAAAATGGCACAGCTCCTTGGGCTATATGGACTAAGGAAGAATAATTATGAACAAACAACCTATTTTATCGATATGTATTCCAACATATAACAATATTGAATATTTAAAAGAATTAGTAGAAAATTTATTAAGTTCTAATAATGCTTTTTTTGAATTAATAATTTCAGATAATTGTTCTACTGACGGAACGCCTGAAATGCTTGATAAATATAATGATACGAGATTAATCGTATTAAAAAACAAAAAAAATATAGGTAGTGATGCAAATGGAAAAAAAGCTACAAGTGCAGCTAGGGGGGATTACGTACTTACATTAACTGATAAGGATATTGTTTCTGCAAAAAATTTAGATAAGGTTATAAATTTTTTATCTAATAATTCAAATATTGTGGCAGGTAAGTTTGAACCAAGTTTAAATTCTAACATCGATGTAAAGATATATGAAACTCTTGAGGACGTAATAGTAAAATATTCAGCCCAACATTATCATCCATCTGGCTTGTTTTATAAAAGGTTAATTTTTAATAAAATTAAACCTTTTGACACTTTAAATTTATATTGCAATAAAATAACTGGACTTGATTCAGATTTTATTGTAATGTTGTTATGCCAAAGTGGTGCATTTGCCCATATATATGTTGATTTTATAGAATATAGAGTACCACCTTTTAAAGGATCAAAACATTCAAGTACTTATTCGCCCGAAAATAATAATTTATATTTTTCTCCGGAATGTCGTTTTGAGGTATTTGAATTATTTATCGTTTTTTTAAAAGTATTAAAATTTAATATTTTTGAAAGATTACGAATAATAAAAAGCTTAGTTTGTATATATAAATATTTTTCAACTAAATTTTTTTTAGATGTATTAGATAAAAAAAATATTTGTGATTGGTATAATTTATCAGAAAAATATATAGAATATTCCCATTCTAGAAATTTAAAAAAAGAATTTTGCTTAAGAATGAAATCCAGTAAAGTTTTTACAACAAAATTGGAGTATTTGTATGCGAATATAGTAGCAATGTATTTAAATGATGTAACAGAATTTTCAGGAAGTTCTTTATTAAAAAAAATCTTTTCTGTGTCAAATTTATACTTAGAAGACGGAAGGAAAAAATATAAAGTTATTTGCATATTAGGTTTAAAAATAAAATTTAAAATAAAAGAAAATGTGGAAATAACAAAAGAAAATATGGAAATAAGTATGCCGTTTTATTGTTCGGTAGGAAAACATACATATGGTTTTAATAAAAATAATGTATTATTTCATAGCGAAAGTCAAAAAGAAAGACTTATTATTGGCGATTTTTGTTCTTTTGCACCAAATGTAGCATTCATCTTGGCTTCAGAGCACTCTTACAAAGGACTTTCTACATATCCGTTTAAAGTTAAAATATTAGGAGAAGATTTCGAAGCACAATCAAAAGGCGATATTGTCATTAAAGATGATGTTTGGATTGGCTTAAATTCAATAATTTTATCTGGTGTAACAATTAACCAAGGAGCAATAGTTGCAGCAGGAAGTGTTGTTACTAAAGATGTTCCACCTTATGCAATAGTTGGCGGAAATCCAGCGAAAGTAATAAAATATCGTTTTGAGCCTGAAATAATTGAAAAATTAGTTAAATTTGATTATTCAAAATTGACCGAAGAAAAAATCAAGATTTTAGGCGAAAAATTATATACGGAAATTACAAAAGATAATATTGATGAACTACTAAAGGAATTTTAAGCAGATGTTTAATAATATTTATAAAGACAAAAAAGTTTTTTTAACTGGACATACAGGTTTTAAAGGTAGTTGGTTAGCTTTATGGCTTACAAAATTAGGTGCAGAAGTTTGTGGCTATTCTTTTGCCCCAAATACAACTCCATCAATGTTTAATGAATTAAAAATTGGAGAAAAAATTACAAAGTCAATAATCGGGGATATTTTAGATACTCCAAAACTTGAAAAAGCTATACAGGAATTTCAACCTGATATTATTTTTCACCTTGCAGCGCAACCGTTAGTAAGACTATCTTATGCAGAACCAAAAATGACTTATGAAACAAATGTCATAGGAACTTTAAATGTATTAGAGTCAGCAAGAAAATGCAAATCTGTTAAGGCATTTGTAAATATTACGACAGATAAATGCTATGAAAATAAAGAAGTGCATAGGGGTTATAAAGAAGATGAGCCGATGGGCGGATATGATATGTATTCTTCATCAAAAGGTTGCGTTGAAATTATGTCATCATCATTCAGACGTTCATTTTTGCAAGAAGAAGGCACTTATGCAATGGCAACTGCAAGAGCAGGAAATGTAATTGGCGGTGGCGACTGGGCTTTGGACAGACTAATTCCCGATTGCATTCGTTCAATTAATGAAAATATTGACATAGAAATCAGAAATCCTGTCGCAGTTCGCCCTTGGCAACATGTTTTAGAGCCATTGTCAGGATATATGTTGCTTGGGCAAAAACTGTTGGAAGAAGGCAAAAAATATGCCGACGGGTTTAACTTTGGACCTGAAGAAAACAGCGTTTTAACTGTTGCGGAAGTTTCAAAAATGGTAACCGAATTCTATGGCAAAGGTAAAGTCGTTGTGGGTGAAAAAAGCCCTTTGCATGAAGCAGGACTTTTGATGTTAAATATTGAAAAAGTTCAAAAAGTTCTTGGTTGGACTCCGACCTATACGGCAAAAGAAGCTATAAAAAATACCGTTGAATGGTATAAACATTTTTATAATAAAGATAGTGACATATTTAAATTTACATTAAAACAAATAAAAAATTATGAGGAAAATATTAAATGGAACAAGAATTACGCAGTAAAGTAAAAGAAGCCGCAAAAGAATATTACAAAGAGGTTTACGGCAAAAAAAGAGAATTTGACTATATTCCGCCATCAGGAAAATTATTGGGTGAAGAAGAATTGTTGAACATGATTGATGCTTCACTTGACATGTGGCTTACTGCAGGCAGATTTAATAAAGAATTTGAACAAAAATTTGCAAAATATATGGGTGTAAAATATGCTCTTTCTACAAATTCAGGTTCAAGTGCAAATTTGCTTGCATTTTCAGCTTTGACTTCTCACAAATTAGGCGAAAGAAGACTAAGAAAAGGCGACGAAGTTATTTCTGTTGCATCAGGTTTCCCGACAACAATTAATCCGATTTTGCAAAACGGTTTAATTCCTGTTTTTGTTGATTGCGAAATCGGAACATATAATATTGATGCTGATTTAATTGAAGAAGCTATTACCGATAAGACAAAGGCAATATTTTTGGCTCACACTTTAGGTAATAGTTATGATTTAGATAAAATTATGGAATTAGCTCAAAAATATAATCTTTGGGTTATTGAAGATAGTTGTGATGCCTTGGGTGGTGAATACAAAGGAAAGAAAATCGGAACAATTGGACATATTGGTACATTTAGTTTCTATCCGGCACACCATTTAACAATGGGTGAAGGCGGAGCAGTTATTACAAATGATGCTCAATTATACAAAATAATAATGTCATTCAGAGATTGGGGCAGAGATTGTTGTTGTCCTCCGGGAAAAGATGGCATTTGTGGAAAAAGATTTTCTCAACAGTTGGGGAACTTGCCTTTTGGCTATGACCATAAATATACATATTCTCATGTCGGTTACAACTTAAAAATTACCGATTGGCAAGCCGCACTTGGTTGCAGCCAAATAGAAAAATTGGACGGTTTTTTGGAAATTCGACGTCGTAATGCTGAGCTTTTAACAAAATTGTTATCTGATTTAACAGATTATTTGATTTTGCCAGTTGTAAAAGATGGCGTTAAACCTTCATGGTTTGGATATTTAATTTCGGTTAAAGAAAATGCACCATTTACAAAGCAAGAATTGGTTGAATATTTAGAAAGTCATAAAATTGGAACAAGACAATTGTTTGCTGGTAATATTTTAAGACAACCAATGTTTGTTGATGATGATGAAATTCAGTTTAAAATCGGTAATTCGAAATTAATGACTTCAAAAGATTTGACAGAAGAAGTTTATAAACAATTACCAAACACCGATTTTATTATGAATAATACTTTCTGGGTTGGAACATTCCCTGCGCTAGGAGAAGATGAAATTTCAAGAATTGCTGATACAATACATAATTGTATTAAAGAAAGATATGGGATTAATAGATAATGAAAAAAATTCTTCTTACAGGTGGAACTGGTTTTATCGGGCGAAATATAATAGAACAACTTACTACAAAATACAAAATATATGCTCCTGATCGCCGAGAATTAAATATAATAGATCAAAATAGTGTTGATAATTACTTAAAAAATAAGATTTTTGATATAGTAATTCATTGTGCTATTTTAAATCCTAGTCGTAATAATGAAGATTTAAAAGAAAATATTTTAGATTATACAATGCGTGGTTTGTTAAATTTAAAAAAACATGAAAAAGATTTTGAAAAAATAATTTATATTGGTTCTGGAGCAGAATATGATAAATCACAAAATATTATTAATGTAAAAGAAAATGATATTGGTAGATTTATTCCAAAAGATTCATATGGATATGCAAAATATATTTTAAATCAAATTGCGAAGAATTCTTATAATATATATAATTTAAGAATTTTTGGTTGCTATGGAAAATATGAACAAGAAAGACGCTTAATAAGATCTGTTATAAATCAATCTTTGAATTGTGATATAATCAATTTAGTGCAAGATTGTTATTTTTCTTATGTTTCAGTAAATGATTTAATACGTGTAATAGATTGGGTTATTAATAATAAGCCAAAATATCATGATTATAATGTATGCAATAAATCAAAATATTTATTATCAGATATTGCAAAATTAGTTAAGAAAAAAATTTCAACTAAAAATTCTATAATCATTGAACATGATGGGTTAAATAAAGAATATTCTGGAAACAGCGACAGATTGTTTCAAGAATTACCTATAAAGTTTGATGAAACCCTTGAAATAGGTATAGACAAAGAAATTGAATGGTTAAAGGAAGGCATAAAATGAAAAAAAGAATTGCAGATATAATAATAGAAGTACTTGAAGCAAATGGTATTAAACAAGCCTTCTGTGTACCGGGTGGCGGAGCAATGTATCTGAATAATGCTTTGGCGTTAAGTAATATCAAGACCATTTTTAATCATCATGAACAAGCATGTGCAATATCATGTGAAGGTTATGCAAAGTATTCCTCAAAACCTGCCTTATGCTGTGTAACTTCTGGACCTGGCGGCACAAACACTTTGACAGGTATAATGGGTGCATATCAAGATTATACGCCTATTTTTGTTTTGTCGGGACAAGTCAGATATAATACAACAGTAGAAGAATGTGGTTTAAATATAAGAAGAAGAGGGGAACAAGAATTTGACATTGTAAATTCCGTAAAAAACATGACGAAATACGCAAAAATGATTACAGATCCACTATCTGTAAAACAAGAAATTCAAAAAGCGTTTGATATCATGATGAACGGAGCTAGAGGACCTGTTTGGATAGATGTTCCTTTGGATATTCAAAGCAAAGAAGTTGAAGAAAATGATATGTTGCCGATTCTACCTCCAATAGAAACAAAAAAATGCAAGGGTTATGATATTGATTTTTTAATAAATGAAATAAAAAATGCTAAAAGACCACTCTTTTTAGCGGGTAGTGCAGTTCGTTCATCAGGCGAGAGAGAGAATTTTTTAAAAGTTCTTGAAAAATACAAAATTCCAACTGTAAGTGCTTGTTGTTTCGCTGATAATTTATATAATGAACATTCGTTATATTTTGGGACAACTGGGACTTGCGCTTCCAGAGCTGGAAATTTAATTTTGCAAAATGCAGATTTAGTTGTTATATTAGGTTCATCACTTGGTTTTAAGCAAACAACTTTTTCGCAAGAGACTTTTGCTTCAAAAGCGAAGATTATAATGATTAATATAAATTCAGATGAAGCTTTAAAACCTGGATTAAATATATTCAAAAATATTTGTTGTGATTTAAAAGATTTATTTAAAAGATTATTAAAATCAAATAAAATAATATCTGCACCTGAAACTTGGATAAAATACTGTAATAAAGTAAAAAGAAATTTTGGTAATTTTGATGAAATAAAACATAATGATGAAAATGATTTGATTTCTGCTCAAGAATTTTGGGAAATTTATTCAAAATTCGCAAGCGATAATAGTATTACAGTTTTAGGGAATAGTAGTTGCATTGCAGGCTATTTGATAGCATCTGTTAATAAAAAAAATCAAAGAAGCATTGTAAATGTAAACTGTGGTTCAATGGGATGCGATATTCCACTTGCAATAGGTGCTAGTTGTGCATCGGGTTACGATACAACTTTAATTACTGGAGATGGAAGTTTTATGATGAATTCACAAGAATTAGCTACAATTATGCACAATAAAATTCCCGTTAAAATTATTTTATTTTCTAATAAAGGTTATAATGCAATAAGAAATACTTGTAAAAATTACTTTAAAGGTAAGTTTTTTGGCTGTTCAGAAAAAAGCGGATTATCTTTTCCTAATTTCAAAATTATAGCAAATGCTTATAATATAGAATATTTATGTTGTAAAAAAACAAAGGATATTGAATATTCAATTAAATGGATTAATTCAATACATAAACCTTGTATTTTAGAAATAAAACAAGTAATAGAGGATTCTTATATCCCTTCATTAAAATCGAGATTAAATACAAATGG
>JAZLGV010000063.1:0-50478 GCA_045616505.1 Candidatus Gastranaerophilaceae bacterium | reverse complement strand
AGGATTTAAAATGATAAGAATTGCAAAAATAAAGTTTAAATATTTTCTTTCTGAAAAAAGAGAAAGCACAAATATTGTTCTAAAAAATACAGCACAAGCGATAAGACAATTGACAACAAAGCCTGATTCAATAATATTTGTTAATTGATAGAAGCAAGCAGAAATTGTTTCGCAGAATTTCGGCCAAACTTGAACCCAAATATGATTTGCGTATAAATGATATTTTTCGCCAAAAGAGGCAGCTGTTTCAAATAAAGGATTCCATCCATTTTTGAGGCAGAACATTGCTTGAAAATGATATGACGACCCATCATAACTATAATCACCTCTTCCATTAACAATTAAAACACTAATAACTATAAGGAACAAAAAGATAAAAAGTTGAAAAATTGAATCTATAATATGTTTATTTGATTTTATTAGTGTAAAACAAATTATTGGAAGGGCTAAAATCAAATATAGCCAAGTTGTTGGAATGTTTAGAAAAAACCCGATATTTGCAAATAAAAATACTATAAATAAAAATTCAATGATAATAAAAGAAAGATTATTAAAAATTTTTATATATGAAAAATTTGTGATTTTATCTTTGAAATTCATAAAAAAATTAGACCATGAATACATTTCATAATCAAACATAGTTTAAAAAACAATATTACTCTTTAGAAGTATTGAAAATAAAAAACTGTTATTTTACACTTATCTCTATGGATTTAAAAAGAGTAGATTGGGAAATAACTTCAAAATGCAATTTACCTTGTGTTGCTTGTGAATACAGGGATTCATCTATTGACGATGATTTATCTTATGATGAAATCATTAGTGTTTGTAATCAAATTTCTCAAATGGGTTGTAAAGCTGTAAAACTAACAGGTGGCGATTTTTTCCTAATGAAAAAATGGGATAAGATTTTATTACATTTAAAAAAATTGGGAATGAATATCGAAATTGAAACTTCTGGTGTAAACGTTGATGAAGCAGTTTTGAAAATATTAAAAACTATCGGTATAAACAGATTAACTTTCAGACTTGATTCCGTTTCTGAAAGATTAACACTTTTAGAACGTGGACTTGATCGTTTTCCTCAAAAATTAGTTGAAACTATAAATCTTGCAAGTGAATTTGGTATTATTTCAGGTGTTATAACGACTCTTTCTCTTTTAAGTCTTAATGAACTTCCATTAATTTATAAATTGATATTAAATTCAAATGCAAAATTTTGGGAATTAGCACATATTCCATCACACGGAAAAGTTATAAAATTAATTAAAATTAGAGATTTAGAATATTATTTCTTGGGTTTATATATATCAAAATTGAGATGCCAAACTAAATGGGATAAGTTAGCGATTTTTGGAAACCATAGTTTTGGTTATTATTCAAAATTAATGCCTCCTCATTCAACTTCAGGAAACTGGGTTGGTTGTAAAGCCGGAAATAGTGTTATCGGAATTAGAACTGATGGTACTGTTGAAGGGTGTATATATTTAAATAGAAAATATTTCAAAACAAAATCTTTGAAAAATTATTCATTGAAAGAAATTGTATCTGATTCAAATTTCTGCAGTTGGAATAATACTTTTAAAGATTGTTATTTGTCAGATAACTGCAAAAAATGTATTTACGCAGACAGATGCAAAAGTGGTTGTGCAGGATCAGCGTTTGAAAGTTGTCAAAAAACTGGTGCAAACACAAGATGCTATCATTATATAGAAACTTTGTATGAAAATATTAATCCTAAAAACGATTTCGAAGAAGCGATGAAACAAATCGTCAATGGTAAATTTAAAGAAAATGGCGATATTATTCTTCACTCAGGTTCAGGTTTGACAAGCACATATATTGATTCTTTAGTTTTGAGCGATACTCAAAAATTCTTGCTTGATTTGATAAAGAATGATTAATTTATCTATAAATAGGGCCTTTGAATTGTTCAATTATTTTAGCAAAAATTGAATGTTTGTTTAAAAATTGTCCAAATTTTGAAACTTGTTTTTCTGATACGGCTTCATATATACAATTTGGAATTTTAGGCATTGGTTTTTGTTTAATATATGCATCTGCAATATCATTTTTAATTTCTGGAAGATGTTTTCTTATATCACATTTTGCGTAAGCTTGAGCTTTTTTGTACGCACAGCCTTGACAAACTGGATTATTTTTAGCAATTACAAATGTTGTCATATATTTTTTCCTTAATCTTGTTTTACTCTTGAGTTAAAACAACTGACAAAAATTAATTGCTTTGTTGTAAATAAATGTTTACAAAATTAAATTGAAATATTCAATATTATAAATGTTTTAACAATAAAAGAAGCCCTAACGCTCATAGGACTTCTTTTACAAATAGTTTCTTTGTTATTGTAGTTGCAAAGTCGGTTAAATTTGTAGCAGGGTTTGACCGACTCCCTGCTTTTTATTATAAATTATTTTTTTAAAAAAGCAAGTTTAAAAGAGAGGTCTTGAAATGAAGGTTACAATGAAAATTGACCTAAATGAAAAGGACTTAAATCTTCAAAAATGGTTGTTAATATTGCTGGTGTTAGCATCCATAGATGAAAATAAAGCCCTTTAGGTCAGAGGTGGGGGAGTAATCCCCCATCCAATCCTTTAACATTATAACCGATTTTAAAACATTTTCAAGTGGAAAGAAAAGAGATAATTATTCGCTGAAAAAGCACTACCGCTTTTATTAGCCATAGTGATTGTTATCAAATTCATTATGTAATTTAATTTGTTTTTATGTAATAAAATTGTTAAAGCCTTTTGCATAAGGTTATAATGGTTTTGACGCAAGAAAATATAAATTAAAAAGGATAGGAATAAATTTTAAAATATTGTTTTTTATTTTCTACATAACTTTTTTGAATTTTAATTTGATTCCTAAAATAGTATAAATTTTGTGTATTGACTTGGGATTGCAATCATAACTTATATGAAATAAAAAATTACGTATTTTCAAGTTTTTTATAAAATTGTTATTTATTTTAATTTTATTTAAAATTTTATCCCAGTAAGCAACATTTCCGAGCCAAAAGAGATTATTATTTGTTCTTCCATTTATATGCTCATCATTAAAATAAAATTCTAATATAGATACATTATTATAATTGCAAATTTTATACTGTTCTTCTGTTTTATCACATGTGTCATAAATATTAATATAATACAGGTGTTTAAAACTATATAATTTTAGAAATTCATTTATGAAATTTTTAATAGTTTCAGTATCAATTTGTCTATTAGATATAAGACAGATTGTATTTGCCTTTTTTAAAATGTAATCTAAATATTTAAATTTGTATTCGTATTTATAATGAAAGTATTTGGGCGCATCTGTAATTGGTAATAAATTAGGGAAATCATGCATGGATATAACGAATGTATCATTTTCTATTATTCCAAGATTATTTTCGCTACTATATCTTTCATATTCATAGCAGTGCGAAAAAAATTTTTCACCTTTATTTTTTAATAGTGATATAGCTATATCTAAACTATAATTCATTATCCAATCAAAAGGAGAAGAAAAAATCTCAAATTATTTCTTTTTAAAGCTGTAGCAGGGCGACAAGCTTTGCCTAAACTTATACAATAATCTATATTAATTTCGGGTATTTTTTCAAAATCAATAGTGTTTTTCATACATGATATTTTATAACAAACGACTTGTGTTTTCATTAAAAAGAGGTTTTAGCACTCTTGATGTCAAAATATATGCAGTTTGTACTGTTTTTAACAGGTATTCTGATGTACCTACGGCACGAAACGAACGCAAAAATTTGTTAATGCTTTGATTAAAATCCAACTGATTGGGAAAGTACACTTGGTACAAGCAAAAATTAAAGAGGATAAAAATAAATCTTATCCTCTTTAATTTACGCCCGGCGCGATTCGAACGCGCGACCCTCTGCTTAGAAGGCAGATGCTCTATCCAGCTGAGCTACGGACGCATACATCTTTTATTAAATTTTTAAATCTGTATTTGCTTGCAAATACAAACCTCAAGTAAATGTTATCATATAAATTTTTTTTTGCAAGATTTATTAATAAATAAGTTAAATATTGGCTCTGTTCTTTTCGTAAATTAAAAAGAATTTTTCAAAAAATCTGACACGTACGTTTTTTTTATGTATAATTTTCTTGAAGTAAAGGAGCAATATTATGGAATGTTTAAAAGAACAAAATAAAAAGAATTGTACTTGCACATACAACTGTCCAACTAGAGGAATTTGTTGTCAATGTGTCGCAGAACACCGTGCGCAAGGTGAAATCCCAGGATGCTTTTTCCCAGCAGATGGTGAAAAAACTTACGACCGTTCTATTGCAAACTTTATTAAATATCAACAAAAGTAATTGGAGAATTATAAATGATTAGCGGAAACGAAATTAGAGATTTATATTTGAATTTTTTTAAAGAAAAACATCAACATACAGTTGTTGAAAGTTCTTCTTTAGTTCCTGATAACCCAACAGTTTTACTTACAACTGCTGGCATGTTACAGTTTTTACCTATATTTTTAGGTATTCAAAAATCACCTTACGACCCTGCTCGTGCAACTTCTTGTCAAAAATGCGCTCGTGCTGGTGGTAAAGATTCTGATATTGAAAATGTAGGACGTACACCTAGACACCATACATTCTTTGAAATGCTTGGTAATTTCTCTTTTGGTGATTATTACAAAAAAGAAATCATACCTTGGGCATGGGATTTTGTTACTAATGTTTTGAAATTAGACAAAGATAGATTATGGATTACTATTTTTGAAACAGATGACGAAGCCTATGAAATTTGGAGAGAAGTAGGTGTTCCTGCTGAAAGAATTAAAAGAAAAGGTAAAAAAGACAATTTCTGGGGACCTCCAGGGGCTTCTGGTTCTTGTGGTCCATGTTCAGAAATTCATTACGATTTAGGTGAACAATTCAAATGTTCAGATGATTGCGGTATTGATACTTGTGAATGCGACAGATGGGTTGAAATTTGGAACTTGGTATTTACAGAATTATATCAAGACGAAGAAGGTAATCAATCACCATTAGAAAAGAAAAACGTTGATACAGGTATGGGACTTGAACGTATTGCAATGGTATGTCAAGGCGTAACTTCTACATTTGAAACTGATTTGCTTCGTCCAATTTTGGACAAAGTTGTTCAAATGAGTGGTGTTGAATACAAAAAATCAGAAAAAACAGATATTTCTTTGAGAATTATCACAGACCATGCTCGTTGCGTTTCTTTCTTGATTAATGATGGTGTTATCCCAGGAAACGAAGGCAGAAGCTATGTTTTACGTATGATTTTGCGTCGTGCATTACGTCACGGAAAAATTCTTGGAATGGAACTTCCATTCTTGTACAAACTTGTTGATGTAGTTATTGAAAACTACGGCAAAGCTTATCCTGACTTAGTTACAAACAAAGCAAAAATTATTGATACAATCAAAAAAGAAGAAGAAAGATTTAACAAAACTCTTGATAGAGGTTACAAACTTCTTGATGAATTTATATCTGCAAATAAAGACATAGATGGCGAAAGTGCTTTCAAACTTTATGATACTTACGGATTCCCATTTGAATTAACAAAAGAAATTGCAGAAGAAAAAGGCTTGAAAGCAGATGAAGCGGGCTTTAAAAAAGCTATGCAAGAACAAAAAGATAGAGCAAAAGCAGCTACTCAAAAGATTTCTGTAACAGGCGATATAAAATACGCAAAAGTAGAAGAACAAGTTGGCGCAACTGATTTTGTTGGTTACACAGAAAGTTCTTGCGATGCAAAAATTTTAGCAACATTAGATGGCGAAGGTTATGTTGATGTTGTATTAGATAAAACTCCATTTTATGCAGAATGTGGTGGTCAAGTAGGCGACTCTGGTATCATTGAAAATGACAATTTGAAATTAGAAGTTTTGACTACATTCAAAGTAAACAAACTTTTTGTTCACAGATGTACATTGGTAAATGGTGAAATAACTGTTGGTGATACTGTAAAAGCTATGATAGATGTTGAAAGAAGAGATAATATAAAAATTCATCACTCTTCTGCTCACATTTTGCAGGCTGCTTTACAAAAAGTTTTGGGTAAAGATGTTCACCAAGCAGGTTCTCAAGTAGAAGAAAATAGAATGCGTTTTGACTTTACTTTCAACAGAGCAATGACTCCTGATGAAATTGAAAAAGTTGAAAAACATATCAATGCTTGGATTAAATCTGATGATGCAGTAACAACAAAAGTTATGAATATCGAAGAAGCAAAACAAACAGGTGCAATGGCATTATTCGGTGAAAAATATGACGATGAAGTAAGAGTTGTTTCAATTGGTGATTTTTCAAAAGAATTTTGCGCAGGTTGTCATGCTTCTCACACTGGCGAACTTCGTTTAGCAAAAATTGTTTCAGAAAGTGCAATCGCTGCTGGTACAAGACGTATTGAACTTGTTGTAGGCGATGCTGCTTTTGATTATATGAACAAGAAAAACATTGAAATTGATAAACTTTCAGCAAAATTCAAAGCTCACTATTACGAAGTAGAAGAAAGAATAGATAAAATCATTGAAGAAAACAAAGCTCTTCAAAAAGAATTGTTGAAAGTTAAATCCGGTCAAGCAAAAGAAAAATTCAATTCTTTTGCAAATGAAGCAATTTCAATTGACGGCGGAAAATTGTTCGTTAAAAATATGGAACAACTAGATGGAAATGCTTTAAAAGAAGGTGTTGAACTTTTAGCAAACAAACTTGGTGAATCTGTTATCGTTGTTGTTGCAGGAACATCAATGTTTGTAAAAGTTTCTGATAGCTTTGTTCAAAAAGGAATTAGCGCAGGAAACATTGTAAAAGAAATTGCAGCTGCAACAAATGGTAAAGGTGGCGGACGCCCACAATTTGCTCAAGGTGCAGTTGTTGATTTGGCAAAAGTTTCAGATACTCTTTCAGCTATTGAAGCAAAATTAAAAGGCTAATTTTGTAAAAATATGGAAAATAAAAAAGAAAAAACAATTTTGAAGATACAACGTTTGGCGCATAATCAAGTTATTCCCGAATATAAAACTTCGGGTGCTTCTGGCATGGATTTGTGTGCAGCGATATCAGAACCCGTTTTATTAAAACCAATGGAAAGAAAACTTATCCCAACAGGTTTGAAAATTGAACTTGAACATGGGTATGAAGCACAAGTTCGACCTCGTTCAGGCTTATCTATCAAGCATGGTATAACTTTGATAAATTGTATTGGTACAATAGACGAGGATTATAGGGGCGAACTTTGTATTCCTATTGTGAATTTATCGACAGAAGAATACACAATTCAACCAAATGAAAGAATTGCTCAAATGGTTATTGCAAAATATGAGCAGGCAAAACTTGAAGTTGTAACAGAATTATCTGATACAGTTCGTGGCGAAGGTGGTTTTGGTTCGACAGGAAAATAATCAAATAGATGTTAAATCAACTGTTATGCCGTATTTTAGATTTGCTAAAATACGGCTTTTAACTTTTTATTAAAATTTTGCATAAAAAAAAGCTATGTACTTTAGGGGTGCATAGCTGTTGATTAGGGATATGTGTATCGTTGTCTCTAAGGAGTATAGATGTATGTTACCAACAGTTTGATTAAATAAAATCATACGTTTTTATGATTTAGTATAAAATTTCTAACGTTATAAGATGATGTAGTCGATTTTTCTACTACTTTTTCGTTAGAAAATGTTAATTTTTCCTCTAAAATTACTATTTTATTGATTTAAAACTATGTTTGAATTATAATTTTTGCATATTATTAATAATGAGGAAGGAAAAGAAAAATAATGAAAACAGATTTGAAAAAAGAAGAAAAAAATTTAGTAAAAATTGATATAGAAATTCCAGCAGACGAAGTTATGACTGAATATAATAAAGCTGTAAAAAGAATTTCTCAATATGCAAATATTCCAGGTTTCAGAAAAGGAAAAGCTCCTAAAAATATCGTAGAAAAACACTTTGGTGTAGATGCAATTAAACAAGAAGCATTAGATGGTATTTTGCCAAACGCATTGCGTGATGCTATTTTAGAACACAACTTGGATGTTATTGCACAACCTACAATTGAAAAAATGGAATTTGAAGTTGGACAAGATTTGAAATTAACAGCTGCTGTTGAACTTCGTCCTGAAGTTAAATTAGGTCAATACAAAGATTTAACTTTAAAAGTTGATGAATATGTTACACCAGCTGATGCTTTTGACAAATCA
Source organism: Candidatus Gastranaerophilaceae bacterium (assembly GCA_045616505.1). Classification (GTDB taxonomy): domain Bacteria; phylum Cyanobacteriota; class Vampirovibrionia; order Gastranaerophilales; family Gastranaerophilaceae; genus JAKSUT01. The sequence goes on along the minus strand of JAZLGV010000063.1, from coordinate 42,256 downwards.
TTAGAACAATTTATGCAACGTCATGCAACATTCAATGTTGTAGTTGATAGAGCTGCTAATGAAAATGATATTTGCAAAATCGATTTTGATGGTTCTGCAAATGGTGAAAAAATTCAAGGTGGCGAAGCAAAAGATTACACATTAGATTTAGGTAATTCAAACTTTATTCCAGGATTTGCTGAACAAATCGTAGGACATAAAGTTGGTGAAGAATTTGATATTAATGTTGAATTTCCAAAAGAATATCACGAAAAGAAACTTGCTGGACAACCTGCAGTATTCAAAATCAAACTTAATGAAATAAAAGAAAAAGTAATGCCTGAACTTACTGATGAATTCGTTGCAAAAGTAGGTCCTTTCAAATCAGTTGCTGAATTGAAAGATGATATTCAAAAATATTTAGATGAAACTCAAAAAGGTGAAAATGAAAGAAATTCAAAAAATGCTTTATTTGAAAAGATTTTAAATGATGCAGAAGTTGAAATTCCTGAAAAAATGATTGAAGCAGAAACAGAAAATTTATTGAATGAATACAGACAAAGACTTGCAATGCAAGGTTTATCTTTGGATGATGCTATGAAAGCTCAAGGCGAAGATAAAGTTAAAGAAGAAATCAAAAAAGATGCTGCAAAAAGAATTAAAACGACTTTAGTAATCGATAAAATTGCTCAAGAAGAAAAAATTACAGTAAGTCCAGAAGATTTATCTGTAAAATTGCAACAAGTAGAAGCAGCATACAGTATTAACAGAGAAACTTTGTTGAAAGAATTTAAGAAAAATCCAGATGCAATCGGTTCTTTATCTCAACAAGCATTGAACGAAAAAGTATTTGATTTTCTTGTTGAAAACAATAAAGTTGAATTTAAAAAATCTAAGTAATTAAATAATTCAAAAATTATGATATAATAAATTTGAAATAGATAAAGAAAGGGAAATTAAATATGAGTTTTGTACCTGTAGTAATAGAACAATCAAGCAAAGGCGAACGTTCATTTGATATTTTCTCAAGATTATTGAGAGAAAGAATTATTTTCTTAGGAACTGCAATTGATGATATGGTTGCAAATTTGGTTGTTGCACAAATGTTATTACTTGATAGTGAAAATCCAGAAAAAGATATTATGTTGTATATCAATAGCCCAGGAGGTTCAGTAACTGCTGGTTTTGCTATATATGATACTATGCAACACATTCGTTCTGATGTTTCAACAATTTGTCTAGGTCAAGCAGCATCAATGGGTGCATTCTTGTTATCTTCTGGTACAAAAGGTAAAAGAATGGCTTTACCTCATTCAAGAGTTCTTATTCACCAACCTTTAGGTGGAGCTCAAGGTCAAGCTACTGATATTGAAATTCAAGCAGCTGAAATTATCAGAATTAAAAAATCATTAAATGAAATTTTAGCTTCAAATACTGGTCAATCTTTGAAAAAAATCGAAAAAGATACAGACCGTGATTATATCATGACTCCTGCAGAAGCAATGGAATATGGTATGATTGATAAAGTTATTACACGAGATCAATTATAGTAGGAGAAATTGATGGCAAAGATGGATGATAGCAGATTAAAATGTTCATTTTGCGGTAAAACTCAAGACCAAGTAAAAAAACTTATTGCTGGTCCTGAAGTTTATATTTGTGATGAATGTGTAGAACTTTGTAATGAAATCCTTGACGAAGAGTTTTTTGAAGGCAAAGAAAAAGAAGGAAAAGAAGGTGAAGTTGCATCAAGCGATGAAAAACCAATTCCAAAACCTGCTGAAATAAAAGCTCATTTAGATGAACACATTGTTGGTCAAGAAGATGCAAAGAAAGTTCTTTCTGTTGCTGTATATAACCACTATAAGAGATTAAAACATAACAAAGATAACAAAACTTCTGATGTAGAAATTCAAAAGTCTAATATTTTGTTAGTTGGTCCAACTGGTTCAGGTAAAACATTGTTGGCTCAAACTTTGGCAAAAATGTTAGATGTTCCATTTGCAGTTGCAGATGCTACAACTCTTACAGAAGCTGGTTATGTTGGTGATGATGTCGAAAATATTCTTTTAAGATTGCTTCAAAATGCTGATTATGATTCAGCAAAAGCTGAAAGAGGTATTATTTACATCGATGAAATCGACAAAATAGCAAGAAAAAGCGAAAACACTTCAATAACAAGAGATGTTTCAGGTGAAGGTGTACAACAAGCATTGTTAAAAATGATTGAAGGTACAGTTGCAAATGTTCCGCCACAAGGTGGAAGAAAACATCCTCATCAAGAATTTATTCAAATTGATACAAGCAATATTTTGTTTATTGTTGGTGGTGCGTTTGTAGGTTTGTCAGAAATCGTTGATAGACGAGCAGGTGATTCTGCTTCTGTTGGTTTTGGCTCTAAAGCCCCTGCAACAAAAGCTGAAAAAGAAGCTCAATCAGCACAAATGCTTAAAAAATTGCAACCGGAAGATTTGTTAAAATTCGGTTTAATTCCTGAATTTATCGGTCGTGTTCCAATTTATGCAGTATTAGATGCATTGGATGAAGATACGTTAAAAATGATTTTAACTGAGCCTAAAAATGCGATTATTAAACAATATCAAGCATTATTAAAAATGGATGGTGTTGATTTAGAATTTGATAAAGCTGCAATAGATAAAATTGCGCAAGAAGCAATTAAAAGAAAAACTGGTGCAAGAGCTTTGCGTTCAATCGTAGAAGAATTAATGTTAGATGTTATGTATGATATTCCTTCAAAAGAAGATATTACATCATTTAAAGTTACTTCAGATATGGTAAAAACTACTGATGAAAAAGACTTAGTTGCAGAAGCTGAATTATTAAAACTTCCAGCAAAAGCAGCAAAGTTAAAAGCAGTTGGTGAAATCGCATAACGGTAAACAAATAATAAAACAAAAACGATGGCTATTAAATAAAAGCCATCGTTTTTTTATTCAATTAAACATTAAAAAAAGAGACTTGGAAAATCCAAGTCGCTTTTTTATGTTTTTACAAAAACTATTTTTTGTTACCGTAACGTTTGTTGAATCTTTCAACTCTACCTTCAGAGTCAAGGATTTTTTGTTGTCCAGTATAGAATGGGTGACATTTGTTGCAAATTTCAACTGTAATGTTATCTTCTATAGAACCTGTTTCAATTTCGTTACCGCAAACACATTTGATTGTGCATTTTTTATAATCAGGATGTATTCCGTCTTTCATCTTTAAATTCCTTTCCATTTATATTCCGTGAGTATATTATAAACTGCTAAAAATTAAATCGCAAGTTTTAATTAACTTATGTAATGTTTGTATGTTTCTTCGATGCCTTTTCTTAAATCTATTTTTGGAGTCCAGCCTAAAGATTTAATCTTTGTAGCATCCATTTGTTTTTTAGGAGTTCCGTTTGGTTTGTTTTTATCCCAAACAAGTTCGCCATCAAAACCAACTATATCTTTAACCATTGGTATAAGTTCTTTTAGTTGAATATCTGTACCGTCAGTGATATTAACAAGTTCGCCAATATCTTTGTAGTCTTTATTTTGCATTAAATAGAAACAAGCATCAGCTAAATCATCTGAACACATCATTTCTCTAAATACAGAACCGTCGCCCCAAACAACTGCTTTATCAGCATAAGCGCCAATTCCTGCTAAACATTCTCTGATAGAATCTTCGCTTGAAAGGTCAAGTTTTTCATCTAAGCCCCAACCTAGTTTGTATTTTTTTAGGTCAGCTCTGATACCTTCAAAGTCATTATTTCTCAAAAGTTTTGCTAAATGAAATCTACGCATCAACATTGGTAAAAGGTGTGCTGTTTCCATATTGTAGTTATCACCGATACCATATTGATTTGTAGGCATTACAGATATGTAATTTGTTCCGTATTGTTGATTATAATATCTGCAAAGTTTGATTATAGATATTTTTGCTAACGCATAAGCTTCATTTGTGCTTTCAAGAGTTGAAGTTAATAAACAATCTTCTTTCATTGGTTGAGGAGCAAGTCTTGGATAAATACAAGAAGACCCCATGTTTAATAGTTTTTTTACTCCATATCTGTAACAAGCATCAACTACGTTACAACCAATCATCAAGTTTCTGTAAATAAAACCTGCTGGATATGTGGAATTAGCCATAATTCCACCAACTTGAGCTGCTGCCAAAAATACATAATCAGGTCTTTCTTTTTCAAAAAGTTCGTAAGTTTGTTGTTGGTTACACAAATCAACTTCTTTAGAACGTCTTTTTAAAATATTTGTAAAACCTTCTGCTTCAAGTTTTCTAACAATAGCAGAACCTACTAAACCATTGTGTCCTGCAACAAAAATTTTATCGTTTTTATTCATATTTATCGCCTCTGTTTAAGATTTTAATACAAACATGCAAAAAAATAATTATTTTCTTGATATAATTTAATTAGTAAATTACAAAATTTGGATGAAAAGCTATGAAAGATATGTTAGACAAAATTTTACAAATTGAACAAAAATATATGGAACTAGGCGAAACCTTGTCAAAACCAGAAGTTATCCAAGATTATAACAAGTTTAGAGATTTATCAAAACAAAGAAAAGCAATGGAAGAAACTGTTGAACTTTATCACAAATGGAAAAAAGCAACAGATGAAATTGAAGATGCAAAAGAAATGATGCATGCTGAAAAAAATGAAGAAATGAAAGCTTTTCTAAAAGCGGAAATTGAAGAAAACGAATCAAAATTACCAGAATATGAAGAAAGAATGAAAATCCTTCTTTTGCCTCGTGACCCAATGGATGACAAAGATATCATGCTTGAAATCAGAGGTGGTGCAGGTGGTGATGAAGCCAATATCTTCGCAGGCGATTTGATGAGAATGTATTTGAAATACGCTGATAAACAAGGTTGGCAAACTCAAATTCTTTCAAAAACAGACTGTGAAGCAGGTGGTGTTTCAGAAGTTATTATTTCTATGAAAGGTGATAGTATTTATTCAAGACTAAAATATGAATCAGGTGTTCATAGAGTTCAAAGAGTTCCTGTAACAGAATCACAAGGCAGAGTTCACACTTCAACTGCAACTGTTGCGGTTATGCCAGAAGTTGATGATGTAGAAGTTGAAATTCGTCCAGAAGATATTGAAATGTCCACTGCTCGTTCAGGTGGTGCTGGTGGTCAAAACGTAAACAAAGTTGAAACTGCAGCAAGATTATTCCACAAACCAACAGGTATAATGATTTTCTGTACAGAAGAACGTTCTCAGCTTCAAAACAAAGAACGTGCTATGGAAATTTTGAGAGCAAAATTATATGATTTAGAAGTTCAAAAACAAATGCAAGAAGTTACTGACCTTCGTCGTTCTCAAGTTGGTACAGGCGATCGTTCTGAACGTATCAGAACATATAATTTCCCTCAAGGTCGTTTGACAGACCATAGAATAGGGCAAAACTTGAATGTTTGGACTGTAATTGATGGTGATTTAGATGATTTGCTAAATCTATTGATTGAATATGACCAAAAATTGAAATTAGAAAAATTGGCACAAACAGAAGTTTAAAAAAATAAATTTATATTTTTTAAGGGCGACAGAGTTTTTTAAAAATCTGTCGCCCTTAATGTTTCGTTACAAAAGACGCAATTACATGATATTACTTGTTTTTATACTTATATAAGGTTGCAAAAAAGGTTTATTTTACATGAGTTTTCAAGTTGATAATCAAAATTATAATCCTTACAAACAAGTTCAACAGCCAGCTATGGGATTGAACGGCAATCCTAATGTTCAAATTGATACTGAAAAAGTAAAAGAAAATATTAAAAATAGCGATAATATAGTTACAGTTGCTGCTCAAAACGAAGAAAAAGGAAAAACAGCGGCAATTACTGCTGGTGTTTGGTTTGCTTTATCAAAAGCAATGGATAAATTTAATAAACACTGTGCAACTGTTGATGTCAATGGTAAATCAACAAGTCTTTTACAAAAAATTCAAGAAAAAAGCCAAGATTTAGGTAATAAATTTGATTCTTCAAAAGTTGGTAAATCTTCTGAAAATGTATTTGGAAAATTTACAAAATTCATGAATGAAAAAGTTGTTTCAAAAAGCAAAATTTTAAATTCTATATTTCATAATCCAAACAAACCTGTAAATTCAATGGCAAAATCAATGATTAACGGTACTGTTGCAGAAACAGCTCAAGATGCAATTGAAGCGTTTGAAAGATTTGTTACTGTTGATGGTAAAGTTAGTGCAGATAAACTTAAAAATTTAGGTATTGATGGTGCAACATTTGAAAAAATTAAAGCTACTCCATATAAATATGTTGACGATATTATCAATGCTGCTGAAAATTTAGCTAAAAGTACAAAAGATAAACCTATTCAAGTTGCAAAATTTATGAAAGTTCCATTTACTAATATGGAGCTTTTCCCTAAAGCTCAAGAAAAGATTTTAGGAAGAAATGTATATCCTTCAGAATTGGTAAATAAATTAAAAGTTTTGTCAGGAAAACCAATTAATGCTGCAACAAAAACTCTTAACGCAGCAGGTAAAGGCTTGCCAAAAGCATTTTTACGTTCAATGGAAGGTTTAACAAACGGTACAGCTGGTGGTAAAATCGCTATCTTGCTACAAGCATATTCAATCGCTGATTCAGTAATGAGAGCAATCAAAGCTCCTAAAGGTGAAAAATTAAGCACATTTACTGAAGGTTTAACTTATGATTTGGCTTCATACTTGTCAATTCCTTTAGCAATGAATATTATGTATCATGCCGCTGGTGCTAAATATATAGGTATGACTCCTGATAAAGTTCAAGAATATAAAAAAGGTATCGCCGCATTAAATGAAAAAGTAAAAAATGCAGGTATTGATAAAGAAACTTATCGTGCAGAAGTTAAAAAATTAAAAGGTCTTTTAAATGATGGTTTGAAAGCGCCAAAAGATGCTTCATTCTTGAAGAAAACTGGTAACTTCTTTGCAAATATTGTAAGAAAACCTGTTAAAGCAGCTGGTAAAATTTTATCAACTGGTTTAGATAAAGTTGAAACATCTAATATCTTTGGCAAATTGTCAAATAAATTTAAAGGTTTTGGCGGTGGAGCAATGAGATTTTGCTTATGCTTATTTGTTATCGTTCCTCCAATTGCAAAAGGTATGACAAAAATTTCTCACTTAATCTTTGGCAGACCAACAAAATCAATTATTGATGAAGATAAAGAAGAAGAAACTAAAAATGAAGAAACAAAAACTTCTCAAGTAGCTCAACAATTGATTTTTGAAGCTCCAAAAGCTACAAAACAAGTGCCAGAAGTAAAACCGATTCAACCTGTTCAAGCTCAACCTGCAACTCAAACAGAAGAAACTTATCAAAGACAAAATTTGTTAGATATTTATAAACAAACTCACGAAATCAAGTCAGAAGTAAAACCTCAACAATTTGAAGCTATTTATTCAAGAGATATGATTGTTGAAGCTCCAAATACAAAAACAAATTTAACAATTAATAACAAACCAGAAGAATTGACTTATATTCCATCTTCTGTTGGTTATATTCCTAAAATTTCAAATACTAAAAAAGTAAAAATTGATACCGTAATGAAAGAAACAGATCCTTATATGGAATTTATTCCAACTCAAGAAGAAAAAGATAGAAAAGCTGAAAAAGTTTTGGTAAATGCAAAATTCCATGAGAAAAAAATTAATAATCTTTTGAAATATTAATTTTGTTTAGTTAAATAATTTTTTACGATTTTTAATTCCTCACATTTTGTTAAATGTGGGGAATTTAGTTTTTGTTCGGTTACGAAATCAAAAATATCTTTAAATTCTTTTGATGGTTTAAGTCCTAAATTTATTAAATCTGCCCCTGTGATTTCTATTTCAATTCCGCTAAAATGGTTTAAATATTTTTCAACTTCTTTTCCTTTACCTCTAGAAGCAGCAATTAAAAGAGTTTCAATTCTTTGAGGTTTAAATTCTTTATAAATTTGAAGGTCATTTTTGTAATGTGTGTTGGTAATTCTTCTTGCTTCTAAAATAACATCTTGTTCTGGTTTTGTTAATTCAAAGTCATCAATTTTTTCAGGTGCAAGTAATCCAAAATAAACAAGCCAAGAATTATGAGGATATAGCAATTTTATATTTGTGTTTGCATCTTCGTTGATTAATTTATAAAGACCTTGATTAATAAATTCTTGCCAAACTAAAGCTTGTTTTTCTTCTTCTTTTTCAAATGTTTTTTTGAATTCTTGCAAAATTCTTTTTTTGCACATATCGTGATTTATTTCAGATAAATATTTTTCTTGAAGAAGTCGGGTTTTGGTATCTAATTTAAAACCTAATCTTGTTGAATATTTAAGTCCTCGAATAATCCTTGTAGGATCGTCTTCAAAACTTTTATTGTGAAGGATTTTTATAGTTTTGTTTTTTAAATCTTCATAACCATTATAAAAATCAATGATTTCTCCAAAGTCATCTCTATTCAATGACATTGCAAGTGTGTTTATTGTAAAATCTCTGCGTGGTACATCTTTTTTAAGTTTGCAACCGATTTCTGTTACAACAGGCAAATGTCCTGCTCTTGGATATGTTTCGTTTCTTGTTGAGGCAAAATCAATTGCTTTACCTTCAAATTTCACCTTTGCCGTCATAAAATCTTTATGAGTGCTTAAAATTTCAACATTATCACATTCTTTTTCAAGTTGTTTTGCAAATTCTATTGCATTTCCTTCGACGATAATATCTATATCAAGACTTTTAACGTCAAGTAGCATATCCCTAACAATACCGCCTACCAAATACATTTTTATTCCGTACTTGTACGCAATATTAGAGATGGTTCTAAAGATACTTTGTTTATGCTGGCTAAAATATGAATCATATATATCTAGGATGTTCATAACTACTATTTTAGCTTAAAATAGGAAAAATGGACAATTGTAAACTAAAATAATTAAAAGAGGTTTTTATTATGTTACAAGAGGCTACAAAAGCTATAAATTCAGCATTTAATAATAGTTTTATAAAAAAATTAAGTCAATATTTGCACGATTGCGTTAGAGAAGAAGTAAAAAGTGCCACTTTTAGAAATTTGAAGCAAGATAAAGATAACAAGTGGATATTTTTACAAGGAGAAGAAGAACTTTTTACAAAAGGACAAGAGTATTTAAGACTTGATGGTGCTGATAATAAAGTTACTGAACTTATGATTCAAAGTGAATTAAGTCAAAAAGATAAATATTTAATTTATGGTTATTTGTTTTTGGTCGGTAAAAACGGTAAAAATAAAAAAGCCAGTGAATTCTTGACTCCATTATTGTATATGCCTTGTCGTTTGGAAAGAAATGGTGTAAATATTAATTGTATTTTGCAAGATGAATTTTTGTCATTAAATACAGGTGCATTAACTGCATTAATGAAAAAATCTGATGATGAAGATGAAGTAGAGCAACTTTTAGATGGTATTTTAGATGCTGTTCCAGATTTGCCTATAACATCTGAAAAATTAGAAATCTTTTTGACAACATTACGTTCAATTATTCCTGAAATTGAAGTGAAAATTGACCACTCTGAAGATGTTGAAGAAGATAATTTAGCAAAAGATTTTTATGTTGATAAATCTGAAGAAAAAATTATCGATTTTGAAAATTTGGATGATGTAGTTGACGAAGTTCGTACAATAAAAGCTGCTCCAAAGATGTCAAAGATTATGCTTACTGGACAAAATGCAATAATTTTGACAAAAAGACCCGCAGTAACAGCAGGGGTTTTACACGAATTGACTCAAATTTCTGAAAAAGCAAGTGGAACTTTTAGAGAAACTGCATTGGGTGTTATAAATGAAGAATATATGCAAACAAAAGGGAAGCTTATTGATAATCCTTCAAAACAACAATTAAAAGATTTGAAAGATTTTTCTGCGATAACTCCTCTTTCACTTTCTGACTCACAAGAAGGAGTAATAAAAGCTTTAGAAAATAATACTTTTGTTTCTGTTTATGGACCTCCAGGGACTGGTAAATCTCAAACAATAGTTAATTTAGTTGCTCACTTAATTGCAAATGGAAAAACAGTTCTAGTCGCATCAAGAATGGATAAGGCTGTTGATGTTGTTGCAGAAAGATTAAACGAACTAGGCGCACCATATTTGGCTCTTAGAGCAGGAAGAATGAATTATCAAAAACAATTGAGTTTTGATTTGCAAGATTTGCTTTCAAATAAAGTTGATTTAGATACTGATTATGATGATTCTATTTTTGTTGATGTGAAAGATATGAAAGCATTGCTTGCAGAAATCAGAGAACTTGAAAATAAATCTGAACAAATAATCAAACTAGAAGAAAAATGGCAAGAGTTAGACGAAGAAAAAATTTCGCAAGAAAAATTGTTAGGTGATGCAAAATTTGTTTTGAAATCATTGAAACAAGCAGAAATCGAACAAATAACTTCAATTTTAAATACCGCCGAAAAGAATTTAGAAAAAAATGGTTTGTTTGCAAAAATTTCTAATTCTTCTGCAAAAAATAACTTGAAAAAATTGTTAAATTGCGAATTTGAGATAAGTTATGAAAATATTTCAAAACTTAGAGATGAGTTAAATGTTGCAACAATAGAATGTGAAATGCGAAAGATTGAAATGAATATTCAAAAACTTGGCAATCTTCACGTTATGGCAGAACAAATAAGAACACTTAAAAAGAAACAAAGAACTGTCGCAACAGATATTTTAAAATCAAAAAGAAGAACAGCTTTAAAAGGTTTGTTGCGTGATCAAACAAAACGTCAAAGGCTAATCGTACACACCAAATCTTTAACAGAGAAAAAACAAAATCTACAAAATAGATTGTTAGAAAACGAAGATTTTAAACCGTTATTAGAAGCCTTTCCGTGTTGGTGTGTTACAACTTACGCCGTGTCAGGTTCGTTGCCAATGAAACCAGGGGTTTTTGATGTTGCGATTATCGATGAAGCTTCTCAATGTGATATAGCAAGTTGTTTCCCTATTTTATTCCGTGCAAAAAAAGCAGTTATTGTAGGTGATGATAAACAACTTCCACATCTTTCTTTCTTGGAAAAAGCAAAGGAACAATCATTCTTGAGTCAATATGGTATTCCTGATAAATATCAATTGATGTGGAGATTTCGCTCAAATTCAATGTTTGATTTAGCAAATTATTATTCTATGAATCCTGTTTTGCTTGATGAACATTTTAGAAGTTTGCCACCAATTATTAATTTCTCAAATGATGAATTTTATGGCGGAAGAATGAGAGTAATGCGTAAAAATTCTTATGCTGATAAAGTTTTAGAACTTGTAGTAGTAAATGATGGTAAAGTTGATTTCGATGCGACAAGAAATTTACCAGAAGTAGAAGCAGTTATTGCAAAAGTTCAAGAAATAATATTAGAAGATGAAAGAACAAATAAAGGTGTTCCTGTTTCTATCGGTATTGTTTCACCATTTAGAGCTCAAGTTGAACAATTAAAAAAATCTTTATCAAGGGTAGTTTCAGATAATATGGTGTTGAAACATAAGATAGAAATAGGTACTGCTCATACTTTTCAAGGTGATGAAAAAGATATAATGCTTGTTTCTTGGGCTTACGCAAATAACAGTTATCCTCAAAGTTTGTTATTTTTGCAAAAACCAAATTTGTTTAATGTTGCGATTACTCGTGCAAAATATAAAATGATTAGTTTTGTTTCGAAAGACCCAACAGAAATGCCTGATGGAATTTTGAGAAGATACCTTTCTTATATAAAAGAATATGAAAATAAATATGAGTTGTTAAAAAATAACAAACTTGACGAAAATACTTATAAAAATGAATTTGAACGTGAAGTTGCAGCTTATATTAGAAATTTAGGTTATTCTGTTCAAGCAGGTGTGGAAGTTGCAGGTTTAAGCATAGACTTGTTAGTAAATGATAAAATTGCAATTGAACTAGATGGTGTTGAAGATTCACCTAAGAAAGCAGTAAATAATTTGAAAAAACAAGCAATTTTAGAACGTTCAGGATATAAAATTAATAGAATTACTTATCGAGAATGGAAATATTCACCAAAAGCATGCGTGCATAGAGTCCTTTTATAATAAGGTTTTCAAGACACTTGGTATAAATTTTACTAAGTGTCTTGTTTACAATTATTAATATTTTCTATAAATATAGCAATTTTTTGATTTTTGAGCTTTAATATAGATATGATAATGACACTTGAGAAAAAGAATAGTGTAAAGTGTAAAAGTTGTGTTTTAGACCCAATTATACATTCGTTATCTTTAAAAATTGAACATGAATTGAATATGATATTTGAGAAAGAGTTGACATCTGTTGACTCTATTTTTGTAAGTATATCACCTACTTTAACTCGCAGAATGGCAAGATTTATTTCAGGAGAAGTAAAAAGAGCTGCTGCAATTGGTGTTTGTGGTGAAACCGCAAGTGGAAAATCTACAATTGTAAATGATGCTATCGAATTAATTGAAGATTTTGCAAAAAGACTTTCTACTAAAAAACCTACTACAAGAATTAATACAGACGATTATTATTATGACCGTTCAAAAGAAGTAAAAGCGGCAGGTTCATTTGCAAAATTTGCACAAAATTATGATTTAGACGTTCCTGAAGCTATTGAACTAACTTTGATGGCAGAGCATGTAAATCGTTTATTAAATGATGAAACTGTTATGCTTCCAAAATATGATATGTCAGGAACAGCAATCAGAATTGATGAATGCTTTGAGGCTAAACCTTCTTCTATTGTAATAGCGGAAGGTTTATATGCATTAAATGAAAAAATTTCAGATATTTTTGATTTTAAAATTTATGTAGATATAGATAAAGAAATCCAAAGAAAAAGATTCTTTGAAAGAGCAAAAGAAAGAAAATTAGGTGATTCAGCAGAAGGTATTTTTGAAAACGCTTCAAAAAAAGCTGAATTATATGTTCATTCTTGTGCAAAAGATGCAGATATTATTTTCAATGGGGCTATTTCAAGAGAAAAATATAAAAAAGTAATAAAAGAAATTTTATCGGTTGTTGAAGCAAAATACAAAAATTTTGCGTTATAATATGTTTGGTAGAGATATAGGAGAATTTTTCTAAATGAAATTATGCGTGGTAGCTGGAACTTTTAATCCGATACATAATGCTCATTTGGCTTTAGGTAATCATATAAAAGAAGTTTGTGATTATGATAATATTCTTTATATTCCAGCTTTTAATCCTCCTCACAAAGAATTGGATGTTGATTTAGCTGATCATAGATTTCAAATGGTAAAACTTGCGATAGCTTCAAAAGTAGGCTTTGCAATTAGTAATATAGAATTTCAAAATACAAGATTTTCATATACATATTTTACAATGCAAGAATTGTATAAACGCTACAAAGTAGATGGCAAAATTGGTTTTGCAATAGGCTATGATGCGTTTAAAGATATTATGGATTGGTATGAAGCAGATAAATTAAAGACTTTAGTTCATTTTTTAGTTTTCGCAAGAAATGAAGAAATTGACAAAGAGAGGTTATCTTTGTTAAACTATAAAGGCTATAAATTTAGTTTGATGAAAATGCCACCAATGAATATTTCATCATCTGAAATTAGAGCAAGGTTACAAAAAGGATTACCAGTAGCTGACAAAGTTCCAGCACCGGTATTGGAGTATATAAGAGAAAATGAATTGTACAGAGGCGAATGAAAAAGCTATATCATGGCTACAAGGTAATTTAGATGAGCAACGTTTAATTCACTCTTTGGGTTGCGCTCAAGAGTCTGCAAAGTTTGCTCAAATGTTTGGGCTGGATGAAAAAAGAGCTTATATTGCAGGTTTGTTGCATGATTGTGCTAAATGTTTAGATTTCGAAAAACTTTCAGAAATTGCTCAAAATTTGAATTTGGACGAAAAAGAATTAACAAATAAAAAAGTTCTTCATGCTCCTGTTAGTGCATTTTTGGCAAGTACAGAATTTGGAATTACGGATAAAGAAATTTTGTCTGCTATTCGTTGGCATACTTTGGGTAAATTAGAAATGACTCTGTTAGAAAAAATAGTTTTTCTAGCTGACAAAATTGAACCAAATACTAGAGATTTAGAATTTAGAGAAAAAGCATTGTTATTTATAAATAACGAAGAAAACAAAGAATATGGTTTAGATAGAGCAATCTTGTTGTGTTACAAAGAAACTATTAAAAGTTTAGTAGCTAGAGGTTTAAAAATACACCAATCTACTATTGATATTTATAACAGCATGCTTAAATAACTTATGATTTCAAAAATTTTAGAAAAAGCAAAATTTGAACATTTTCTTGAAAAATCAGAAATTGTGGATTTGTTGTGTGCGGAAAATTCAGAACAAATTTTTTCTGCTGCCGATGAAGTTAGAAAACAATACAAAGGTGATGGTGTTTATTTTCGTGGACTTGTAGAATTTTCTAATATCTGCGGAAGGAATTGTAAATATTGCGGATTAAGAAAAGATAATAAAAATATTGAAAGATATAGATTATCAAAAGAAGAAATTTTGAATTGTTCAAAAAGAGCAATAGAATTAGGATATAAAACTATTGTTTTGCAATCAGGTGAAGATGCATATTTTAGTGTTGAAAAATTATCTGAAATAATTTCAGAAATAAAGAAATTTGATGTTGCCGTAACTTTGAGTATTGGTGAAAAAACATTTGAAGAATATAAAATATTGAAAGAATGTGGTGCAGATAGATTTTTAATCAGAATAGAAACAACAGATAAAAATTTGTATGAAACTTGTCATCCAAATATGAGTTTTCAAAATAGGATAGATTGTTTGAAAAATTTGAAAAATTTGGGATATGAAACAGGTTCAGGGTGTTTAGTAGGGCTTCCAAATCAAACAATTGAATCTTTAGCTGATGATATTTTATTTTTTAAGTCAATAAACGCAGATATGATTGGTGTTGGACCTTTTATTCCTTGTGAAAATACGCCGTTTGAAAATGTTTTTGCAGGAAATTTTGATTTGGCTTTAAAAGTAATGGCTATTACAAGATTGTTGCTTCCAGATATTAATATTCCGGCTACAACTGCAATGGAAACATTAAAAAAAGATGGTCAAATGTTGGCATTACGAAGTGGTGCAAATGTTGTTATGTTAAACGTAACAGATGAGAAATATAAAAATTTGTATAAAATTTATCCAAATAAGGGTTTACACAACGAAAAAGACAATCTGAAAAAATATCGTGATTGTCTTTCTCAAAAATTATTATCAATCGGAAGGTTTGTATCTAATACAAAAGGTTTCCGTTAAGATAACTATTGTTTAGGAACAAAAATGTGAGGTCCTTGTTGTGGTTTTTGGAAAATTCTTGGATCAGGTTTTCCAGTTGGTTTTATTCCTGTTTTTGCATAATCTTGTTTGATAGCTTCCATTACCTTTTGTCTTTCCATTTCATTTCTTCTCATTTGTTTTTGGAATAGAGCATCTTTGTGCATATCTTGGAAAACAATGGAAATGTTTACAAGAATAACGGTTAGTAATGAGTTTACAATTGCAGCTTTCATTAATTCAGACATTTGATAATTTTTGTTCATTTTTTTTCTCCTTTTTTATGTTTTATATCATATCATAAATAATATTGAAAGGAATATTTTTTTTGTATATAATGTTCTGTATGGAAAGAAAATGTGTAAAACTTTTTGGATTTGATATAGATTCTTTTAATTTTGAAGAAGCAGTTGATTATGCATTGGAACTTATAAGTTCAAAAAAAGGTGGTCAAGTAATTACAATTAACCCTGAAATGATTGAAAATGCTTTGGTTAATAAAACATTTGCTGATGTTTTAAATGAAGCAGAATTAGTTGTTCCTGACGGAATAGGAATTAAAATAGGGTTAAAAATGAAAGGTGAAAACGTAGATAGAATTGCAGGTGTTGAATTTGCTTACGAATTGTTAAACAGATGTTCTCAAAATAAAATTCCTGTAGCTTTCGTTGGTGCAAGACCGCATGTTGTTTTATCTGCAGTAAAAAATTTAAAAGCAAAATTTGATAATTTAAAAGTTGTATATTATCAAAATGGTTATTTCTCTGATGAACAAAGAGTTTTGAAAGAATTACGTCAAAAATCACCAAAACTTGTTTTAGTTGCATTAGGTTCACCAAAACAAGAAAACTTTATAAAACAAGCAAGAGAATTGTTACCTGC
This sequence comes from Candidatus Gastranaerophilaceae bacterium, assembly GCA_045616505.1. Classification (GTDB taxonomy): domain Bacteria; phylum Cyanobacteriota; class Vampirovibrionia; order Gastranaerophilales; family Gastranaerophilaceae; genus JAKSUT01. The sequence continues at coordinate 26,111 of JAZLGV010000063.1, read as the reverse complement.
TTCATTATTTATAGGTGTAGGTGGTAGTTTTGACGTTTGGTCAGGAGAAGTTGAAAGAGCTCCAAAAATTTATCAAAATTTAGGGTTAGAATGGTTGTATAGAACAGTAAAAGAACCAAAAAGATTTAAAAGAATTTTTCCAACAATTCCAAGATTTTTGTTAAATGTATTGAAAAAAGAAGTGTTTAAAATAGGTTAAGTTTATATTATTTAGTTATAAGGGGTTTGTATGAATCAAGATGAAATTGAAAAACTAAAAGAAATCTGCAAAGTGAATAGACGAAATATTATTAAAACTATTCATAATGCAAAATCAGGTCACCCAGGTGGAGCGCTTTCTGCTTGTGATATTTTGACCGTTCTTTTTGAAAAAGTAATGAATTGTTATCCTGAATGGGATAAATCAGAAAATCATGAAAAAAGAGATAGATTTGTTTTGTCAAAAGGTCATGCTTCTGCAGGTTTGTATTCTGTTTTAGCTCACAGAGGTTTTATCAAAGAAGATGAATTAATGGGCTTTAGACAAATAAACAGATTATTACAAGGTCATCCAAATACACATATTCCAGGAGTTGAAGTTCCAACAGGTTCTTTAGGTCAAGGTTTATCTTTGTCTTGTGGTATTGCAATGGCATTAAAATTAGACAAAAATCCTGCTCATGTATTTTGTTTGCTAGGTGATGGTGAACTTCAAGAAGGAAGTTGTTGGGAAGCATTTATGCATGCTCCACATAGAGGTTTAAACAACGTTACTGCAATTATTGATAAAAATAATCTTCAAATTGACGGTAATGTTGATAAAATCAAATCCGTAGATGTTTTAGCTGATAAATTGAAAGCATTTAATTGGAATGTGATAGAAATTGACGGTCATGATATCGAACAAATTTACGATGCGTTAATGAAATCTAAAACATCAGATATTCCAACTGCTATTGTTGCAAAAACAATAAAAGGTAAAGGTGTAAGTTTTATGGAAAATCAAGTCGGCTGGCATGGTAAAAATCCAAATGACGAAGAGTGTGCAAAAGCATTGGAGGATTTAAAATAATGATAGATAGAGCAAAAAAAAGTTCAATAAGAAGTGCTTATGGTAATGCGCTTGTAGAAGTAGGAACAGAAAATGAAAATATAGTAGTTTTAGATGCAGACGTTGCAGCTTCAACTCAATCAAAAATCTTCCAAAAAGCTTTTCCAGATAGATTTTTTGATATGGGTATCGCAGAACAAGATATGATTGCAACATCAGCAGGTTTGGCAAGTCAAGGTAAAATTCCTTTTGCATCTTGCTTTGCAGTATTTGCATCAGGCAGAGCTTATGACCAAGTTAGAAATTCTGTTTGTTATCCAAAATTTAATGTAAAAGTTGTTGGTACTCACGGCGGTATAACAGTCGGTGAAGATGGAGCAAGCCACCAAGCATTAGAAGATGTTGCATTGATGCGTGCTATTCCAAATATGACAGTTATTGTTCCAGCTGATAGCCAAGAATGTAGAGAAGCAGTAAAATATGCAGCAACTCATGATGGACCTTTCTATATAAGAGTTGCACGTTCAAATGTTCCTGATATATTCGATGAAAATTATAAGTTGGATAATAAAGGAAATGTAATGTGCGAAGGCGATGATGTAACGATTGTAACTAATGGCGAAACTTTAGCAGAAGCCCTAGATGCGTCTGAAATACTTAAAAGTAGCGGTATTGGTGCGACTGTAATTAATATGCCATTTGTAAAACCGTTAAATAGTGATATAATATTAAAGCATGCAGCAGGTAAAAAACTTGTTGTAACTGTTGAAAATCATTCTATAATTGGGGGATTGGGAAGCGCAGTTTGCGAAGTATTATCAGAAAATGCTCCGACAAAAGTGTTAAGAATAGGTATTAATGATACTTTTGGGCAAAGTGGTAACGCAAATTTACTTTTAGAACATTATGGACTTTCAGCAGAAAAAATTGTTGAGAAAATTAAAGAAAAATTGAAAGATACTAAATAATGATTCAATTACGTTCAGTAACAAAAAAATATAAAAATAATTACGCATTGAAAAATGTTAATTTAGATATTATGTCAGGAGAATTTGTCTTTATTGTAGGTTCTTCTGGCGCTGGAAAATCAACATTGATGAAAATGCTATATAAAGAGGAAGTTCCGTCATCTGGTACTGTAATGATTGGTGGTATAAATATCGCTAATTTACCAAGTGATAAAGTTCCAAATTTGAGAGCATGTATGGGGATTGTTTTCCAAGATTATAAGTTGCTTCAAAATCAATCTGTATATGATAATGTAGCTTATGTTATTAGAACGTTGGGTATTAGTACCAAAGAGATTAATGCAAGGGTTTTAGGGGCATTAAAAATTGTAGGTTTATCAGATAGAATAAAAGCAAAACCTTCTGAACTTTCAGGTGGTGAACAACAAAGGGTAAGTATTGCAAGAGCAATTGTAAACGGCCCACCACTTTTAATTGCTGATGAACCGACAGGAAACCTTGATCCTAAAAACTCTATGGAAGTTATGCAAATCTTGGATCAAATTAATCAAAGAGGTATTACTGTAATCGTTTCTACTCACGATGCAGGTATTGTAAATTATTTTAGAAAAAGGGTTATTACTCTTGATAAAGGGGAAATCGTAAAGGATATACTAGCAGGTACTTATGAGCAGCAGTAGACAAGAAATTAAAAAACAAGTAAAAAAACATATTCCAAAAGATTGGCTTACTGAACTTAGGATAGTCTATCGTATTTGTATGGAAACTGTTAATGATATAAAAAGAACAGGTATTGTTAATGTTGTTATCGTAACTACATTGGCTGCGATTTTGACGATTTTCGGAGCTTTGTTTAGAACAACTCTTTCAGTTTCAAGTTTTGCTCATGAATTGGGTAATGCATTAGAAATTTCAGTATATTTGAAACCTTCTGTAAACCCAAAAACAGTAAGTAAAAAGTTTAAAAGTTTAGAACACGTTGAACATGTAAAAATTATTCCAAAGGAAAAATCTTGGAATGATTTGCGTCGTGAAATCGATATTCCTGATATGGATAATCCTTTGCCAGATACATTACATGTTAAGGTTGATAAACCTGAAAACATAAATTCAGTATTTGCAAGTATAAAAAATATTTCAGAAGTTGCAGATATGAGTTATGCTCAAGAATTAGCTAAAAAAATAGAATTTTTGAATAGCGTAATTAACACTACAACCATTTTGGTAGTTATAATTGTTGCTATTTTGACGATTACTATTATTAATAACACAATTCAATTAGTTATTCAGTCAAGAAAAGACGAAATTGAAATTATGCGTTTAATGGGTGTTAGCAACTGGTATATAAAAATTCCTCTTATTATGCAAGGAGCTTTGTACGGATTTTTTGGTGCAATATTTGCTCTTATTCCGTTTAATGTAGTTCAAAATATGTTAAATAATGTTCATAAGTTTTTTATGATTCCATCGCCTATATATGCCGGAAATTTGGTAATGATGTCAATGTTTTTATTCGGTATATTGTTTGGTGCAGGCGGTAGTTTTTTATCTATTAAAAAACACTTGCAGGTGTAATTTATGTCTGAAATGATGGATGTTTTAAATAATTTTAAAGATTTACCGGCAATGCCAAATGTTATCATGCGTGCGTTGACGGTAATTAAAAATCCAGAATCAGGTGCAAAAGAATTAGGAAATATAATTAGTTATGACCAAGCATTAAGTACAAAGGTTTTAACTTTGGTTAATTCCTCTTATTATGGATTTGCTCAACAAATTTCTTCTATTCCAAGAGCAATTTCCTTGATAGGAATGTTAAAAGCAAAAAATATAATAATGACAGTTGCAATGCGTCCGATGTTAACTTCTATGGGCGGAAAGGTATTATGGGAACATGCAATAAAAACAGCTGTTGGTTGTGAATTAATTGCAAAACGTATAAAAACGGTTGATCCTGATGATGCTTTCATGGCTGGCTTTTTGCATGATATTGGGAAAATTATTTTAAGAAGTTTTGACCAAAAATTATATGATAGAGCAGAATCTTTAGGAAAAGAAAAAGGTGCTGATATTATAGAAGTTGAAAGATCTTTTTTCAAAGTCGATCATTGTATTATTGGTAGCCAACTAGCACAAAGATGGCAATTGCCTATTTTGATAAACAATGTTATAAAATACCATCATAGACCTTCGTTATCAAGTTTTGTTTTGCCTTGTTTGTTGGTAAATGTTGTTGATTATTTGGTAAGAGATAATTTTGATGAAAACGATAACAGTAATAGCTTTAATTCAATAATAAGTTCAAAATTCGGAGATCCAAAAATGTTGAGAGATAATATTTTCTCAAAAGCAAATGTGTTACTTGCAGAATTATCAAGATAAAAATGGGGATAAGGATATGACACTTGAAAACAGTTTAATATTAATTTCTAATGATTCTTCAATAGAAGGTATTTTAAAACCAAAATTGGTATTGTTGAGAGAAGTTGATAATATTATTTCTATAAGATATGAAGATGCTTTAGAAGTTTTAAATGCGAAACGTCCAGATACTGTTTTGTTGTATTGTGATGAAGAAAAAGAAGAATGTTTAACTCTTATCAATAAAATTAAAAATAATGGCATATTAAAAGACATTTCAATTTTATTAGTGTTAGATAAATTTAATCAAGATTTTGTTTTAAGTGCGTATGATGAAGATATTGCTGATTATACAACATTAGAAGCTAATGATATTGATATTTTAATTCGTACAATTTGGTCATTTAAAAGAAATTCTTTATTAAGTACATATAAAAAACAATTAAGTTTGTTAAAAATGTTAGGTATAATTGACAAAGACACTAATTTTTATTCGAAAGATTATGCAAAATCAGTTTTTGATAATGAAATGTTAGCTTTGAAAAATAAGAATTTATCTGCAATTATGATGTTGATTGGTGTTGCTCAAGAAAGTCGAATTTCTTTACCAACATTGATGTTTGCAAAAATTATTAAATCATCAATTAGACATTCAGACATTGTTATGAATACTGTAAATGATAAATTTTTAATTTTATTGCCAAGTACAGAATTAAAAAGAGCGTTTTTCGTATATGAAAAAATTAAAAAGGTTGTTGGAGAACAAAATAAAATTGTCGCATCTGTAATAAGTGCTGATAATGCAGATTTTGAATCTCTTGAAAAACAATTAATTCAAGCTCAATACGAGGTAGAAGCATCAGGTCAAGAATTAAAAATTATTGATGATATAAGTGTTAATTCCCCACAAGAAGAAACATCTTCTGATTGGTTACAAAAAATTGGTTCTTCACAAAAGAATTTTAAACTTTTTAAGCAAGCTTTTAGTAAAAAATTAGAAAAAGTTATTAATCCGGTTTTCTTCCAAGTGCAAAAATTGTACGAAGAAAAACTTTTTGAAACGAAAATTGAGCAGTATTCAACCTCAACAGTTAGTGAGTTTGTATTGAAATCAAATGGTGCTGTAAGTGAGTTGAGAATAACTTATCCAGGGTTTTCAAAAATTAATATTGATGTTATTCATCAAGGTTTAGATAGTCCTGAAAATCGTAGAATAAATTTAGATTTGACAGATTTGACAGAAGAAAATTTGATTAAAATTTTAGAAGATTTTATTAATGAATTTAAAAATAGTATTGAAAAATAGTTGAGAGTGCAGATTTATGAGGACTTTAGATAAAGATAATTCAGTATTAATAATTATTGACGTTCAGGAAAAGTTGGTCAATGTGTTGGATAAAGATGTAGTTGTAAAAAACACAATGAAATTGGCTGAAGCTGCAAAACTTTTAAATATTCCAACAATAGTTACTGAACAATATCCAAAAGGTTTGGGACAAACTGTCAATGATGTTAAAGAACATTTGATTGAGTCTGTGCAAATTTTAGAAAAAACTTCTTTTTCTGCAATAAAACATGAAAATATTTTCGATGTTGTAAAAGCAACAAATAAAAAACAAGTTGTAATTTGCGGTATAGAAACACATATTTGTGTTCATCAAACAGTTGCAGATTTATTAGATGCTGGATATGAGGTTTTTGTTGCTAAAGATGCTTGTGCAAGTCGTAGAAAATACGAATTTAAGCAAGGTATAGATATTATGCAACAAAACGGTGCAAAAATTTCTTGTTTAGAAATTATTTTGTTTGAATGGTTGAAATCTTCTAGAGATGAACATTTTAAAGAAGTTCAAGCATTAATAAAATAATTTTTTATTTTGCTTTGTCGTAATATTTTTGAGCTAAAGTTTTGTTTGATGACTCAAGGATTTTTGCTATACCTAAATAACATTGTTTGCTAGTAGGGTTGATTTTTAATGCTTCAAGATAGCATTTCATTGCGTTATTTGCATCTTTTTTATAAATAAAAAGTTCCCCTTTTAAGTAAAAAGCATAAGCATTATATGGCTCTAATTTGGTAACATCGTTCAAAATATCAAGTGCCATAATGCAGTTTTGTATATTATGTGTGTCTTTAAGTTTTTTAGCTATATCTATTTTTATATCTGTATCTGTGTCAGGGTTTTTTGCTTGTTCGTATAATTCATTATAATTTGGTGTTGTTTGTTTTTTTTGAATTTGTGGTCTAAGTGCCACTTTTTTTGAACTTGCATTTTTTTCTGCAAAAGAAACATTTATGATTGAAGATTTTTTTAATGAAATATTATAAACATCAGGGGTTGCAATTCTATCAACTATGCTGATTGGTTCTTTCGGAATTAAATTAATTAATTCTTTGTTTGATAACAAGAACAAAGGTTGATATTTGTTTGCCCTAAGTTCATTTTTATCCCAATATTCTTCATTTTTTATAGTTGGAGCAAAATTATTTTCCATCATTAAGGTATTAGTTTTGTCATAAATGTAAGTTTGAGAAACTTTACCATCTATTTTTGCAAATGATGGTAAACTTGAAAACATAACTAAAACTAATGCTGATAAAAATATTTTTTTCACAATTCAACTCCCAAAAATAATTTTACTTTATATTTTTGAGAAGTTCCAATTATTAATTAATCTTAAAAATTATTAGTCTTCTTTACCAGTTATTTTTTGAAGAAGATAATATCCACAATAGCCAGCAAGACCGATAGCAGAAGCTTTTGAGAAAATTCCTTTAGTAAAGAATGCACCTGCTGATAATGCTAGAGGTATTGCAGCTCTTAATGTAAATGCTCCAAAGTTTTGGAAATAACTTTTTATTTTATAGTAAGTAGAATCAAAATTTGTATCCATATCAAATTTAAAAATACTTTTCTTAACAGCATCTTCAACAACGTTAGGAGAGCTTAAAGTTAGTGTATCTTTAAATCTTTCAGCCAAGCCAGCAGTAGTTTTTTCTCTTGAATATTCTTCAGAGACCATATCTGCGGATTTATGAGCAGAGTAAAAAGTTAAACCTAACCCTGTTGCGCCTGCTGTTTTTGCTAATATGCTTCCTATTGCCATTTTTTTCCTATTCTACGATTTCTCGTTTTTCAGTTGTTGTTGATGTTTTTAGTAAAACTTGTTTTGCTTTTGTTATATCTGCTGGAGACATGGTGATATATGGATTTTGGTCTTCTTCCATATCTCTTAGAGCTTTTACTGTATATTCATTTGGTTGAATTTGTCTGTTTTCCAATGCACCAAGAGCAAAAGTTCTTACTGCTTGTGATGGATCTTGTAACATTTTATTTATTAATGCTGTGAATGCTGCATTTGTTTTTCTTGATTTATCTTCTTCTAACAATCTAACAACTTCTTTTGCTCCGATTGTTCTTGTTTCTGCATCTTCGCTATTTAAATAATTTTCTAAAGATTTGATGTATTCGTTAGTAATTACTGTTACTTCTTTTTCTTTTCCTGTTTTTGCAGGTTTAACTTCTTGAGTTGCAAGTTGTTGAGTATAATAATTTGCCGGATATGTTGGCATTGGATTTGTTGTGTAATCAATATTATTTACTGTTTGTTGAGCAGGAATATTCGTTGTTCCACCTGTTGCAACAGTTGGATTGAAAATTTGAATATTAACTCCTGAATAATTAGGAACTTGTATTGTTTGAGGTTGTGTCATGTAATTTTTCATAAATAACCTATTAGTACCTTATATATATAAAGTCTAAAACCATGTAATAATTGCCTTTTTAGACTATTTTTAAAGAAATGTTACGATATAATTCATGCTTGTTATATTGATTATAATATACTTATGTTCAAGTTTGAAAATAAAAATACACTAATCCCACCAAAAAGATTATGTAAAAAATGCGGAAAATGTTGTAAAGAACTTAAATGTTCAAATTTAAGCTCTTCAAATTTGTGTTTGATTTATGAAAAAAAAGATGTTTCATGTGATATGTATCCTTGTATGATTTGGAATGAAATTCCTGAAGGATGCGGATATAAAGGTTGGATTTTTCAGCAGAGAGAATTTTATAAAAGAAAAGTGAGAATTTCAAAAGAACGTTTAATTTCTTTGAATGTTCTTTTACGTATTGCAAATATTGCAGATAAAGTAAAATATGAAAAAGAGATAAATGAATTGAATATTTTTATAAAATCTTTTTGGAAATATGGCGCAAAAGATTGGTAACAAAATAAAAAGCAGACAATTATGTCTGCTTTAAAAATTTTTATTCGTTTTGATTTTAATACCTATTAACTTATTCCTTTATTTTCGTAACTAGTCTAGTAGCGCTTCTAATATTGTCGCATTTCTTTTTGCAACTGCATTGTCGCGAACTCTTTGTTTATGAATGTATGTTCTTAATGCTTCTCTGATTAGTTCTGAACGTGTACGATTTTCGCCGTCTGCAACTTCATCAATTCTGTTTAAAAATTCTTCGGGCATTGAAATCAAAACTCTTGCCATAATATAAATCTCCTTTTTGGTAATTAAATGTGTCTTACTCTTATATAAAAACATTATACTTTAAAAAAGTGATATTTTTTATCTAAAAAGTATATACAAATGTTTGAAACCTAATAAAATCAACAGTTCGCTTATTTACAAAACTTAATAATACGTTTGAATGATAAAAATTGTAAAAATTATAAAATAAAAAGGCAATTTTATTTTTTAGAGTTTTTAAAAAGAAAGTAGTCTTAGTATGGTGTTTATAATCAGATGTTAGTTTCTGGAATTAATAGTTATTCATATTCTATAAATAATTCTTTGAGTGCAAAATCAAAGAGCAATAATGTTGCTCAACCTTCTTTTGGTTTGCATAATCCTCAAGCAGCACTAGAAAGAGCAAAAGATTTAAGAGCATTATATTCAAAAGAAAAAATTTATTATTTAATGCCTGATGAAGTTTGGAGTTTTAGCAGAATTAACAAAACTATAAAGCAGGTTGATAAAGAAGTAAAAGAATTAATTAAAAAAGGTGAATTTAGTGTAGGAAAAGTTCAAAAATCTATAAATAAAGTTTTGCCTGATAATCAAAAAAATAGAATTAAAGTTAAAGAATTACAAAAATATATTAGAAGAACTCAACATAGCCTATTCCACAAAAAAGATATGGTGGATTATGATATTTGCGAAGGTTTATCTATCCCAGGTTCTGATAAGAAAAGAGCGGTAAATGCTATTTATTTACCTTTTAATAGACTTTATAAGGCTTTAAGTGGTAATAATCCAGCTGAACAAGAATACGAAGCGATAAATTTTAGAATTACATTAGCGCATGAACTTCAACATGCTATGACTTCAAAATTCACTAATATTTATAAATCATCAAATTATCATTTAGAAAAATTAGGTGAAATGCAAAATGATTTTGACGCTCAATTTTTCAATTGTTTTGAAGATAAATTCTATAAATATTTTGAAAAATTTGAAATTGAACAAACTCCAGCTAATTTGCCTTTATCACAAAAATTGTTATTGAATAAAATGCGTGTTAAGGATGAAAAGAAATTATTTAAAATGTTTGATAAAGCCTGCAAAGAAATTGTAAATGAAAATTATCCAAAAGAATATATCGATAATTTTAGATCAAAACAATTTTTCCAATATATGAGTCGTTCAAGTGCCGATGAAAAACGTTCTTATTTGACAAATGAAATGTTTAGAGAATTGTTTATAAATCAAGAAAAACCTTTGAATTGTGAATTGACTTCATATATGTATGGAGAAATGGAAAAATTCTTTGCGAAAAAAGCGAAAGAAGCTCAAAGTTTAGCGGAAAAATAGACTTATATTAAACGAAATGTTTTTTTGAAGTGATTATTTTTGTTTTTAAACAGAAATAATCACTTTTTTCTGTGTGAATATTTATTTTTTTTAAATTTAAAATATTAATTTTTTGTTTATTTTTTCAAAAACATGTAAAAAAAGTGATTAAATAATAATGTGGAAAAAATGTAAATAAATTTTTTTATAAGAAAGGAAAAAGAAAATGGCAAAAACAATAGGTATTGACTTGGGAACAACAAACTCAGTTGTTGCAGTTATGGAAGGTGGTAAACCAACTGTTATCGCAAACGCAGAAGGATCAAGAACAACTCCTTCAATTGTTGGTTTTTCAAAAACAGGAGAAAGATTAGTAGGACAACTTGCAAAAAGACAAGCAATCCTTAACCCTGATAAAACAATCGCTTCTATCAAAAGACACATGGGTGATGATTTTAAAGTAAAAATTGATGAAAAAGATTACACTCCACAAGAAATCTCAGCTATGATTTTGAGAAAATTAGCTGATGATGCTTCAAACTATTTGGGTGAAAAAGTTACATCTGCAGTTATCACAGTTCCTGCATATTTCAACGATGCTCAAAGACAAGCAACAAAAGATGCTGGTAAAATTGCAGGTTTAGACGTTTTAAGAATCGTGAACGAACCAACTGCCGCTGCTTTGGCTTATGGTTTGGAAAAAGATAAATCAGAAAAAGTTTTAGTATTCGACTTAGGTGGTGGTACATTTGATGTTTCTATTCTAGAAATTGGTGATGGTGTTCACGAAGTTCTTTCAACATCAGGTGATACACGTCTTGGTGGTGACGATTTTGATGAAAAAATCATGAATTGGATTTGTGATGAATTTAAAAAACAAGAAGGTTTAGATTTACGTAACGATAAACAAGCTATGCAACGTATTAAAGAAGCTGCTGAAAAAGCAAAATGTGAACTTTCTTCAGTTGTTGAAACAAACATCAACTTACCTTTCATTACTGCAGATGCAAATGGTCCAAAACACTTAGACTTATCATTAACAAGAGCAAAATTTGAAGACTTATCAAGAGATTTGTTGGAAAGATGCAAAACTCCAGTAGAACAAGCGCTTAAAGATGCAGGTCTTTCAAAAGGTGATATTAACGAAGTTGTTTTAGTTGGTGGTTCTTCTCGTATTCCATCAGTTCAAGCTTTAGTTAAAGAATACACAGGTAAAGAACCAAACCAATCAGTAAACCCTGATGAAGTTGTTGCAGTTGGTGCTGCTGTTCAAGCTGGTGTACTTGCTGGTGAAGTTAAAGATATCGTTCTATTAGACGTTACTCCTTTGACTTTGGGTATCGAAACATTGGGTGGTGTAATGACTACTTTAGTTCCAAGAAACACTACAATCCCTGTTTCTAAATCACAAGTATTCTCAACAGCAGAAAACAACCAAACTGCAGTAGATATTCAAGTTCTTCAAGGTGAAAGACCAATGGCTAAAGATAACAAATCTTTAGGTATGTTCAGATTAGATGGTATTGCTCCTGCAATGCGTGGTATTCCTCAAATCGAAGTTACTTTTGATATTGATGCTAACGGTATTGTAAATGTTTCAGCTAAAGATAAAGCAACAAATAAAGAACAAAAAATTACAATCACAAATGGTTCTAATTTGTCTGAAGAAGATATTGAAAAAATGGTTAAAGAAGCAGAAATTAACGCAGCTGCTGATAAAACTAAAAAAGAAGAAGCTGAAACAAGAAACAATGCTAACAGTTTAATTACTTCAGCAGAAAGAATTACAAAAGATTTTGAAGGTAAAATCGATTCTGCTGATCAAACTAAATTGAATGAACAAAAAGATGCTTTACAAAAAGCTTTAGATGAAAATAAAGCAGTTGAAGAAATTAAAAAACTTTCTGATGAACTTCAACAAACAATGTTCAGCATTTCTCAAAAAGCTTACGAAGCTGCTTCTAAAGAAGGCGAAGCAAACAGCGCAAATACAGAAAATACAACTTCTGACAGCACAACAAATTCTTCATCTTCTGATGATGACATTATTGATGCAGAATACACAAAAGAAAGCTAGTTAAAAAATTGGCAAAAAGATAAACTAAAAAAGGCGATTTCAAAATTTTTGAAATCGCCTTTTTTTTTATAATGTTTTATTGTTCTGTAACGACTTTTTTAAGACCTTTTGGTTTATCGATATTGCGTTTTAATCTTTCTGCAATTTTTAGAGCTAATACTTGAATGATGATTAAGTTTGAAAACATTTTTAAGTATTTGCTATCTGTTTCAAGGTCAATATTGAAACTTGTTATTACTCTGTCATTAGATTTACCTATAACGCAAATAGGTGGTTTGTAGTCACGTTTGATTTTTTCCATATTTTTGATTGTTGAATATGCAAGTTCTTCAGATGAAACGTAAATTAACACTGTTTTTCTGTTGTTTAAAACCGCTACGTGTCCGTGCATAAATTCACCTAAAATATGTGACATAACATTCAAGTATGATGTTTCTTTAATTTTTAGGCAAGCTTCTTTTGCCAATGCATAAGAAACCCCATCTGCTGCTATGATTATATTTCTGTATTTAGATAAAAATTTTGCAAAAGATTTTATTTTATCTTCAAGAGCTAATGTTTGTTCAACAACACTAGGTAATTTGTAAATATCTTCAAATTGTTTTGAAACATCTAAATTCTTTTCTTGTGCAAATTTTAGTGCCAATATGTATAAGCATAACATTTGAGCTGTTAGAGCTTTTGTTGAAGCGATACTTTTTTCTTCTCCTGCCATACAATTTATTTTGTATTCAGCAGAGTTCCAAGCCGTAGAATTTTCTTTATTTGTAATACACATTGTGTGCATATTTAATTCTTTTGCTTTGTTTAAAGCACTTAAAGTATCTGTTGTTTCTCCTGATTGAGTGATAAAAATGTATAGAATATTTTTGTTATGAGGAACAATTTTTTTTAGTAAAAATTCACTAGAATAAATTGCTCTTGCTTCAATTTCTGCAACTTCTCCAAAAACATCTGCGGCAAATCTTGCGCAGTGATAAGAAGAGCCACTTGCAACAAGTACAATATTTTCAACTGTTTTTGGTGCGTTTATTGAAATATCATTGTTTCCAGAAATATATTCTTTTAGAATACTTTTAAGTATTTCTGGTTGTTCTTTGATTTCGCTTTCCATACTGGATTTTTTTCTAATTAAATTAGACATAATGCTCGCTTTCAATGTTTATCTACGCAATTCAGCCACAATATTTCACTTTATTTCTACGACTAAAAGTATCATAAAGTTTAATATTTTAAATTAATATGAAGAAACATTAACCAAGTAATTTTCTTATTAGTTCGTTTACAGATTTAGGATTTGCTCTTCCTTTAGTTTCTTTCATAACTTGTCCAACAAAGAAACCTAGAAGTTGAACTTTTCCGCCTTTGTAAGATTCTACTTCTTTTGGATTTGCTTCAATAACCTTTTTAACTATTTCTTCAATAGCACCTTCATCTGAAATTTGGCTTAAACCTTTTTTATCAACGATAACAGAAGCTTTTGTTCCTTCTTGCAACATTTCTGTGATAATTTGTTTACCAATGTTGTTAGAAATAGTTCCTTTTTCAATTAGTGAAATTAATTCAGCTAAGTTTTCAGGAGTAAGTTTTGTTTCGTTGATTGAACATTTTTGTTCTTTTAAATATGCTGCAATTTCACCAGTAAGGAAATTAACTGCAGTTTTAGTATTTGTTTTTAAATCAATAACTTTGTCGAAGAATAATGCTAATTCCATTTGTTCAACGATAACAGAAGCATCATATTCGCTTAAACCTAAGCTGATGTATCTTTCTCTTTTTGCTTTTGGAAGTTCAGGCATTGATTCTTTAATTCGTTCAACCCATTCTCTTGAAATTTCAAGAGGCATTAAATCTGGTTCAGGGAAATATCTGTAATCGTGAGCATCTTCTTTGCCTCTCATAGAACGAGTTTCACCAGAAGCATCATCCCAAAGTCTTGTTTCTTGAACAACTTTTTCGCCATCTTCAACAAGTTCAATTTGTCTTTCAATTTCGTATTCGATAGCTCTTTGTAATGCTTTGAAACTGTTTACGTTTTTGATTTCTGCACGAGTTCCAAATTCTTTTGAACCTTTTGGCATGATAGAGATGTTTGCATCGCATCTCATAGAGCCTTCTTCAAGGTTTCCATCGCAAACTCCGATATATCTAACGATGTTACGAAGTTCTTCCATATAATTTTTAGCTTCTTCAGAACTTCTCATATCAGGTTCAGAAACAATTTCCAAAAGAGGAGTTCCAGCTCTGTTCAAATCTACTAATGAATAAGAAGAACCTGCAAGACCTGCAGCACCTGCGTGAACAAGTTTTCCAGCATCTTCTTCTAAGTGAGCACGAGTGATACCTATTCTTTTTCCGTTGATATCAATGTGTCCGTTTACACAAATTGGTTCGTCATATTGAGAGATTTGATATCCTTTTGGAAGGTCAGGATAGAAATATTGTTTTCTATCAAATTTACATCTTTCAGGAATTTCGCAGTTAAGAGCTAAACCTGTCAAAATACCCATATCAACAACACCTTTGTTTAGTACAGGTAAAACACCCGGCATACCTAATGTAATAGGGCTAACTTGTGTGTTTTGTTCATTACCAAATTCTGTTCCGTCAGGAGCGAATATTTTTGACTTTGTTTTCAATTGAGCATGTACTTCTAACCCAATAACTACTTCATATTTATCTCTTAATTCTTGTTCCATAATTTTCCCTCACCAATTTTTCTTAAATTTATTCTAACACAAAAACAATAATGGCAAAAGTTGAATTGATTACATGTTTAATATATAATTTTTTCGTTATGAATAATGTTAAAAAAATAAAATTAAATAATTTTGAAATAGGGGCTGATAAACTTACTATTTTAGCAGGACCTTGTGTTATTGAAAGTTATGATATTCTTGCAAAAACAGCAGAAGGCTTGAAAAAAATAACTGAAAACTTAGATATAAATTTTGTGTTTAAATCTTCTTTTGACAAAGCAAATAGAACTTCTTTAGAAAATTATAGAGGTCCGGGGCTTGAAGAAGGTTTAAAAATTTTAGCTAAAATAAAAAGTGAATTTGATGTTCCGATAGTTACAGATATTCATACTCCACAACAAGCAAAACCAGCTTCAGAAGTTGCTGACATTCTTCAAATTCCTGCGTTTCTATGCAGACAAACAGATTTACTTGTAGAAGCGGCTAAAACAAATAAAATTGTAAATATTAAAAAAGGTCAATTTTTAGCTCCTCAACAAATGTTACCTTTAACAAAAAAAGTTTCTCAATCTGGTAATGATAATATTTTATTGACAGATAGAGGTGTAAGTTTTGGGTATAACAATTTAGTTGTTGATTATAGAGCTATTCCAATAATGCAAAGTTTTGGATACCCTGTATTTTTCGATGCAACACATTCTGTTCAATTACCAGGGGGACAAGGAACTTCAACTGGTGGTGATAGAAGTTTTGTTGCACCACTTGCCAAAGCAGCAATGGCAGCGGGAGCAAATGGTTTGTTCTTTGAAATTCATCCAGACCCAGATAATGCTATGTGTGACGGTCCAAATATGTTGTCTTTGGATGATGCAGAAAATATGTTTGCAATTTGTAAGCAAATATTTGAGGTCGTAAGATGATTTACACTTTTGTTGCAGGGTTTTTAGAAGATAATAATTATCTTTTTGTTGATGAAGAAACAAAAGAAGCTGTCTTAATAGATTGTACTATCCCTAACGATGAAATTGATGCGAAAATAAACGAATTGGGAGTTAAATTAAAATATATTTTGCTTACACACGGACATTTTGACCATATTTGCGGTGTAAACTATTACAGAGAAAAATTTGGTGCTATTTCTTGTTGTCACAAAGATGATAAAGAATTAGTTGAAAATATAAAAGATTTTGTTCGTATGTTTCAAATAAGAGGCGATTTTGGCATACAAAAGATAGATAAATTTTTGTCAGACGGAGATGAAATAAGTTTTGGAACAAAAAAAATTAAAGTTATTCACACCGCTGGACACACAAAAGGTTGTGTATGTTATTTGTTGGATGATGTATTATTCTCAGGCGATACTTTGTTTAAAGGCTCTGTAGGAAGAACGGATTTGCCAGATGGAAGTTTTGAAACATTGAAAGATAGCATAACAAATAAAATTTTTACACTTGAAGGTGATTTAAAAATATATACAGGACATGGGGAAGCAACGACGCTTTCTTATGAAAAAAATTATAACAATTTTTTATAAATAGATTAAAACCCTTGTTTAGAAATTTTGTTGAGTATATATTAAAGTTGAAAGATTAGAGGACTTTATAAATGAAAGAACAATTGGAAAAGATTTACGCAGATGCGTCAAAAGATATCGAAAATGCAGTTACATCTAGTGATATAGATGAAATTAAGAATAAATATTTGAGTAGAAAAGGCGAATTGAACTCAATTAAGAAAAATTTGAAAGATTTATCTGTAGAAGATAAAAAGATTGTTGGTTCTTTGGCAAATGAAATTGCTCAAAAATTAGAAGCAGCAGTTGCTCAAAAGTTCGAATCTATTTATAGAAAAGAATTGGATGAAAAACTACAAAAAGAAAAAATTGATATTACAATGCCTGGTAAATTTATTCCACAAGGTAAAGTTCATCCTTTGACTCAAACAACAAATGAAATCGTGGATATTTTCCATTCTTTAGGTTTTTCACTTGTTGGAAATCAAAATTCTCCAGAAGTTGAAACAGAATATTATAACTTTGATATGTTAAATATTCCAAAAGACCACCCAGCAAGAGATGTACAAGATACTTTCTATTGCAACCTTGCAAGTAATGTAGTTTTAAGAAGTCAAACTTCTGGCGCACAAATTCACGTTATGGAAGAACAAAAACCTCCAATAAGAATTATTGCTCCAGGTCGTGTATATAGAAACGAAGACGTAAATGCAAGAAAAAATAATTTCTTCCACCAAATAGAAGGTTTGCTTGTTGATAAAAATGTTACAATGGGCGATTTAAAAGGTGTTTTAAACGAATTTATTAGATTGTATTTTGGCGAAAGTCGTCAAACTCGTTTTAGAAGTAGTTTCTTCCCATTCACAGAACCAAGTGTAGAAATTGATGTTCAATGCATTATGTGTGGTGGAAAAGGCTGCAGAGTATGTTCTGGAACTGGCTGGTTAGAAATCTTGGGTGCTGGCATGGTTGATGTTAATGTCTTGAAAGGTGTTGGCATTGATCCTGAAGTATATTCAGGTTTTGCATTCGGTATGGGTGTAGAAAGACTTGCTATGTTGAAATATGCAGTTGATGACATAAGACAATTCTTCAATAATGACGCAAGATTTTTGAATCAGTTTTAGATTATTTTAAAAATCCTAGTTCATAAACCATAGGACGCATTTTGTCTGCAAGGGTTTTATACAACGTGTTAAAATCTTCTAAATCTTCCTTATAATAATCTTTAAGGATAGCTTTGATTTGATACCAACCACAATCCCAATTCAAAACTTGATATTCGGGATGTTCTTGGTTGAATATATCACGCATAGCAAAAGATTTTTTAGTTAGTTTAATCGCTTTATCTAGTACATTTTGGGCTTCAACTGATAATTTTATGTCTTTAAGTAAGGTGTAAACATATCTTTCATCAGAAGTTCGAGCGTCATTGTATGTAAAATCAAGATTGTTTTCATTCGCTAATTGCATTATGTCTTTTTTAGACATAAAGAAAAATTCATTTTTGATATTAAAATGTTTGTTGTCATACTGCAATTTTAGAGAGGTTTGACAACTAGCTTGCCCAGCTCCACTATGGAACAATGAAAAAATTATACTGTCATTTGCAAATTCGTTCCAGTTCTCATTGTCTTCATTTGGTTTGCAATATTCGTCTTTTGAGTTAATCCAGTTCCCAAAGACAAGTTTTCTTGCGGAGCATAGAGTCATGCATTTCAAAAAGTTATCTTTTGTTATTTGTAATATTCCTAAGTTGCTCGGAATATTACTATTCAATATTGTTACGTACTGCATATTTTTATCAATGTTGTTGCTATCACAAACAAAAACTCCTAGTGTTTCAGATGAAATTTTCTTGATTTTTTGACTTGGGTTAATTGCAGATTTTAGACAAAGACATTCTTTATTATTTTTTATTTTCGTGTCTTTTGCCCATTCTTTTGAAGAAATAGAGTTGTCTAGGTTGTAAAGGATTTTATCTCCTAACTCTACTATTTCGCCGTCATTTTCGTCAATTAGTTTATAT
The DNA here is from genome assembly GCA_045616505.1 of Candidatus Gastranaerophilaceae bacterium. GTDB lineage: Bacteria > Cyanobacteriota > Vampirovibrionia > Gastranaerophilales > Gastranaerophilaceae > JAKSUT01. Next base: position 7,619 of record JAZLGV010000063.1, on the reverse strand, counting down.
TGAAATTCATTTTTATTTATGGTGTTTCCATTCTTCCACACTGAAAAACTTATACCCCAGTAATTAGCTACGTCAGAGAAATGGGAAGCACAAAATTGTATTCCTCTCAAAAATTTAAAGTTATCTAAAAATGTGGTTCTAAATTTACTATAAGTGTTTCCCGTTAAAAACAATGTCGGACAAAATACACCAATGCTTATGTTAGTAAGGTTAAAGTGTTCCTTAATAAGTTTTATTCGATAAAGGAATTGTGCATATAAGTTTTGAGAACATGCTCCAATCCCATCAGTACGCATTTTTTTATTTATTCTTGTTTTGGCGCATCCTTCTTTGCTGGTTTCATTATTTACCCCAGCCGTTGCATAGGGTGGGTTGATGAAAAATACTATCGGTTTGTTTTGCTCTAGTGTTTCGTATAATTTTGGCGGAAGTTTACATCCAAACAAATTATTAATATCATCGTTCAAAAAATCAAAAACAAATTTTGTAGCTTCTGGATTGTATCTACTTCCACAATCAAGTTCTGCTTGTTCAAGAGTGCTTGCGTACAATTCTTTAAATCTATAATCTCTAGTTAAGTTTCCTGTTCCCCAGCAACAGTCCCAAATAACGTATTTTTCTTTCCAATCTTCACCTAATTCATTAGATAACATTTTGTGTGCATAGTCTGTAAAAAGAGTTGGTGTGTAAAACTCTCCACTTCTTCTCCTTTTTGTATCTTCAATAAGGCGGTCAGAAATTTCTGTAAATTTATTTTTATCTTCAGGGTTATATTCTTTTTCAAAATGGCTGAAAAATGTTTTATAATACTTGCCATTGATGTCATATTGGACATTATGACATACCAATTTGTTTTCATTATTTGGGTGTTGATAACAATTATTTCTATCTATTATTGAATTGATAAAAATTCCTACAAGGTCGTTTGGTGCAATTTTATCGCTATTTTTTAAAACACGTTTAACAAAATCATCAAATATTTTTGAAATATTATGCTCTGTTACTCTTACTTTTCTAACAGTATTTGTCGCTATTTCATTAATTTTATCTGCTACATCTTTGAATGAAAATTTCTCGTTAATGTCATATACATAAGGTGCAATCTCATTGTCATTAGCAATTTTTGAAACTAAATTAGGGTTCTTTTCGTGAGCATTGCTCGGTGCGATATTCCAGTCAGTATCTTCGTCGAGATACTTTAATAATGGGTTTGTGTGCATAACAAAAACTTCGTTAATATCACCAACCATAACTACATTCGGCAATCTTTCGCCAGTAAGTTCAAATTGTTTGAGATAATACAAAACTTGAATTAGTACTTTTGCTCTTGATACTGCATTGTGCAATTCTTCATCATATTTGTATTCAATAAGTAATCGTAAGAATAAACCTTTATCAACTAAGCCATCGCATTTGTGAGGGTGTTCAATTACCCCATCATCTTTTAAAAAGTATAGAGTTATACCTTTATTGTAAACGTCTTCAACTTCTCTTTCTTCACGTGCTAATTTAATTTCATTATAAAAACGACTAATCATAATATTAATATAATTGTTCTCTTTTAGACTACATACATGAATAAACTTATATCATAAAATTTTTAAGTGAACAATAAGACTACAAAAGATGTTTTAGATAAGATACAAAAACTTGGGCGAAGTATTGCCCAAAAGCGTAAAGCATTGAAATATTCTCAAAATGTTTTGGCTGAAAAAGTTAATATTTCTCGTGAACATCTTGCAAAAATTGAAACAGCAAAACGTTCTGTTAGTCTTGATTTGTTAATAAAAATAGCAAGTGAATTAAATGTAAAAGTTAGTGAACTTATAGATTTTTAAATTATTATTTCTTGAAAAATAATTTTTATGTGATTTAATAATTGTACGGTGTTAGAAATAGCACTAGTCTTATAGAAAGTAGATTAAAATTTTTGCCGAAAAATATTAAATTAGCAAAACGCTCAGGTTTTTGTTACGGGGTTAAGAGAGCCGTTGAGACTGTTCAAAAATTGAAACAGCAAAATCCTGATAAAAAGATTTGTATATTAGGTGAACTTATTCACAATATGCACGTTATCAAAGAACTTGAAGATATGGGTATAAAAACCATTTATGAAGTTCCAGAACGTGGCGAAGGTATCTGTGTAATAAGAAGTCATGGTGCATCTCCTGAAACATTAGAAAAGATTAATAATGCAGGATTTGAACTTGTTGATTTGACTTGTCCTGACGTGAAAAAAGTTCAACAAAAAGCAATAAAACTTGTTCAAGAAGGTTGTTTTCTTGTAATTGTTGGAAAAGCAGAACACCCTGAAGTTATGGCAATTAAAGCGTGTGCAGAACAATTTGGAAATGATGTTGTTGTTGCAACTGAAATTGAACAATTAAAAGAATACGAACAAAAAATTAAAGAACACAAAAAAGTAGGTGTCGTTGTTCAAACTACTCAAATGATTTCAACTCTAAAAGAAATTGTAAATTATTTAATTCCAATTTCTAAAGAAATCATCGTTGAAAATACAATTTGTATGAGTACAAGTATGCGTCAAAAAGAAGCAAAAGACTTGGCTCAAGAAACAGATTTGATGGTTGTTGTTGGTTCTAAAAAAAGTGCAAACACTTCTCATTTAGCAGAAATTTTAAAACCAATTACAAAAACAATTCACATTGAAGATGATAGTGAATTAAAAGGTTATAGTGATTTGATTGAAGCTGCTCAAAATATTTCTATCACAGCAGGAGCTTCAACACCAGATAAAATTATAAATAATGTTATGAATAAACTAAAAGGAGAGTAAATTATGGTAACAGCAGAAAAAATGGATGAATTTGAAAAATTATTAGAAGAATCATTCGCAAAATCATACTCAGTAGCCGACATTACACTTGGTACTGTAGTAAGAAAAGACAAAGAAGGTTATTTAGTAAGCATTAAAGGTGCTAAAACAGAAGCATTCTTACCTGAATATGAATTGCCAGCAGCAGACGGCGAAAAAGCAGTTCTTGAATCAGGCGAAGAAAGAGAATTTTATGTATTGAAAGAAGAAAATGATGACGAACCAATGGTATTGTCATTGAAAAGAATCGCTTGTGCTCAAGCTTGGGCTCAACTTAATGATGCAAAAACTTCAGGCGATACAATCCTTGCAAAAGTTGTTTCACTTGTTAAAGGTGGTGTATTAGTTGAAGTTGCTGATTTGAAAGGTTTCATTCCTTCTTCTCAATTAAGAACAGGTCTTCCTTTTGAAGGTCTAATTGATCAAAAAATTGAAGTTAAAGTTCTTGAAGCTGATCCTAAGAAAAACAAACTTATCTTATCTCAACGTCAAGCGGTTGCTGAACAAAGAGATGCAGTTGTTGATAACGTATTAGCTGAACTTTCTGAAGACCAAATCGTAACTGGTGAAGTTGTAAGAATAGCTGATTTCGGTGCTTTTGTTGATATCAACGGTATTGATGGTTTGCTTCCAATTTCTGAAATTTCATGGCAAAGAATTAAACACCCTTCAGATGTTATTTCTTTGGGTGAAAAACTTGAAGTTAAAATTATCAAAATTGATACTGAACTAAAAAGAATTTCTTTAAGTTTAAAAAGAATGGGCGAAAATCCTTGGCAACAAATTGAAGGTCAATTTGAAGAAGGTAGCGTTATCAAAGGTACAGTAAACAAAATTACTAGCTTTGGTGTGTTCGTAAATATCTTCCCAGGAGTTGAAGCATTACTTCCAGCTTCTGAAATTGCTGGCGAAAATGTAAATCCATTCAACGAGTTCAAAGTTGGAGATGAAATTGAAGTTTTAATCAAAAAATTCACTCCACAAGAACACAGAATCGCATTAAGCACAAAAGATATTCAAAAATAGTATAGCTTGAAAGTTATAATCTTCGGGAGAAGATGGGGCGAGTTTATTTAATAAACTCGCCCTACTTTTTTATCAAAAATACTCATTATGGTGTATATAGAAAAACCCGTTTTATGTTAAGATACAAAGTGTAATTACAAAATAGGGCTTATAATATATGGGATTTAGTTTTTTATCAAAATCGAAAGACATTGATATTCTTTCATCAGTTCCAGATGGTTTAATGTTGGTTGATGAATCAGGTAGTATTGAATGGTTAAATGAACAAGTTTGTGTTCTTTTAAGATCTGATAGAAATGTTCTTTTAAAACAAAATATAGAACTTTTTATTGAAAGCGGTTTGGATTTAATTAGACAAGCAACTAATAGTACACGTTCTGTTGTAGGTCATTTGATTTCAGATTTGTCAAAAGATTTATATGTAGAAATAACTGCAAAAACAGCTAATACATCTTATGTTGTTGCGTTGAGAGATGTAACTCAAAATTATAAAACTGTTACTAATATTTTGGTAGAACATGAATGTTCTAAACGTTCAAATAATGATAAAAATAATTTCTTAGTAAAATTGTCTAACGAATTGAAATCTCCTATTCAGTCAGTGATTGGATTTTCGCAAGCAATGATTGATGGCTTAGGTGGTGCAATGAGCGAACGTCAAGAAAAATATGTGAAAATTATCAATAAAAATTCATCAGATGTTTTGTATTTGTTAGATAAAATTATTGATTTAGCAAAAACAGAAGCTAATTTGTTTGATTATGATTTTCAAATTTTTGATGCTGTAAATACTGTACAAAACGTGTTAAAAACTTTTGAACCTCTTGCAGCAGCAAAAAAGATTGAAATGTCTTTAGATACATCTGATGTTATTAAAAAGACAATTTTTTCTGATGAAAATGCATTAAAATTAGCATTGCAAAATGTATTTGAAACATCTTTGAATTTAACTGATATAGGTTCTATAAGTGTTAGGGTTGCGCATCCTGACCAAGAACTTGTTGAGGCTCAAGGTTTTGAAGTTCCTCAAGAATTTAGTGAAAAATCTTATTTGCTAATTTCTGTTTCAGATACTGGTGCAGGCTTTGTTTCAAGTGATTTAGATATATTGTTTGACCCTTATGCACAGTTAGAAAAAACAAATAAGAAAAATATTGTTCGTTCTCTTGCTTTGACAAGTTCAAAAAATATGATAAAACATTTGAAAGGTAATATTTGGATTGAATCAGAACCAATGCAAGGAACTGTTTATAATATAATAATTCCTGTTGGTAAATTTATGTAGGCGTATTTTATGGCAGATGTAATCTTAAAAAATGTAAAAAAGAATTATGAAGGAAATTCTGTAATTAAAGGTGTTAATCTAGAAATCAAAGATAAAGAATTTTTGGTTTTGGTTGGTTCTTCAGGTTGTGGAAAATCCACTATTTTGAGAATGATTGCAGGTTTAGAAAATATTTCTTCAGGTGAAATTTATATTGGAGGAAAAAAAGTAAATAATGTTTCTCCAAAAGATAGAGATATTGCATTTGTTTTTCAAAGTTATGCTTTGTACCCTCATATGTCAGTAAGGGAAAATATCGCATTTGGTTTGAAAATGCGTAAAGTTAAACAAAAAATTATTAATCAAAAAGTTGAAGAAGTTGCAGAACTTTTAGATTTGAAAGATTTATTAGATAGAAAACCAAGACAACTTTCAGGTGGTCAAAGACAAAGGGTTGCTTTAGGTAGGGCAATCGTTCGTGAACCAAAAGTATTTTTGATGGATGAACCTTTGTCAAATTTAGATGCAAAATTACGTGTTCAAATGCGTACTGAAATAAAAAAATTGCACGAAAAATTACAAACAACATTTATTTATGTTACACACGACCAAACTGAAGCAATGACTATGGGTGACAGAATTGTAGTTTTAGATAAAGGTGTAATTCAACAAGTTGATACACCAAATAATATTTACAAAAATCCATCTAATACTTTTGTTGCTGGATTTGTTGGCTCACCTCAAATGAATTTTTTGAACGCAGACATTTATGAAGATTATTTAGAATTTCAAGGTATGAGGTTACCTTTGACTGCTGAACAAAAACTTCGTATGGATAAAAGACATAATGTAATTGTAGGGATAAGACCTGAAAAAATGACTTGTCCAGAAGGTGAAATTAAATTGGCAGTTCCTGTTGATATGGTTGAAATGCTTGGTTCTGAAAAAATTGTATATTTCTCATTTGGTGGTCAAAAATGTTGTGCAAAAATTCCGCCAGATTTTGAGGTTGATGATAGTTTGATTTTAAGAATTAATCAAGATAATTTATATTTCTTTGATGTAAAAACAGGCGAAAGAATTTTTTAAATTTTTTGTTAATATTTCTATACAAATACATTTTTTAAGTAAAATATTTTTAATTATTTTCTTTTATATACATGTGTGTAAGTAAAGGAATTTAATTAATATGGTTAATTCAATTAGCGGTGTGAACTTTTCAGAACAAAAAGTTGGTTATGCAAATGCACAACAAAATTATGTAACTCAGCCAAAAATAACCACAAAACCATATAAAGAAGGTCAAATAAAGGATAATTCTTCAACAGCTGCACTTATTGGTTGCGGTATTGCTGGCATTTCAACAATAGCGTTGATAAGAAATAAAGCAAACATTGATAAAATTGTGAAAAATGCGTTAAAAGAAGTTGGTGTTGATGGAACAGGTAAAACCGCTAAAGAAGGTATTTCAATTTTAAAAGAAAAAGCAATAAAAGATGGCATGACAAATTTGTATAACAAAGGTACTTTAGAAAAACATGCTATTGCTCAATATACAGAAGCTCAAGCAGCTGGAAAACCTTTCTCTGTTGCTATTTTAGATATGGACAATTTTAAAAGTATCAATGAGATTTTAGGACACGATAAAGGTGATGAATTCTTAAAAACTATTTCAAAACATATGATTGATGTAGCATCTGCTCATGGTGAAAAAGCATATAGATTTGGCGGCGAAGAACTTGTTTTGACTTCTGTTGGCAAAACAAAAGAAGAATTTTCATCAATGCTTACAGAAATTGCAGAAAAAATTAAAAAAGATGATGCTTTACAATCAAATTTGGCAACATTTAAGACAAAAATTGCTGAACAAAAACAACCTATAAGTGAGCAGTTGAAATTAATTCAAAATGGTGTATTTGATGAATTGAAAAATAATAAAAATCAAAAAGTTGCAAAAGAAAATATATTGAAATTTTTAGATAATTATGAAAAAGAATTTGAACCTCAAGATGTATCATTGTTGAATGATATTAAAAAACTCGTTTCTTCAAATTCAGAAATTTCATTAGCATCAGAAGTTTCAGGACAACCATTAAAAATTCAGTTAGACAAATTTGTAACTCCGTATAAAAATACTTTGCACGATATTGAAAAATGGTCTAGCCATGTTGAAAAAACAAATGCATTTACTATAAGTGGTGGTTATGTAACTATCCCAGCAGATGCAAGTGTAAAATTTAAAACATCAGAACAATTAATAAAAGCAGCAGATTTGAGCTTGCAAGATGCAAAATTAGCAGGTAAAAATCAAATTTTAGAAGGCTGTGCAGCTTATTTAGAAAAAGCTACTGTATAGATTAAATTTTTAGCATTTTATTTATCTCTATTCTTTACATTGTTTTTTGTTTGAGTTATAACAGACATGTTAATTATTCACATAAAGGAAAGGATAAATACAAATGGCTAAAAAAGTAGCAATTAACGGTTTTGGTA